>JBGPGE010000055.1:0-29813 GCA_041483675.1 Binatia bacterium
GGGCTTCAACCGGTTGGGCGATACGACTGAGGTGATTCCTAAATACCAGTTCAACGCCGTCACCGCGAATCCCGCCTGGGCCGAGAAAAACCGCGCCGCGGTCGTCAAGTTTCTCAAGGCGCACATCGCCAGCATGCGCTGGATCTACGACCAGCCGGATCAAGCGGCGGATTTTTTGACCAAGGAGTTCGGGCTCAAGCCGCCCTACGCCCAGAAGGGAATCGACTACTACGTGAAGAACCGGGTCTATCCGATCGACGGCGCGGTCACGCTGGAGGGGTTGAAGGTCAACGTCGAGGTCCAGGTGCAAGACGGGTTGGTGAAAGAGCCGGCGCCGCCGCCGGAGAGATAGGTGGATTTGAGTTTTCTCAAGCAGGCGCAAAAGGAGCTGGGGCTTTAACGGGCCGATGAAAAAGGCCCATCTACTGTCAGCCCGCCTGGAAATCTCTCTCCGGGCCGATGCGATACGTCGATGTTACGC
Source organism: Binatia bacterium (assembly GCA_041483675.1). Classification (GTDB taxonomy): domain Bacteria; phylum Desulfobacterota; class Binatia; order UBA9968; family UBA9968; genus 2-12-FULL-60-19. The sequence goes on from JBGPGE010000055.1 coordinate 482, forward strand.
TGCTCCTAAGATGTGAGAGTACTGCTTGGCTACGCTTGCATCTGCGCGTTCCACGCATCGGCCCTCCGAGAGACTCCCGGGCGGGCGTCGGCCGGGACTTAAGCCGGGAGATTGTCCATGTGTGACGTGAAGGAAGAAGTCGGCATCCACGCGCCCGACGAGGCGGGTGGTGGCACGGCGCGGCGAACGGTTGCAGTTAAAGAGTTGCTGCCGATGGCTCAGGCGCTGGCGGGGTGGAGGGAAAATCGCGACAGCCACGTCGGCTTTGTCGGCTATGGAAAAACCGCCGCCGGCAATAAAGTTCTGATCGCCGTGGACCGGGAATACGACCCTGCGGTGCCGCAGGCTGTCGCTCAGGCGCTGCGGGACAAGGGCGCGCGCGTCGATATCCTCACGCTCGACGTGGGCGATCCCGACCGCGAGTTCGATTCTCTCGACGAGGTGCGCGTCATCATGCGGCGCGAGCCCTGGGAGAATAATCCCCGGCGCTGGGAAGGATTTCCCTTCGTCGAAGATTTTGCCGCGCGGCGCGGCTACAATCTCTTGATCCACGGCAAGGGCGGGCCGATTCCCAAGACCGAGTTCCGCTACGAGCAGATTCCGTGGCTCCGGGCGGAGCATCTGTTGCAGCGCTCGACGGTCTATCCGCTCGATCTCCACCTTCTCATCAATCAAAAAACCTGGGCGCCGATCTGGGAGTTCGCCCGCGGCGGGAGGGCGCGGCTCACGGACCCCGAAGGGACGGATCTTACCTGGAGCTATTGGGAAGAGTATTACGACGGCAGCCGCTACGGTTTCTCTGCCACGCCGCGCAACGGCCATCTCTTCAGCCATCCCGTGCCGCCGCTGATTGCGAAGGAAGACGCCGCGGGAGTCGTGGCCGGCACCACGAGCCACTTCTCTCGCGCCTTCCCGCGAGTGCAGGCCGAGCTGGAAGCCGGGCAGGTTGTGAAAGTCGCGGGCGGCGCGGCCTACGGCGACGCCTGGCGCGATCTTTTGGAAGAGAGCAGGCGCACGCAGTATCCGTGCTTTCCCCGGCCCGGACTTTTTTATCTCTGGGAGGCGGCCATCGGCACCAATCCAAAGATCGTCCGTCCAAGCCGCATCGACCGCCACTCCTCGGGCGGTTTTGAGTGGGAGCGGCGGCGCTCGGGCGTCATCCACATGGGCTTCGGCACGCTCTGGCGCGCGCCGGAAGAAAAATGGGCCGGCGAGCGCGGCCTGCTCTACGGCCACCTTCACATTCATCTGCTTTTTCCGACGTTGGTTGTCACGGCTAAAAATGGCGGCGAGCACACCGTGATTCGCAACGGCCGCCTGACCGCGCTGGACGATCCCGAAGTGCGCAAGCTCGCCGCAAGCTACGGCGACCCGGATGAGCTTCTCGCCGAGGACTGGATCCCGCAAATCCCCGGTATCACGGCTGCGGGGTCATACGAAGAATACGCGAGCGATCCGGGGAAGTGGATCTATGGGAAGGGATGAGGGATGAGGGAGGAGGGATGAAGGATTCAAGTTGCACGATACGGGATGCGTGATGCAGGAAGCTGTCGATCGTGGGTGGTCTTGCGAAATACGAGATACGAACGACGAGATACGCGTCGGCGCTTGAACTGCTTATGACGGGTCGTTATGATATTAGCTCTTTGGGGGAAAACACCGCATGGCAACCGGTTCAGCGCGCACGCTCTACGATAAAGTTTGGGAATCGCACACCGTCGATATTCTGCCCACCGGCCAGACACAGCTTTTCATCGGCCTCCATCTGATCCACGAAATCACCACGGCGCCGGCGTTCGACATGCTGCGCGAACGCGGTCTCAAAGTCGCCTTTCCCGAGCGGACCTTTGCGACCGTAGACCACATTGTTCCGACCGACGTTCGAACCCGCCCGTTTTTGGATTCTCAGGCGGAAGAATTGACCCGGCTGTTGGAAAACAACACTCGACAGTTCGGCATCGACTTCTACGGCGTGGACAGCGAGCGGCAGGGGATCGTCCATGTCATCGGCCCGCAGCTCGGGCTTACCCAGCCGGGCATGACGCTCGCCTGCGGCGACAGCCACACCAGCACGCACGGCGCGTTCGGCACGCTGGCGTTCGGCATCGGGACGAGCCAGGTGCGCGACGTGCTCGCCACGCAAACATTGGCGATGGACAAGCTCAAGGTCCGGCGGATCAACGTGAACGGCAAATTGGCCGGGGGCGTCTATGCCAAGGACGTCATCCTCTCCATCATCCGCAAGCTCGGCGTGGCCGGCGGCAAAGGCTTCGCTTACGAATACGGCGGGGCCGTTGTCGACAACATGAACATGGAAGAGCGCATGACGGTCTGCAACATGAGCATCGAGGGCGGCGCGCTGGTCGGCTACGTCAACCCCGACAAAACCACCTTCGACTATCTCAAGGGAAGAGCCTTCGTTCCGCAGGAAAAAGATTTCGACCGCGCGGTGGCTTACTGGAAGTCGGTCGCGTCCGATCCAGGAGCGCGTTACGACGACGTGGTCGATCTCAACGGAGCGGAGATCGAGCCGACGGTCACCTGGGGCATCAATCCCGGACAGGCGGTCGGCATCTCCGAGAACCTTCCGAATCCCACCAGCCCCGCGGAGGCCGATGGCCTCAAGCGCGCCTACGAACATATGGGGTGGCAGCCGGGCGCGCCGGTGCTCGGCTTGCCGATCGACGTCGCGTTTATCGGCTCCTGCACCAACTCGCGCATCTCCGACCTGCGCGCGGCTGCTAAAGTCGCGAAGGGCAGAAAGGTGAAAACGGTCGTCCGCGCCATCGTCGTTCCGGGCTCCGCGGAGGTGAAGAAGCAGGCGGAGCAGGAAGGGTTGGATAAAATTTTCACTGCCGCCGGCTTCGAGTGGCGATCGGCGGGCTGCTCGATGTGTCTGGCGATGAATCCGGATAAATTGAAGGGGCGAGAGGTCTGCGCGTCTTCTTCAAATAGAAATTTCATCGGCCGCCAGGGAAGCCCCGAAGGGCGGACGATCTTGATGAGCCCGGCGATGGTTGCCGCGGCGGCATTGAACGGCAAGATCGTGGACGTGCGGGAGTACCTCTAGAGGGTCAGCGGGGTCCAGGGTTCGGGAGAAATGCAAATTGCAAAATGCAAAGTTTAAAATGAAAAGTTACCAGATCGACATCAGCCGATTTGAATTTTTCACTTTGCAATTTTCATTTTGCAATGCGCCGAAGGCGAGCGGTTAAAGGGATTGAGGAGGCGATGAGTTCATTGGTAAAAATCAGCAAAGTTTCCGGGACGGCGATTTCGCTCAGGGGCAACGACATCGACACGGACCGCATCGTTCCCGCGCGCTACTTGAAGGAACCGACTTTCGCGCGCATGGGCGAATATCCCTTTTTCGACGAGCGGTTCGACGCGCAGGGAAAGCCCAAGCCCCATCCGTTCAACGATCCGAAATATCGCGGCGGCTCGGTGCTGTTGGTCAACAAAAACTTCGGCTGCGGCTCGTCGCGGGAGCACGCGCCCCAGGCGCTCTACCGCTTCGGCGTCCGCGCCGTCGTCGGAGAGTCCTTCGCCGCCATCTTTGCCGGCAATTGCGTCGTCATTGGGCTGCCGGCGGTGACCGTCCATGAGCGCGATATCGCGGAGCTGATGAAGCTCGTGGAATCCAATCCTCAGGCGAAATTTACGCTCGATATCGAGGCCCGCACGCTCGCTTGCGGCACCGGCGAGATCGTCCCCGTCGAGCTTCCCGACAGCACGCGCACGGCGCTGCTGGAAGGATCGTGGGACTCGACCACGATGCTCTACGCGAACCTGGGGAAGGTAAAGAGTCGCGCTCAGGCACTGCCTTACCTGACCGGCTTCAAGGGTTGACCGGACCGTTGAAAAAGATTCATCTATGGAGGGCGACCAGCCGGTCGCCCCTACATTTTATTACCGCCTCGCTGATCCTCGCCGTTTCCGCGGCGTTGATTTCCGCCGGCGATGCGCCGGAGCAGCCGCAAAACTACCAGCCGCAGTTTTATCCTTTCGACAAAGGCGAGAAGGTCACCTACAACGGAAGCTGGCTGGGGATTCCGCTCGCCTCGGCGGAGATCCAGATGCAGCCGGTCGTCGTGAACGGCAAGAAGTTCTATGAGGTGAAGGTTCAGGCGCACACGTGGCGCTATCTCGATCCCATCTGGAAGATGCGCGACACCATCGAATCGACGTTCGACGCCGAGACCCTTCATCCGAACCGTTTTGTCTTTCGCCAGCGCGAGAATAAGAAAAAAAACGATACCGTGGCGGTCGTCGATCCCGCCACCAAAAAATGGACCGTGGACCGCAAGGAGAACAACAAGCCCAAGAATTTCGAGTTCACGTCGCTCTTCGCCTACGATCCGATCTCTGCGACCTATCTGGCGAGGAGCGTGGATTTTAAAGTGGGGGACAAGCTCAGCCTGGAAGTATTTGGCGGGAAAAGTCGCTATCTAGTCACGTTTGACGTGGTAGGGAAGGAGCGCATCTCCGTCAAGAAAGGCGAGGTCGAGGCTTATAAGATCATCCCGCAGGTGAGGGATTTGAGCAAGACCGGCTATGCGGGACGAATGCGCCAGGCTACGATATGGATCACGGCGGACGAGAATCGGACTCCGATCAGGATCCAGAGTCAGGTGTTCATCGGCAGCGTCAATATCGAGATGGAGCAGGGGTAAGATAGAGGTGGCGCAACTCGGCGAAGTTGTGTTATATTGCTCGGAAGCGGAGATAACCGATGAAACAGAAGATTCTGCTCGTTGAAGATAATCCGGCCACCATCGACGTTATCCAGAAAGAGTTGGAGTTTCTCGGCTACGACTGCATCGTCGCCGACGACGGAAAAAAGGGCGTCGATATGGCCGTTTCTCAACTTCCGGACCTGATCATCATGGACATCTCTCTTCCTAAACTGGATGGGCTTGGAGCGACTTCGCTCATCCGCCAAAATCCTAAGACTCAGGCTATCCCCATTCTTGCCGCGACCGCGCGCGCGTTGCCCGGAGACCGAGAAAAATGTCTGCAAGGCGGCTGCGACGACTACATCGCCAAGCCGTTTACCCATCGTGAGCTGGGCGCGGCGATCAAAAAGCTCTTGAAGGCGTAGCGTGAGACGCGGCGACGCCGAGCCCGTAAAGTTGCACGGCGAGTTGAGCGACCAGCAGGTTGGAGTCTTGAAAGTAGCCCGCCTCGAACGAATACATCGACACGACCCCGACGGCCTTTCCCTCGGCAACGATCGGAACCGCAGCAAAAGATCTGAGATTGAGCGTCTTCGCCCAGGCGTCGACCTGGAGATACTGTTCCTGGGAGATGTCGGCGAGGATCGCGGTGTTCTGGTTTTGCATGACCCAGCCGGGAATTCCTTCGCCGAAGGTGTAGCCGTGGGCGGCGGCGGCGGGCAGGTTTTTGATTCCGGCTTGCTGGATGATTTCCAAACGCTCGGTGTCCGGGTTGAGCGCATAGACCATGACCAACGCGGGCCGGATCAAGCGGAGGAGCGTGCCGGTTAACTCCTCGCGGAGGATTTGCTGGTCGGTCTCGGTGAGGCAGACCTTGGCGAAGCTCTGGAGATACCACTTGACGTAATATTCATCCTGGAGGATCGCGGCCGTCTTTTTGTCGCCGAGGTAAAAGTAGATCGTAGTGCCGATCAGGAAGGGATAAGCGAACAGAAGAAAAATCAGTATCGGATCGGCGCCGAGCACAGAATCGTAGCGGAGGAACGACAGAACGGAAGTCGCCAGCCCGACCAGGGCGATGAACACGATAACGCGAAAGGCCGCTTGTCCTTGTTGGGAGGAAGTCACTTTATAGGCTGAAGGTGACACAAGTAGTTCAGGCTTGTCAAATGAAAAACAGACCGCTGAAAAAGGCCCATCTGCTTCGTTGCGCCAGGGATCGTGCTCGTGATCGTGATTCGTGTTCGGGCCGGAAAACACGAACACGGGCACGAAACTTGGGAGGGCTGCTTCGAAGTGACACGAACACGATATCTTGTCGCCTTGCATCTGGAACCTTTTTGACCGGTCTGAAAGAATTTTGCATTTTGCGGTTTGCAATTTTCATTTTGCATTGCGTGTGGACCGTCCCATGAACCAACGCCACGGTTTCACCCTCATCGAAGTCATCGTCATGCTCGCCGTCATCGCGATCCTCGCCGCGATGGCCGTCCCCGCCGCGCTCAGAATCTTTCAGGTCACGACTGAGAGCGCGACTAGGACCGAGATGGCGACACTGAGAAATGCGATATTCGGCGATGCCACAAAGATTCAAAATGGTGTGCGCACGGATTTTGGCTATGCGGGGGACGTTGGCTGTCTGCCAACCTCTCTTCAGGACCTCCTCACGATACCTGGGGGCGTGGCCGCCTATGCCTTCAACGCTGCAGCCCAGATCGGCGCAGGTTGGAATGGTCCATACATCACCGGGGCGGCAACCGGGGAGGGGACGGAAGTATTTACGAATGACCAGTGGGGAAACGCCTACATCTACACTCCATCCGCATGCGCGGCGCCGCTGGCTGCGCCGTTGACTGCGGCATTCTACTCCTGGGGGCCGGACGGTGCGTCGGATGCCGGTGCGCCTGACGATATTAGCTATCCCGTTGTGGCGGCGGAGACGAGCTCGACCGTCTCTGGTTACGTAAAAGATCCTAATGGTAATCCCGTCGGCTCTTCCACGGTAAGGATCAACTATCCCCTTAACGGGACGCTCACAACGCTCGTTAATGCGACCACCGACGCCACTGGCTTTTATCAATTCGCCAGCCCGATCCCTTTCGGCAAGAGAAGTATTTCCTTTCCCTCTCCGTCGATATCGCCTAGATTGGTTGTGACGGCGGCTCGAAACCTGACAGGTGCCACGGCATTCTGCGGGACTGCCGGTACCGAGAGCTGCTACTATGTAGAATTTACGCTGGTGAATTTTGCTACGGCCGTGGCTGGCGTGACAGTTTCCACGATCAGGCCCACTTATTCAAGTGCTTGTTGCGCGTCACCAGGCCCGTGGTACTATCGAATCAATTGGCAAGCAACCACCCAGTTTGATTGTACCACCGCCGCCAACCCTTCCCCGTGCAGAGGCGAAAGTACGCCTGGTGCCAATGCAACGCGTACGTTGACTGCGAGTCAAAACATAGCTGCTGCAGCAGGTCTTGCGCCTACCGTTTTTGTTATCGATAACGCGCAGGAACAGGTGCCTGATATCGTTGTCGGCAAAAGCGGCCAGGTCGGCACTGCCGTCCGGGTCCAACTCATTAACTTCAGGAACTGCCAACGAGGGCCCAGTTGTACGCCGGCGGCCAACACCGGCGGGACGTTTGCTGCGAATTCAGTGAACATGACTGGAGTCGCTTTCACTATTCTTTTCAGCGACGGCTCCACCGTATACTTCACACCTTAGTAATTCCGTACTAAACAGCAAGCCTGATCGAACCTCACCGCGAAAAGAGAATCATCCCTACGTCGTCAACCAACTCCGTTGCGTTCGGCGGCGTCTCAAGAATTCCATTCGGGCCGGCGGAGAGGATCCAACCTTTAGTGCCGCGCGCGGGAGTGAAGCAGTCGGGCGGAATGCCGGTCGAGCCGACGGGGCAGCCGTTTTTCTCCATCGCGCCAACGTGGACGATGTAGGCCTTGCCGTAGGGATGAATGTCACGAAATAAGCACCGCCTGACGTTCCTCCGTCGGTAACCATTCATTTCTAATTTTCTCGATTGACAAACTGTGCGGATTATCCTAAAAGCACGTCTACGCGTTTGCGCGTAAGGTAATCTCCCTCATTGCAGGCAACGGCTTTGACTACCACCGTCAACACCTGGCGAATTGTCCTAACGATTTCCATATCGCTCCTGTGCATTCTGCTAGAGGCCGGGGGTGTTGCCGCCCAGCCATCTCCGGGACAAGGTAGATCCGAAAGAGCACAGCCTACCCCTCGACCTCCAGGGCCGATCCCTCCGAATGCGAGCCACGTAACCGCGATCGTCCATAAGCATTCAGTGTGGCCTCCAGGATCGTTTAAGGGCAAGAGGATGCCAGTTCGACCTGACCAAACCTTGTACTCTGTCAGACTGGAGATTTTGACAAGCGTTGCGGAAAAACCAGGCCTCAATAATTTCGCCTGGAAACCGGGTATGATTATTGAAGCATTCTCGATGGAACCTTCACCATCGGACCTCGTCAGCAGGAAAATCAAGGCCACGTTAACGTTAACCGGCGATATGGACAGTGACCATTGGTTCATCTCTAAGATTCACATCTTTTGGTTCGGAGGGATCGTACCCAAGCCCCTTTCTGCCGGAACCTGGGCTGTGGCGGCGAATCTGAACGACGGAACCACTCACTCCGTTCGTTTTTCTTTGAAGGGGAAGTAGAGCAACGCTTAGTGGTCTCTCATCGGTTGGCGGGCCGGTTTGCATATTTATGCTTCCAGCGATATGCTTTCGCACATGAGGACAACCATTGAAATCAGCGATGAGCTTTTCCGCCAGATCAAGAAGCGGGCGACGGATGAGGGGACGGCGCTGCGCCGGGTCGTGGAAAGCGCCCTTCGCGTTTACCTTGGAAAGCCACGGCGGCGTGAGGCTTACCGCCTTCGCTGGCGCACGGAGCGGGGCCGAATTCTCCCCGGCGTAAGACTCGACGACAGGGACGCCTTGTTCGACCTCATGGACGGTCGGACGTGATCGCGCTCGACACGAACATTCTGGTCTATGCAAGGCGCGAGGAAGCGCCGTTCCATCAAAAGGCAATCAAGCTCCTCAAAGAACTGGCGGAGGGCGACGAGCCCTGGGCTATTCCCTGGCCGTGCGTTTACGAATTTCTCCGAGTGGTGACACACCCCCGGGTCTTCGACCCGTCGACTCCGCTTGAGACCGCTCTCGACGATTTGGAATCTTTGCTCGGGGCGCCTTCGCTGGTGCTGTTGGGGGAAAGCCCGCGTCACATTACCCATCTGCTTCAGACGTTCAGGGCGAGCCACCCTGTAGGGAATCTGGCTCACGATGCTCACATCGCGGCGTTGCTGGTTGAACACGGGGTGAGGGAATTGTGGACTGTCGACCGGGACTTTGCCCGATTTCCCGGTTTACGAGCGCGAAACCCATTTAGCTCGCCCTAAGCGGATCAGTCTAAGAGAACATCACAGCGAAAAGAGAATCATCCCCACGTCGTCCCCAACCAACTCCGTCGCAGTCGGCGGGGTTTCGAGAATTCCATTCGGGCCGGCGGAGAGGATCCAACCTTTGGCGCCGCGCGCGGGAGTGAAGCAGTCGGGGGGAATGGCGGTCGAGCGTTGCGGAGAAACCAGGGGTGGAGAACTATGCCTGGAAGTCAGGAATGATTATTGAAGCATTCTCGATGGAACCTTTACCATCGGACCTCCTCAGTAGGAAAATCGAGGCCACGTTAACGTTAACCGGCGATATGGACAGTGACCATTGGTTCATCTCTAAGATTCACATCTTTTAGTTCGGAGGCGTTAGCGGGACCTCGAAACCCGTGCTACTCTACAGGCAATGGAGGGGATGATATGGCGCATTCCTTAGTTGACATAGAGAAAGACATTCTGCGTTTGCCCGCGGAAGATCGAGCTCGGCTTGCGGTGCGCCTCCTGTCCAGCCTGGAAGAAACCACGGAGTCGCCGGAGGAAATCGAAAAGCTCTGGATCGCCGAGGCAGAACGGCGCTTCAAAGAACTACGCGACGGCGTCGTAAAGGGGATACCCGCTCAGAAGGTTTTCGCCGAGTTGCGGGCCAAGCGCCGCCCTGTGCGAGTGGAGCATTTAACACACCGATGGTAAGATACATCGGTGGGTTACAACTTCGAATGGGACCCTGAGAAGGCGAAACGGAACCTCAGAAAGCATGGCGTTTCGTTCGTAGAGGCTGTTACGGCTTTTGGAGACCCCTTGTCAATGAATATGCCGGACCCAGACCATTCGGAGGGTGAACATCGGTTTGTCGTGCTGGGCATGTCGGACCGCAATCGCCTACTGGTCGTGTCCTACACCGACAGACCGCCGCGAACTCGAATCATCAGCGCGCGGTTGGCAGCTCGACATGAACGGAGACAATATGAAGAAGAGTAAAAGAAGGGCACGGCCGCTTGGATCTGACGGAGACACAATGCGGCCCGAGTACGATTTTTCAAAAGCGGTTCGCGGCGTGACCGCAGCACGATACGCAGAAGGCACTAACGTTGTTCTGCTCGAACCGGATGTTGCAGAGATCTTTCCTGACGCTCGTGCAGTGAACGAGGCGTTACGCACGATGGCCCGCCTGACGCGTCAGCCATCGCGACAGCAGCCCCGCAAGCGCACGGCATAACAAAGCTCAGGAGGTGTCAAATGGAGGTTAGAGAGGCTCAGGTCGTGGACTCTACTCATTTAGAGCTCGCTCAGCCAATTCAGGCGCGGCCGGGAGCAAAAGTGTTGGTCGCTATAGGGACTCCCGAATTGATGGCCGAAGAACATGAAGCCTGGATTCAAATGTCCACCCAACGGCTGGCGTCGGCCTACGCACCGAACGAGCCCGAGTACTCGTCAGATCTGATTGAAACCCCCAACCCAGAGTTCCGATCGTGAACGAAGGAGAGGTGATTCTGACTCCTATACCGCAGGCTGATGGACAGGTAAAAAATCGGCCGGCCACCACAAGCCGCCGGTCCGTTAGAGATCCAAGGCAAACCGGATAGCCCGTTTAATCTTCTCTACCACTTCAGGCGGAAGCAGGCCGAGTTTCCTCTGCAACCGACTGATAGGAATAGAGCCGATACCTTGAATATTGGCGACCGACGTCTCTCGCAAGAACCTGAGATTGCCGAGGGTAATCTCGTATTGGCTGCCACGATCCTGCGTCGTGAGTGGGATGTAGATAACGAGCGCGCGCGGCGCTTGCGGGTCGTCGCGTGATAGAATCACGACAAGGCGAGTTTTTGCGGCAGGTCCCCAGGTCTGCGAGCCAGACCTCACCCTGCTTTGCGGCCATCGAGGATGTCGAGAACTTCCTGCTCGATCTTGCGCGAGCGGACCAGATCGAGAGCATCGTGGTCGGCTAAGTCGATGATCTCAGCGACGAGCTGCTCGACTTTCTTGGCTGTTTCGGGCGCCCACCGATCCAGCCTCGCGTTCAGTTTTTTTGCAATTGCCGTCATATTTATTCTATCCTAGTTGGAAAGGCCTGCCGGGTCAACTTTCGGTGTTCCTGTGCGTTTTTAGGTCAACGTGACCTAATTCCAGTGTCCTTGGACATATCAGCATCACCGCGAAAAGAGAATCATCCCTACATCGTCGCCAACCGGCTCCGTTGCGTTCGGCGGGGTTTCGAGAATTCCATTCGGGCCGGCGGAGAGAATCCATCCCTTTGCACCGCGTGCGGGAGTGAAGCAGTCGGGCGGAACGCCGGTCGAGCCGACCGGGCAGCCGTTCTTTTCCATAGCGCCGACGTGGACGATGTAGGCCTTGCCGTAGGGATCGACTCCCAGGTTGCCGATGTAGGGGCCTTTCCATCGGCCGTCTCGGTAATGCTTGGCGGACGGGTCAGCGCCGGGATTGTTCGCTGCCAGGTGGTTGTAGCCGTTGTTGGTAGGGGGAGCGCTGCTCTCCTGATTGCCGGCGAGGTTCCAGTCGGGGGCGTCGGGGTATTCCGCTTCGCAGCTTGCGGAGCCGCTGCAGAAGGCGAGGAACCTCAAATTATTCGCCGAGTCGGTGAGCCTGGCGCAATCGCCGCCGTTGCAAACAGGGAAGTGGTCGAGGTCGCCGAAGAAGTTGCTGAGTGCGGTAGAGATGGCGAAGATATCCGCTTTGGCGCGCGCGTGCGCGGCTTGATCGGAAACTTTCTTGCCGAGCGGCAGCAGAAGAACGGCGAGGACGATGACGATCGTGGCGACGAGGAGCAGCTCGACGAGGGTGAAGCCATGCTCACACGTTCCTTTTGCGAAACGGAGGGGGGGCTTCAACGGAGAGCGGTGCTCCACGGCTACCCCCGACTATTTCTTCTGAGCCGCTTCCTGATGCAAAGACAGGCAACTCTGTGGTGTTTCCGTTTCTTCTCCGCGGGCGTTTGTGACCCTCACCCTTCCCTCTCCCTTGTGGGGAGAGGGTAAGAGTGAAGTAGGATTCGGCATGTGCCAAATCGACGGACGTTTGTCTCACAAACCGCTAGCAGGACGTGCAGAAAATATAGCCGAGGTCGTCGCCGGCGAGCGCGCTGGCATCCGGCCCGGTTTGCAATGTTGCATCCGGTCCGGCGGAGAGAATCCATCCTTTACCCGAGGTGCCGCAAGTTGCGGCTCCCGCGGCATCGACCGGACAGCCGGTTTTTTGAATCGCGCCGATGTGAATAATGTATGCGTTGCCCCAGGGGTCCACGCCTAGCTTGGTGATATACGGTCCTTTCCACTTGGTAGTCTTGTAGTCTTTGGCAACACCGGCCTCGCCCACGGTTCCATCCACATTGGGGTTGTTGATAACGACATGGTTATAGAAATTGTTCCTATCTGGAGAAGCCTCGTCCTGGGTCGTGAGCACTCCCCAGTTAGTCGCAGTCTCCGCCGGGTATTCGCCCGCGCAGCTTGCCGTGGCAACCCCGCCTGTGCCGGCGCAGATAGCCAGGAACTTTAAATTGTTTGCGGAATCGCCGTTCGGATCGCAAACCGTCGCAGCGTCGCAACTCGGAAAGCTTCCGATGTCGGTAAAGAAATTTGTCAGCGCGGTTGAGATGGCGTCTATATCCGCCTGCGCTTTGACAATCCTGGACTGGGCCAGCTTGTCCATGGCCAGCGGAGCGAAGATCGCCACCAGGGCGATGATGATGCCGATGACGAAGGCCAGCTCTAGAAGAGTGAACCCTTGCGATCCGAGTTTTTTTGCTTTCATGGTGACTCCCTTTTCACATGACCTGTATGAAATACATATCGGCTCAAAGCGAGCTTTATTTAATTCTTATCCCGATATCGTCGCTGCCGCTGGCGATGGTGGTGGCGGCTATACTCGTTTGAAAAGTCCCATCCGGCCCGGCGGAAATGACCCAGACGGGGACTGTGCCCGCCGATGTAAAGTTTAAAGCGTTCACCTGGTAGGCGTTGCCCCACGGATCTTCGTTCAGGGTTTGGACGTAAGGTCCCTTCCATCTGTTGGTGCCTGCGGTTTTATAGTCGGTAGCGGTAGTGGTTCCACTCTCATTGGGGTCATTGACGATCAGGTGGCCGGCGAGGCTGCTGCCAGCGGGGGCAGTGTTGCCGGTGAGGGTACAGGACGTGGCGGCTGCTCCCACCAGATTGGCCGCCCAACCGGTGGCGCCGGCGGTAGCGAGAGTTCCAGGGCCACAGATGAAATTCGCATCAGTCAAGGGTCCAGGATACTGACCAGTATCCTGGATGAGGCTTGTGAACGCCGTCGAGATGGCGGTGACGTCGTTTTTGGCCCTGGTCAGCTTCGCATCATCGACGTATTTGAGGACAACCGGGGTCAGCGTCGCCACCAAGATAGCGAGCACCGCCAGGATCACGATGATCTCGATCAACGTGAATCCGCGGCAGTCGGCCGGGCGTTTTCCGCGTAGAATCTTGCCTAGTTTCATCCATCTCCTCCTTGAGATTCCAGGCCTTTGCACAGGGCACTGGAGCTGCAACTTAACAATACTATCGGCTTTGTTTGAGCAAGCCTTATGCCATGAGGCGAGAAAATCGCGGCCGGCGCGATCGAGTCTAAAAATCTGCTTGAGAAACGGAAGGTTCTAACGCTTTTGAGATTACGCGGCGACTGGTCTCTTTGAGTGGCCAGTCTAAAATTTTTAGACTTTAGCGTGGAAAGCGTGTGACATTTGGCGCATTATTGGCCGTTTTTGTGACCGGGATCGCTGTTTTTGAGCTCGCTTGGAGTGATATGGTGTTTTTTTATCTTGTGCCAGAGATTCTTATGCTTCAGGCCGAGGAGCTTCGCCGCCTCCACCTGTACGCCGTTGCTTTGTCTCAACGCCTGGACGATCAGCTCTTTCTCAACCGCCTCCATCGTCTCGTCTAAAGATGCCTGTCTCGTCGATATTCCACCGTTGAGCAGAGGTTTGGCTGCCGGTATGGGTGCCGGCGGTGAATCAAGCGGAATTGGGAGATCGTCGGGTTGGATGGCGGAGCCGTTGGACAAGAGGCAGGCCCGTTCGAGGGCGTTTTCCAATTCCCGCACGTTCCCCGGCCAGGAATAGGCCAACAAAATATCCATCGCCTGACGCGACAAGACCTTTTTTTCGCCATTCGATCTTCTCGCCAACTCTTCCAAGAAGCGATCCGCCAGGAACGGAATGTCCGACTTTCTCGCTCTCAGCGGCGGCATGCTCAGGGTAATGACATTCAGGCGATAAAAAAGATCCTCGCGGAATCGTCCTCGCTCGACTTCAAGGAACAGATCCCGGTTTGTCGCGGCGACGATTCTCACGTCGACTTTCTTAATGGCGTTTCCTCCGACCGGCGTGAATTCGCCTTCCTGAACGACGCGAAGAACTTTAACCTGGGTCGCCGGACTCATGTCGCCGATCTCGTCGAGCAGGATCGTCCCTTCGTGAGCCAACTCAAATTTGCCGGGGTTTGTTCTGACCGCTCCGGTGAAAGCGCCCTTTTCGTGGCCGAACAGCTCGCTCTCAAGCAAGCCTTCCGGGATCGCCGCGCAGTTGATCTTGACGAACGGCTTGTTTTTGCGCGGACTGAGCCGGTGGAGGGCGTCGGCGATCAGCTCCTTTCCCGTGCCGCTCTCGCCGATAATCAGAACTTTCGAGTCCGTCGGCGCCACCTTGGCGACCAGGTCCAACACCTCCGCCAACTGAGGGCTCTTCCCGACGATCTCCGGCAACGTCGCAAAACTTCCGGGCTGTTCTCTTAACTCGATGACGATCCCCAGCAGCTCATTGGGACGGTCGCGAAACTTGAGCGGAGAGAGCTTGACGGAGAGCGTAATTTCTTTCCCGGATGGCAGAGACAGAGGAACGTGGGTGTGCAGGCGCTCTTTCCGTTCGCTGAGGGCGTTCTCGGCAAAGCCCACCAGCATCCGGTTCGCCGGCGCCCGGCCGAGCATCTCTTCCAGCCTTTTGTGTCTCGCGCCGGCGGCGGAGATCTCAAGTATCTGCTCGGCGCGGAGATTCATCCCGGCGACTCTGCCGTCGCTGTCCAGCGCCACGATCCCTTCGTTGAGGCTGTCGAGCATCTCCCGCGCCTGCGCCAGCTCGACGAACGAGACTCTGGCCCGATCGAAGATTGCGCCCAGCGCGTCCACCTCGCTCACGGCTTCGACCGGCGGCGGCTCCGGCTCGATGTAACGGATCATCTGCTGCGCCTCGGCGATGGCCCTTCGCACCGGCTTGGTGATGGCATAGGCGATGAAGCCGCCGAGCAGCCCGGCGCCGAGCGACGATCCCACGATCCAAAGATAGAGCAGGAGCATCTCTTTCGAGGTCGGGATCGACGGGTACAGGAAGGCTTTGGTCACCGTCGCTGCAAGCAGGCCGACGCTTAACGACACCAGCACGAAGATCAGCGGGATGACGACCATCAGGCGGAGGTTGAAATGGTCTCCTGACGGGCCGGGCTTCAACGGAATCTGTTGCGTGCTCACGAGACTAAATCCTGGAAAGTTCCCTGGCGGACTGGTTAGGCAAAGTAACTAGCGCGGATTGCCATTAATAAAACGCTATTCATCATCGCAAACTGTTTTATAATTGCATTTTGAATGCGTCACGAGTATAATTCCTACCTTGTAGGGCTGTCAACCAGGGTCAGCCATCAAGCCCCTGTAACCGATGGAAAATCTTAAGAGAGAAGCGCCGGACCCGACGCCGGCAAACGGCGAAAAGCCGACCCTCCATCCGGGCGGGATGAGAAAGGGGATCGGGCAGTTCGCCGTCGAGGGCGGCTTCATCACAGACCAACAGCTGGCCTTGGCGCTCCGCGAACAGGAGAAGAGCGGCAAGCCGCTGACTGACTTGCTGCAGGAGCGCTACGGCGTCGGCACCGAGGCCATTCAATACCTGCTGGCGCGGGAAGCGGGCATCGAGCAGGTCGATCTTTCCAAAGTTGCGATCGAGCGAGAGGCGCTGGATAAAGTTCCCCGCGAATTTGCCGCGGAGCGCAAGCTGATCCCGATCTCGTTGTCGCAGAACCGGTTGACGGTCGCCATCGCCAACCCCTTCGATCTCGCCACCCTCGACCAGCTCCAATTCATGACCCGTCTTTATATCAACGCGCGCTATGCCCCCGAGTCTAAAATTATGGAAGCTCAGGAGCGCAACTACGGCGCGGGACTCAAACCGGCCAAGCCGGACGCGCAGGAGAGCTACTCCAAGCTGCACGTCGGAGAAGAGACGGTCGGACCGCACGTGATCCGGTTGGTCGACGCCATGCTCGGCCGGGCGATCGGCGAGGACGCCACCGACGTCCACATCGAGCCGGAAGAAAAAAACGTGAAAGTCCGCTTTCGGATCGACGGTATTCTCCACCTTCGTCCAAGCGTCGCCAAGCCGCTCCAGCCGGCCGTGGTCACCCGCATCAAGATCATGGCCAACATGGACATTTCGGAAAACCGCCTGCCGCAGGACGGCCGCATCGGCTTTGCCTGGGAAGGGCGCAGCTACGATCTCCGCGTCTCCACGTTTCCGACGATCTACGGCGAAAAGGTCGTGCTGCGCGTGCTCGACAAAGAGAAGGTTGTCGTCGGGCTGGAGAAACTCGGCTTCGCGCCGTCGGGCCAGAGCATTTTTGAAAAGAGCATTCGGAGGCCTCACGGAATTATTCTCGTCACCGGGCCGACCGGCTCGGGTAAAACGACCACGCTCTATTCCACCCTCGCCTTTGTCAGCTCGGCGGAAAAAAATATCATGACGCTGGAGGACCCCGTCGAATACGAACTGCCCGGTATCCAGCAGTCGCAAATCAATCCCAAAGCCGGCATGACCTTCGCCTCGGGCTTGCGGGCGATCCTGCGCCAGGACCCCGACATCATCTTCGTCGGCGAGATGCGCGATGCGGAAACCGTGGACGTGGCGATCCGCGCCGCGCTGACCGGCCATCTCGTGTTCAGCACCCTCCACACGAACGACGCGGTCGGCGCGATCGCGCGCCTGCTCGACATGGACGTGAACCCGTCGCTGATGGCTTCCACTTTCGCCGCTATCGTGGGGCAGCGGCTGGTGCGGAAGATCTGCCCGCAGTGCAAGGAAGCGGCGGTCCCTGAGGAGTCGCTGCTGCGCGTCGTGGGCTTGACTGAAGCGGACAACCGGGAAGTCGCCTTTTATCGCGGGGCGGGATGCTCCAATTGCCTGGAGACGGGATATCGGGGACGCATCGGCATTTTCGAGATCCTGGCGGTGACGCCTTCCATCGTGCAGCAGATCTCGCAGCGCAGCCCAAGTCAGGACCTGCTCCGAACCGCCAGGGAAGAGGGGATGACCACGATGATGGAGGACGGCCTCGACAAGGTGAAGCGCGGCCTGACGACGCTGGAGGAGGTGATCCGCGTCGCCTATCAGGCATGATGCGTGAACGAACATTGAATGGTTCGTCGCGAACGGCCGGTAAATCGTTCTTTGACGCCCGTGTAGGAAATCATGCCGCGATTTAACTATTCAGCCAGAAGCAAATCGGGCCGGAGACTGGACGGGATCATGCTCGCCGAAAACGAACAGCAGCTCACGCTCACGCTCCGCGACATGGACCTTTATCTGATCGAGGCCAAAAGCGAGAGCGTCTCGTCTCCTTTTGTTTTCGGCCAGCTGGTCAAGCGGAGGGAGATCATCAATTTCACCGTCCATCTGGCCGCCGCCCTGGGCGCGGGCATCCCGATCCTTCAGGCATTCGAAGATCTCGAGCAGCAGACCGTCAACCGGGCCATGCATCGGGCGCTGCAAGCGATCCGCGAGGCGCTCAGGGGCGGCAGCGGCCTCTCCGACGCGATGGCGCAGCATCCGAGAATCTTTTCCGATATTTACGTCAACATGATCAAGGCGGGGGAGGCGAGCGGCAACCTGACCAACGTCCTGGAGCATCTGACCAAGTTCCTCGAATGGCAGGACGCTTTGGCGGCCGAGATCAAGCGGGCGACGGTCTATCCCGCCACGGTGTTCGTCGCCGTGATGGCGCTGACCGGACTGCTCGTCGGATTTGTCTTTCCGAAAATCCTGCCGGTGATCCTGAGTCTTAAGGTGCCGCTCCCCTTCATCACCCGCGCGGTGATGGTGTTCGCCGAAATAATCCGCGGCGGTTGGTATTGGATCCTGTTCGGCGCCGTGGCCCTGTTTATCCTCATGCGGATGCTCAAGGCGAGCGCGACGGGCCGGGTGATCGTGGACGCTTTGAAGTTGAGGATTCCGGTGATCGGCGGGCTGGTCGAGAAAATCTGTCTGTCCCGTTTCGCCCACCACCTGGGCATTCTGCTTAGAACCGGAGTCGATATCTCGCAGAGCCTGTCGATTGCCGAGCGCGTGGTGGGCAACGCGGTGATCGCTCAGGCGATCCGGGAGGCCAAGGAAAAAGTCATTCAGGGCGGTTTTCTCTGGCGCTCGCTCCAGGAGACCGGCGTCTTTCCTCCGCTGGTGATTCGCATGGTGTTCGTCGGCGAGACTACGGGAACGATCGACAACACGTTGCAAAAAGTCACCGAGTTCTACGATCGCGAGATCCCCGCCAGCGTCAAGAGAGTTTTCGCGGTCATGGAGCCGCTCTTTATTGTAATCCTGGCGGGCATGGTGCTGTTGGTTGCGCTGTCGATTTTTATTCCCCTCTACGGCGCTTTGGGGAACGTGGGTAAGAGGTAAGCATGGCGGGCATATTGGGAATCGAGGTCGGATCGAGCCAGCTACGACTGGTGCGTGGCGAGCTGTCCGGCGGATCGTTCAAGGTTCTCGACTTTTCGCTCGAAGAGATCGTCAATCCCAATCCGGAAGAGATCGCGCGCCAGCTCGAAGCGATCGTGCAGCGAAAAAAGCTCCGCTCGCTGCCGGCCGCGGTGACGCTCTCCGGCCCCGGCGTCGTGCACCGCCATCTCGATCTTCCCGCCATGCCGCACAACGAGATGGCTCTCGTGGTTGAGCGTGAGACGACGGTCGGAGGCGGCGGGGAGGAGACCGTTTTTTCCTGGGAGGTCATCGAAGGCAACGAGCCGGCGAAGATCCAGCAGGTGAGAGTGCTGGTCGCCATCGCTCCCAGGCAGCAAGTCGAAGCCGCGCAGCAGTTGCTCGACCGCTGTTCTCTCAAGCCGGTGCTGTTCACCACCGTGCCTCTCGTGGTGCTGCGCGCGCTCCGATTCGCCGGCGGCGAGGAAAAACGCTCGTGCATCGTGCTCTACGTCGGGGGACAACAGGGTTATCTGCTCGGAGTCAGGGGCGGCGTCTGGAATTTTTATCGCGAGTTCTCCAGCCGGACTTCCGAAGGGCCGGGCGACACGCTGTCCTATCGGACGTTGCTGGAAGAGGCCGTCACCGAGGCCAATCGAGCGGTGCTCTATTACCGGCAGCAGCATCGCGCCGGCGAGGAATTGAGCTTTCTCCTCAGCGGAGAGAAACGGCTGGAGGAATTGAAAGCGCGTTTGGAGAAAGAGACGGGGATCAAGGGTGAGATCATCCAGCCCGGCCCGCGTTTGGATTTAACGCCGCTCGGCCAACACGCCGGGATGTTTCGCGACTTCTTTCCGTCGTTTCTGATTCCGCTCGGACTGTCGGCGGCCGCCCACGTCGCGGATGGGATCAATCTTGCTCCCAAGACGACCCGGAAACCCGCCGCGAGAAGGCCCGTGTTTGCGCTGCCGCGGATGCAGGTTCCGTTGTTGGGTCTTGGATTGGCGGGAGCGCTGTTGATCGGCTACCTGCTGTTAGCCTGGGTCGGACGGGGCCATGAGAAGCAGTTGCAAGAGCGGACTCAGTTGCGCGCCCAATGGCTGTCGGCGATCGCCGCCGCCGAGGAAAGCCGCAGCCTGCGAGACCACGAGAAGCTGCTGGAACAGGCGTTAGGCGGCAACCGCCTCGGCGAGCCTCAGTGGGCCAACCTGATGAAGACGCTGAGTCTGCTGGTCGAGCCGGAGATGGCACTGCACGCGATGAGCGCGCGAAAAGAAGACGGCAAATGGGTCGTGATTCTCAAAGGCGAGGTAGTCTCTCAGGATGCCTACGAGGCGCAGGCGGCGTTCAGCCGCTTTTTTCGCGGCCTTAGAAATTCACCCTATCTGGAGCGGGTCGAGCTGCTGCCGTTAACCGTCACCGCCGTCAAGGAGCGCGTGGAGACACCGGCGCCGAGAGTGGCGAGAGTCGCCACGCCGGAGTCGGCCGGCGGCGCGGAAAATCCGGTCTTGGTCGTCGAGGTGAGCAAGACCAAGGTTCGGTTCGAGATCAAAGGGCAGGCGCGGGAGAGTTAACGATGGAACGGTCGGGAATAAATATTTTGATCGCGGCGGCGGTTGTCGTCCTGGCAAGCCTCTGCCTGTTCAAGTTCCTGTCGATCCAGCGCGTCAATGGCGACATCGCGCGGCTTGAGATCGAGCTTAGCCGCGGGCAGGAGCTGTGGAAAGGCTACCCGCCATTGTCCGCGGCGCAACGGAAAGATCTGGAGGCGACCGAGCGCCGCCTCTTTCAAATGCTGCCGCGAGAGAAAGAGATTCCCGCGATCCTCGAAGAGATCGCCGGGCTGGCCCGGAACAATAACCTGGTGGAAATTTCCTTCGCCGCCGGCGACGGCGCCGCTCCGGGTGCGCCTCCGCCCGCCCCTGCGCCCGGCGCCGCTGTCGCGGCGCAAGCTCCCGGCGCCAAACCTCCCGCCCCGGGCGCTGCTGCCGCGGACGGCGCCAAGCCTATCGAGTCGATCCCGATCACGATGGCGTTTTCCGGGGATCATCGCGGTCTGGCGATGTTTCTGGAGGGACTGAAAAAACTATCCCGATTGGTGACGGTGCAATCGCTAAGCGTCAAGCGCGGGATTCCGCTCTTGACGGCGGACATCGTGCTGCACGCCTACTATCAGAAAGGGGAGCTGCCGCCAGCGACGAAATAAATAATGGAACGACGGCAGTGGATACTCTCGATCGCGCTGTTGGCCCTGGTGGCCATCGCGCTCTACAACGCGGGCCCGCAATGGCTCGCGTGGCTCGCGCCAAAGAAACCGCCGGCGCAGGCGGTGACTACCGGGGTTCAGCGGGAACAGACGCAGGCGCCGGCTGAGAAAGAAAACGTGGCGATGGCTCCGCAGGCCAAATTTCGTGGCGAGGATAGCGCGTGGGGGCGCAATCCGTTCTTGACTGAAGCCGAGACGCTGAAGCCGCTTATCCCCGCGGGTGAAGCGGTTGTCCCCACCGTCCGGGCGATCATCATGGGACGCCCCAAACCGGTGGCGACCATCGACGGGAGGGTGGTAACAGTAGGCGATACCGTCGGAGATGCGAGGGTCGTGGAGATTAGCGAAGATTCGGTGGTGCTGGGAACGGGCCGAGAGAGACGGAGTCTCAAGATCGCGGCGCCGTCGTCGGCGATCGAAGTTAAAGAAGGGAACCGAAGATGAAACATGCGTGGACGCTGAGCGCAGCTTGCAAGAGCGCAGTTCGCGCGCTCTTGGCTGTTGTGTGGTTGATCCAGGCGGGGTGCGTGTCGGTCAAACCGGCTCCGGTGACGGCGCCGCCTCAAGCGCCGATAGCGCAGCGGCAGCCGGAAGAGCAGCTTCCCGCCCTGGTCATCTCGGAGATCGAAAGCCAAAAGCAGCCGGAGCGCCTCTACAGCTTTTCAATTCGAGACGCCGACGTGCGCGAAGTGCTGATGGCCATCGCCAAGCAGACTTCGACCAACATCGTCGTCGATCCCAGGGTCAAGGGGACGGTCACAATCGATCTCAAAAACGTCACTCTGACCGAGGCGCTGGACACGCTGACGGATCTGTTGGGATTGAACTACGCGGTCAGGCAAAACATCGTCCGCGTCTATGAGCCGGTGCCTGAAACGCGGATCTTCTCGTTGCAATACGTCAACGTGAAGCGCTCGGGATTTTCCAGCGCCACGGCGCAGATCGGCGCCGGCGGGACTTCAGGGGTCGGCACGCCGACGACCACTGTGGCTCCGGTCGGAGGCGGCGGGACCGGTGGTGGCACGGGGTTCGGCGGAAGCCCTGCCGGACAGACCAACCTCTCTACCACCACGGACACCGATCTTTGGAAGGATGTCGAGACCGGTGTCGGGAAACTCCTTTCACCGGTCGGCAAGCTGGTTGTGGATAAGCAAGGCGGCAATATCCTGGTCACGGATTTTCCTAAATTTTTGGATCGGATTGGAAATTATCTGGAAAAGGTCGAGGGATCGGTGCAGCGCCAGGTCCTGATCGAGGCCAGAATCGTTGAAGTGGCCCTTACTGGAAAGTTTCAATTCGGCATCGACTGGGGCGCTATCGTCAGGGCCGGAGCTCTAAAGGGCATGACGACTATTCCCTCGATTGCCACAGGCAGGATCGTAGGCCAAAATCTGGCGCCCGACAAGGGATCGTTTCAAATCGGCGTGACGAGCAACGATTTTAGCGCTCTGCTGAATGTGCTGAGCACCCAAGGGGAGGTCAATGTTCTCTCCAGCCCTAAACTCACCACGCTGAACAACCAGACCGCCGTCATTCGCTCAGCCACCGATCAGGTCTTCTTTGAGACTCATAGCATAACTGCCCCGCCTGTCGCGGGGGGGATCGCCGCGCCCTTCGTGATCACCGACGTTACTCCGCGCACAGTCACTATCGGCGTCGTTCTGACCGTGACCCCGCAGATCAGCGCCGACGGCAGCGTTATTCTTCATGTCCGCCCCACGGTTACCGACTCGACCGACACAGCGAAATTTCCCGCCGGTTCGCTTAAGCCGGACATCGAGGTCCCGATCGTCGATGTGCGAGAAGCCGATATGGTCGTGCGCGCCAGAGAGGGGCAGGTGGTCGTGATCGGCGGGCTGATCCAAGAGAAAAGGAGCAACAACGAGAGCAAAGTTCCCCTTCTTGGCGACCTTCCCGGCATCGGCCGTCTGTTCCGCTCCACGAACCAGGAGCGCAAAAAAACCGAGCTGGTCGTTCTTTTGACTTCAACCGTGATGGTCGGCCAAAAGATCGACGAAGTCACCGCCAAAGCGATCGACAAGGTGAACCAGATCAAAGGAGCATCTCCCTGGTGAGGCGCTATGTACGAAGAATTCTACGGTCTTAAAGAGAAACCCTTCAATCTCACTCCCGATCCTCGCTTTTTCTTCCTGAGCGAGAATCACCGCGAGGCCTTCGAGCACCTGCTCTACGGCATCAAGGAGAGGGAAGGGTTCGTGCTGATCACGGGAGAGGTCGGGACGGGAAAGACGCTCCTGTGCCGCTCGCTTTTGGACAAGATCGACACGGCTTCGACCGATACCGCGCTGATCCTCAATCCCGCCCTCTCGGAGCTTGAATTGCTCCAGAGCGTCGTCGCCGACTTCGGGCTTCAGCCGGCAGCGACCAAGCGTGAGCTGCTCGACAGCCTTGATGCTTTCTTACTGCGCCAGCGCGCGCAGAGCCGCCACTCCATTCTCATCATCGACGAGGCGCAGAATCTCACGCCGGCGGCGCTGGAAGAGATTCGCATGCTGTCGAACTTCGAGACGGAAAAAGAAAAACTCATCCAGATCATCTTCCTGGGACAGATCGAGTTGAAGCAAAAGATATCGTTGCCCCAACTGCGGCAGTTGAACCAGAGAATCTCCGTCCGCTATCACATAAACGCGCTCAAAGAAGAAGAGGTGCCGCGCTACATTCAGCACCGCTTGATGGTGGCGGGCGCCCAGGGCGATATCGCGTTCACGCCGGGGGCGTTAAGGGAGATTTATAGCTATTCGCAAGGCGTTCCGCGCCTGGTCAACCTGGTCGCGGATCGATCTCTGCTGGCCGGCTACGCCGAACAAAGCCGGGAGATTCAGCTCGGCAGCGTTTTGAAGGGAATCAAGAGCCTGCGCGGAGAGGAACCGGATCCTTCCCGCGAGCCCGCTCCCCGGCTGCTGGCGTGGAGTCTCGTCGCGCTGTTGCTCATCGCCTCGGGGATCCTCGCCGCGATTTACCTCGAGGCCGGGCAAAAGGCGGTGTTCGATCGGTTGCCGGGGTTGAGCGGATTTTCGGAGACGGGCGCCAAGGGCGACGCGCCGACCAAGCGCGAGCCGGAAAAAGCGAGCGCGCCTTATACCGTGCAACTCGGCGTTTACTCGACCGAGGCGGCGGCCAAAGAGGCCGGCCAGAAGGTGAGCGTTTCGGGTTATCCACTATTTCTCTCGAAACCGGACCCACCCGAGGGCGCGGAGCCGTACCGGCTCTATCTCGGCAAGTTTACCCAGCGCGCGGAGGCGCAGAGCGTAGCCGAAGCCCTGGCGAAAGCCGGCGGGACTGCCGGAGTCCAGGTTGTAACCATGCCGGCGAAAGTGACGGGCAAGGCGGAGCGATGAGCCTGATCGCCGACGCGCTGAAGAAAGTACAGTCCGCCAAACTGGGCAGGCGCTATCTGGCATCGGAGCCGACCGGGGCGCTGCCCGGTTTGAAGCCCGGCCAGCAAGGCGGCTCGCCGACGTCCATGCGCTCCCTCTTCGAGCGCGTCGAGCTGTCGCCGGCGCTGGTCGTTGGCTTGGTCTCCGGCGTCGTGCTGTTCGTCGTTCTCGCCGTTTATTTCTTCTCCGGCCGCGGGGCGAAAAAACCCTCCACCCTGGCCTCGGTTGCGTCGCTGGAACAGCGCCCTCAGGGGCTGATCTTGATGCCGCCTCCGGCAGTCCCGGCGGCGGAGCCGCTGATCCTGCCGAAGGAAGAGCCGCCCGCGAAGCAACCGGCCGTGGAGCAGAAACAACCGGCGATGGAAAAGAAGGAGCCCGCGGCCCAGCCGGAGCAAAAAAGGGCGGCGCGTCCTCGCGTGAAACGGGCCCCGGTCGTTCCGTCGGCCGGTGAAGGGCTGAAGGAGAAAGCCGAGACTGCGGAAGTCAGCGCGGCCACGGAGCTCTCCGAACAGGTGCGTTACCATTTCAATCTCGCGCTCTCCTACCAGCAGGAAAGAAACTTTTCCGCCGCGCGCCGCGAATATGAAAGCGTGATTCAACTCCGGCCGCTCTACACGGAGGCGCACAACAACCTGGGCGTGGTGTACAGAGAGTTAGCGCAGTACGACCAGGCGGTCGCCGCGCTAAGGCGGGCGCTGGCGCTCAATCCGCGCTACGCGAGGGCCTACCACAACCTCGGTGTCATCCACCAATCTCAGGGCGATTGGAGCCAGGCAACAAAAAATTACGAGGCGGCTCTGTCCTACGATCGGAATCAGATAAGCTCGTATAACAATTTAGGGCTGGTCTATCGCGCGCAAAAGCGGCTGCACGAGGCGCGCGAGGTCCTGGAGAAAGCCCTGGGCGTCAATCCCTATTTTTCCGAAACCCACTATAATCTCGCTCTGGTGCTGGAAGAGATAGGCGAGATCGAGCAGGCGCGCCTTCACTATCGGAAGTTCGCCGAAACCGCGGGCGAGGAGAACGCCCAGTTGGCCGAGAGGGTGCGCGCCCACCTCCAAAAAATGGCGGCAAAATAGTTTCGGGCGGCTCGATGGGGCAGGTGGTGATCTACACGACCGACTACTGTTCGTTCTGCGCGCGGGCGAAGGCGCTGTTGCGCTCGAAGGGCGTCAGCTTCGAAGAGATCGACCTGTCGCACGACCCAAGTCTGCGCGAAGAAGTCCAGCAGCGAACCGGCCGGAGGACCGTGCCGCAGATCTTTATCGACGGCGTTTCCGTGGGCGGCTTCGATGAGATCAGGCAACTCGACGAAGACGGAGAGCTGGATCGGATGTTGGGAATAGGCCGCTGAAAAAGGCCCCTCCGCCCTTCGAGTTCCCTCATGGTTCGATCTTCCGCACCATGACTCTGAGCAAAATCGAATGCGTCATGGTCTGTCATTCCCGCATGCTTTTAGCGGGAATCCAGGCGAAACTCGGACTGGACCCCCGATAAAAACATTCGGGGGTGACAACTTTGGGGAAAATTATCATAAACTGTTTCGACACCCCGCACCTTGCTGCGGGGTAGGTGATTAGGCGGGCTGAGCCTAAGCCGACTCTTTGTCCGGCTTCTTCTTACGCCGGTTGATCAGGTACGCGGCGACGAGGCCCGCGAGGACGAGGAGAGAGGCGATCTCCGCGAGCCTTGCGCCCTTCGCCAACGCTTCCACGCTGCGGCCGAAGAAATAGCCGCCTCCGCCCATGACCAGCGCCCAGATGAGCGACCCCATGAAGTTGAACACAAAGAAACGGGCGAAGCCCATTCCCAGATAGCCGGCGGTCAGGGCGCCGGCGAAGCGCAGGCCGTAGAGAAAACGGACGACAAAAACCGATTTGCCGCCGTGGCGGCGCAGAAACTCCTCGCCTTTGAAAAGCCGGTGTTCGCCGATAAAGTTGAGCATCCGGGCCGCCAGCGGATGGCGCTCTCCGACCCTCTGGCTGCGACCCAGCCAGTAAAAGAAGTTGTCGCCGAGAATCGCCGATACCGTCGCGACCGACATCAGCATGAGAAAGCTCAGATGTCCCTCGTAGACCAGGAATCCGCCGGCGATCAGAACGACTTCCCCCTCGATGAAGGTGCCGAAAAAGATCACCAGGATCTGGTATTCGACGAAGTAGCGCAGGAGAGTTTCCATGCTGGGAGTCGCCGGCTGTTTTTATCGCGTGTGTGGGTGAGTTGAAATAGGTCGAGGTCGCCGCTCAGCGGCCAATGCCGCCTGGGGCAGGTTTTGGAGGCGGCGAGCGGATTCGAACCGCTGCATCGAGGTTTTGCAGACCTCTCCCTTAACCACTTGGGTACGCCGCCCTCTGAATACGTGTAACATAAATTTTCCGCCGCTTTCAAGCTTGAAGCGGCCCGGAGATCGTCCTTATCGAATCCATTTGACTTTTTTCTTGCGGGTCAGCCGGCGATCGCGTAAGATCCGCGGGACGATTGAAATGGGCTTGCCATGACAAATTTCGAATTCAGCCAAAGCGCCCAATTTATACAGCAGTATTTCTGGCTGTTCTTCGGGGTCGTGTGGCTCGGCGCGTCATGGCTTATCTCGCGGCTGAGTGGTTGGCGGCGGTTGTCGGAGGCGTACCCGGAAAGGTTGCCGTTTACCGGCAGGCAATGGTGGTTTCAGAGCGCCGAGATGGCCCGGATGAGCCACTACGGCGGCTCACTGGTCGTCGGCGCCAACCACGAGGGGATCCATCTCGCGGTCCTGCTGCCGTTTCGCATCGCCCACCCGCCGCTTTTTATCCCGTGGCCCGACATCTCGATGCGCGAGCAGAAAGCCCGCTTTTCCTTCACCAAAGTGGAGCTTGCCTTCCAAAAAGTTCCGGGTGTGCCGATGAGGATCAATGCAGCATTGGCCCGGAAGATCCAAGAGGCCCGTGACCAGCCGTTCAGCGGCTAAAATCGCGATGTCTCAAGCCCCGCCGTTGCTTGACAGGGGCGCGGTTTCGTTTTACATCTCTGAACGACAACAGATCAGATTAAGAGAGAATTCGCCAAGGAGGGAATCATGGAAAGCGCGCAAGCTCAGCGTCAGGCGGTCGAGTCGTCGTCACCGGCGACGCCGATCAGAATCAAGAAGGTCGGCCACGTCGTGCTCAGCGTGAGCGATATCGAGCGGAGCGGCAAGTTCTGGAGCGAGATCATGGGCTTTAAATTTTCCGACCGCAACGAACACGGCATGGTCTTTTACCGCAACGCGACGGATCATCATACCATCGCGCTGGTTCAAGCGACGGAGAAGAACGAGCTGCCCAAGCGCGGCCAGGTGGGCTTCGATCACATGGCCCTCGAAGTCGGCAGCGTTTCGGAGCTGTTCAAAATTCGCGGCTTTCTGCGCTCCAAAGGCGTCGAGATCTTTTACGAAGGCCGCCGCGGGCCGGGCGGAAATCCGGGCGTCGAGTTCTACGATCCGGACGGCTACAAGATCGAAATCTATGCCGCCATGGATCAGATCGGCGCGGACGGGAAAAGCCGGCCGGCCAACGAGTGGAAACGGGCTACGACGCTGGAAGAGGCTGTCGCGACTCCATTGCCCGGCGCAAAGTATACTTAGGAGGCAGAAGGCAAGCGAGCCTTGCTCCGGTCTGCCTGCTGTAACCATGATTTCTATCCAGGGGCTCGCCAAGGAGTTCGCCGTCGGTGGCGGCAGGGTCGCGGCGATCAAGAATCTCGATCTTGAGGTCGGCGAGGGAGAATTTTTCGTCATCGTGGGCGCGAGCGGCTCCGGCAAGACAACGCTGCTCCGCTGTGTCGCCGGTTTGGAGTCTCCCGACCGCGGCACGATTCGCATCGGCGGCCAGGTAGTTTCGTCCAACAACCCTCCGACGTGGATTTCTTCGCAACGGCGCAAGCTCGGTATGGTCTTTCAGTCCTATGCCGTCTGGCCCCATCTCACGGTCTATCAAAACGTCGCCCTGCCGTTGGCCGAGGGCGCACAGCGCGTCCCGCGCCGCGAGGTCGCGAACCGCGTGCGCGAAGCGCTGCGCCTCGTTCAATTGGAAGAGGTCGCCGACCGCTCGGCGACGCTGCTCTCCGGCGGCCAGCAGCAGCGCGTGGCGCTCGCCCGCGCCATCGCCGTCAACCCGCGAATTCTTCTTATGGACGAGCCGCTCTCCAACCTCGACGCGCGGCTGCGTGAAGAGGTGCGCGGCAAGATCCGCGATCTCGCCAAGCAGCTCGGCTCGACGGTGCTTTACGTCACGCACGATCAGGTCGAGGCGATGGCCATTGCCGACAAGATCGCGCTGATGCAGTCGGGCGAGCTGCTTCAGGCGGGGCCTCCGATGGAGCTCTACCATCGCCCGTGCCGCGCCGAAGTCGCCGAGTTCTTCGGCTCGGTCAACTGGCTCAAAGGAAAAATCATCGAGCCTTCCCTCGCCGAGACGCCGATCGGCCGCATTCGAATAAGTCGGCCGCTTAGTTCCGGAGAAGAAGTCCTGGTTGGATTCCGGCCTGAGTCGCTCACGATCGTGGAAGGTCGTGGATCGGCCGATTCCAACAGTTTTCAAGGGACTCTGCGGTCCAGCACTTTTTTAGGCGATCAGGTGGTCTATTGCGTGGAGGTCGAGAATCAACTACTCATGGGCAAAGGCCGGGCCGGCCTGGCGAACAACGCCGGGCCGATTTACCTCCATGTGGATCCAACGGATCTCATGGTTTTTCCAGCCGGACAGAAAACCGGCGTCGCGGCTATCGAATCAACTTATATCGAACACGGGGTTTGAATCCCCGTGTTCGACCAAAGGGGAGAGCTGCCGCTTCTCCCCTTTGGAAACCCCATCGGTTTTGTGCCCGCCTCAAGAGGCGGGGTTTACA
>JBGPGE010000056.1:0-29757 GCA_041483675.1 Binatia bacterium
TACCGGGTTATATGTCCCGTCACCGTTCGAGAAGAATGTAGTCAGGTTACCGCCTCCGGCACTTACGAAATCGGACCTGCCGTCGCCATTCACGTCCGCCATCCGTGCGGCTGTGTCCAAAAAGCCGGTGGGTATGGAAATGGAATGCGGATCGAGCGTGCCGTTGCCCCCTTCCTGCCAGGTAAAAGTCGTCGCCGGCAGGCAGGCGTTATTCGCATCGCATTCGGTGATCGTCTTTAGCCGGAGGCGCTCAGTAGCGGTGCCATATTCGTATGCCAGCCGGTAGTCACGCACCAGCACGGCCGCGCCGCCCTGGGGAGGAGGAGCATAGGTCTTGATTCTGCTTAGCCGCTGGGTGGTTTTAACCAAGGAGCCGCCCACATAGAGCGGTGTTATGTCACTATGGTAAGGTTCGTTTTGCGTGCGGCTACTATAGGAGAACTCCACCTTGCGCTGGGTGGCAAAACCCTGACCTTCGTTGCCGGTGTAGTCGATGCGTAGCGGCCGGTAGTCGCCGTTGGTGGAGTCTTCGGTGTAGGTGACGGTCAGGTAATTTTGGCTGGCGTCGGTGATCTTGTTGAGCGCCCAGACGCGGACGCTGGTCTTCCCCTGGGCCTCGATGCGGGAATCGGCGGTGTTGCCGAATTCCATCGTCTCGCCGTTTTTGTTCTTGATGATCCAATAGGCCGGTCCGTTTCCTGCCGTGCCGTACGAGAATACCCGCACGAACGTGTCAATCTCGGTGCGGTATTCGGCGTTGTTCTGGCCGTCCGTTCCATCCACCAACGCGATGAGACGGGTGCCATCAAGACAATATCTATCGTTGGCATCAAAGTTTAGGCCGCCCTTGGCGCCGTCTTGGGCCACAGTCCGGGGGCAGCGGTGGATGGCGGAAAGGCCGGTGAGAGACATCCCCATGCCTAGCAATCCATTGCCCGATTGGCTATCGAACGACAAACCGAGACGGGGTTGGAGGCCATTGGTGCCGGGGGGCGTGATTATCGGGATAGAATAGCTGGCACCTCCTGTATTACCTATCTTAAATGAACCTAGACTCATTCCCGGAATCTTGTCCGACTGGGCAAGCGCGGGGCCGGGTAAGGCGGCCAGCAGGGCGATGACGGGGAGGACTAGCGACCACAGACTGCGGAAGGCAGGAAAGAGAAAGCGGACCGCCGACCGCAGACGACCCAGCGAAACCAAACTACGCAGATCCCGGTTCCCGTGCCGTCGGCCATAATCCGTCTTCATCGTCAGCACCTCCGCTCGCGAGGGGCCCGTGCCTCGCTCTGGGCCGTCGCGCGAATCTTCGCTGCGTAGAATCAGAAATTAGAATTCCATCGCGACGACTTTTATCATGGCCTCAAAAGACTTGTCCAATGCTTATTTGTTCAACACCGTTATGAACGCTTTTGCACGACACCAACAGGCCATTGGAACTCCTTAATTTGCTTTTTCGCCTCCAACGGGGTACATGGCACACGCTCGGATCAGCTTTGCGAAGGCAGGAGGCAACCAGTGAAGCTTCACCATATCGAGTTGTTTTTAGCCGTGGCGAATCACGGCAACGTCACCCGGGCTGCCGAGGCGCTGCACGTAACCCCATCCTCGATATCCCATCAGATGCGTAGTCTGGAAAAGGAGTGCGGGGCGCGGCTCTACAGGAAGGTGGCCGGCGGCATCCAACTGACTGAACAGGGCGCGGTGTGGCTGCGGAAATTCAAGAAGGGGTTGTCAGGGATGCGCGCGCCAACGAACGGCGAGAATGGCGGAGCGGCGACCGGCGCACCGAGGGGTCTCAGAGTCGGCGCCACCTACGGCGCCGCCGCGGCGATCTTGCCGTCGCTGTTCCGGCTTTATAGGCGGCGTCATCCTCATACGGCTATAACGATTCGCAGCGGCGACACGCGTTTGCTCGAACGCATGCTGCGGACCTCCGAAGTGGATATCGCCCTCGTCACTTCGCCGTCCCGATGCGCATCGCTCGACGCGGAGCCGTTTGCGGAGGATGAGATTGTCGCTTTCGCGGCCGCGCCGCACGCGATGGCCCGGAAGCGCGCGGTGACGTTGCGGGAGTTGGCGCGCGCGCCGCTGATCGTCCGCGAGGGCGAAAGAACGGCAAGCGTGACTTCCCAGGTCGTAAAGAAGCTCAAACGCCAAGGACTAAAGCCCGATATCGTCATGCGCTGCGACCGGCCGGACGCCGTCAGATCTTCCGTCGAGAAAGGGCTGGGGATGGGCGTCGCTTCTCGGGCGATGGTGGCCGATTGGACGAAGCACGGCAGACTGAAGGCGATTGCGGTTCCGGAGCTGGGGGTGCGCCTCAACCGGTGCATCGCATACCGCCGCGACGGGTCGCTTCCCGCCGAGGCGCAGGAGTTTCTCGCTATCTTGCGCGCTCGCCGCTCCTGTTCAGGCTTGTCCGTCGAGGGAGCCGCCAGGGCCAAGAGCCCTCACAACGGTCCGCGCGGCAACGGGCTTGACCCGCCCCTCACGCGTTGACGCACTGCATGGCCGAGACGGAGCTGACCTTTACTCCCAGCTTGCTCCAGTTATCGCCGCCGTCCGGGCTGCTGAAAAGCTCGCCGCCTCTGACGGCGGTGTAGACGCGGTTGGGGTCGCTCGGGTCGAACGCGATCGCTTCGGGAAAATCTTTGCCGATTGTGGCGTCGCTGCTTTCCAACTGCTGCCAGCTCTTGCCGCCGTCTTTCGATCGGATGAGCAGCGATTCGGCGCCGCTCTGCCGCTTGCGCCATTGGCCGGGCTGCCCTTTGGCGAGGGCCGAGAACATCACGTCGGGGTTTTTGGGATGCATCACCAGTGGGACGGAATACTCGTGAGGGAAGTTCATCGCCGTCGGCTGCCAGCTCTCGCCGCCGTCTTTGCTTTTGTAGAGCGCGCGGCCCGGCGCGCCGCCGAGCCTGAAGTCGTGTCCGCCGGTGGCGATGAAAACATTGTTCGTATTGCGCGGATCGACGACTACGGTGTGAACGTCCGCGTCAAGCCCCTTGTTCAATAATTTCCAGCTCCGCCCGCCGTCGACGCTCTTGAGCATAAAGCCGACCTGCAGCGCCGCGTAGATGATCTTGGCGTTTTTCGGATCGATGGTGATGTCCCGCACGTGCGGCTCGACAGTGGAGAGCGGATAATCGACCGAGGCCACGTACGGAACGCCCCAGACCGATTCCAGCCTCTCCCAACTCTTGGCCGCGTCGCGGCTCACGAAAATGTCAATGGGTTCGGTTCCGGCGTAAACCGTGTTGGGATCGTGAGGATCGACGGTGACGCAGCGGACCTTGCCGGGCCCGTGCTTGCCGTAGCACGGCTTTTTCCAGCTCTTGCCGGAATCCTCGCTCACCCACACGCCGTCGCCGCGCGTCCCGGCGAAGATGCGGTTGGGATGAGCAGGGGAGGCGGCCAGCTTGGGCACCGCCCAGTCTTCGAGGCCGCGGCTCTCGACGTTCCACGATCTGCCGTCTTCGGATTTGACGGCGGCAAAACCTTCGTCCGTGCCTACGTAAAGAATTGAGGCCATAAATTTCTCCTCCCGCGCCCGTTACTAGCGGCGATGAAAATCACTAACACACCCCGATCAAAACTTACAAGAGTAGACTCGCCATTCCGACCAAGCCGGCAATAGCCGGCGCGAGCCGGAATCCAGGCTTGGGGTAGGGCGGGTTTGAAACCCGCCCCTACTGGATTCCCGTTTTCACGGGAATGACGGATAGGTGCTTTGACCGAACTTCCTATCACACGTCAATACCCTCTCTCCTTATCCACCACGTTCCGCAGCTCCTCTCCCGCGAGGAAGCGCCTGAGGTTTCCGCGAAAGATCGGCAGCAGCAGCTCCCAGCTTTGCGCCATGGCGCCGGCGATGCGCGGGCTGACCATGACGTTGGGCAGGTTCCAAAGCTCCGAGTCAGGAGGCAACGGCTGCCTGGGAAAAGCGTCAAGCGCCGCGCCCGCGATCCATTTCTCTTTGAGGGCCCGGACTAGAAGTGTTTCTTCGATTGCTTTGCCGCCGGTGAGATTGATCAAGTAGGCGCTCGGCTTCATAAGCTTCAGCTCTTGTTCCCCCAGAATCCCCTCCGTCGAGGGAACGGAGGCGAGACAGAGAACGACAAAATCGGCGCGAGAGAGGAGGGCGGGGAGAAATTCCGGCCCGCCAAGCTCGTCGACAAAATCGGGCTTCGCTTCGACGACTCTCTTGGTCGCGACGACCTTCATGCCGAGCGCATTGGCTTTCCGGGCCAACCCGGAGCCGACGACGCCGAGACCGACGATGCCGACCGTCTTGCCTTCCAGTTCCTCGGTCTGCACGCGCCGCCATTCCTTCCGCCGCTGATTTTCCCAGCATTGCGGCAGCTTCTTGGCGAGCGTGAAGATACAGGCGACGGCGAATTCGGAGAACGAACGGCCGTGAATGCCCTTCGAGCCGGTGAGCAGAATCGGACGGCTCTTGACCGCGGGGGTGAGGTAGGCGTTGGCCCCGCCGCGCGTGACGTGGAGCCAGCGGAGCTTCGGCATGCGCGTTACCAGATCGTCGGGAAGCGGATCGTCGGTGAAAACGGCGTCAAACAGGGCGTGCTCGGATTGCCCGTTATCTCCATTGGTGAACTGAACGGTCGGAAACTCATGCTCCAACGAGCGCAGCTCATTCTCGGGAAGTTCTAAACGGATCCAGACCCGGCAAGTTTTCATGCAGCAAGCTTTAGGCGGCGAGAGTCCGATTGTCAATACGCTCCATCGTTTTGTCTTGACAGTAGCGACACCCTGTGGGAAAAACGAACGGAGTTTACGCCAAACTTCTACGGAGGCCTTAATGAAATTTGTTTTTCTCATCGTTCTGTTTCTGCTCCCAACCTTGGTCCCGGCGCAAGAGAAGGCCACGGTCCTCGAAGTCGACCTCTTGATCGACGGCACGGGCAAAGAGCCGCTAAAGGACGCCGTCATCGTCATCGAGGGCCAAAGGGTCAAGGCGATCGGGCGAAAAGGGGAAGTTCCGGTTCCCAGCGGCGCGAGGGTCGTAACCGGCAAGGGCCTTACCGCTTTGCCCGGACTCATCGATAGCCATGCGCACTACAAAGACTGGCAAGGCGAACTCTATTTGAATCACGGCGTCACGACCGCGCTGGCCATCGGCAGCGAGGGGATCGATTGGATCGCGGCACAGCGGGACGGGATCGCGAAGGGCAAAATCGTCGGCCCCCGGCTCTTCGTGGCGGGGCCCCATTTCAACAGCCCCGGGCCGGGCGAGAGGCGACTCTCGCTGCGCGATCTTCAGGCGCGAAGGCGGGGGGAGATTTCCGTCTCCAATGCGGAGGCGGCGGGAAAGGCCGCGCGCGAGCTGATCGCGGCGGGGGCGGACATAATCAAGGTCTACGAGTATTCCACGCCCGAGGTGATCCGCGCGCTTGCCGAGGAGGCGCGCAAAGCGGGCAAGCCCATCGGCGGCCATAGCGAAGATATCTTGATGTCGGCGGAGAGTGGCTATGAATTCGTCGAACACAGCCACGCCGTCGTCTCCTCGACCATCAAGGACCCGCAGAAGAGGGCGAGTCTGAACCTGCGCCGCTCAGCCTTCCGCAACCGCCTGTCGACGCCGGAATACCACTATTACGCAGACGAGGAAAATTTCGACGAACTCGTCCGCGTCATGGTCGAGCGCAAGGTTTCCTGGGCGCCCACGCTCGCGACGTTCTGGAGGTTTTACTCGCCGAAGCGCGAGCGCTTCAAAGAAGGGGACTTAAAGCTCCTGTCCAATCCCAATCTCACCTACATTCCCCCCTACTTCAGCGCCAATATCCGGCAGACCCACGAGGGGATCGAAAAAATCGCCGACGCCGAGCTGTTGAAGCGCGTAAAGGCCGGTTATGGGAAGATCCAGGATTTTATCCGGCGCTTCGTCAAAGCCGGCGGCAAGATCAGGGTGGGGTCGGACCCCAACTCGATTCTGCCGGGATGGGCCATCCACGTGGAGATGGAGCTTCTGGTCGAGGCGGGCCTCACGCCGATGGAGGCGATCCTCGCCGCGACGCGCAACCCCGCCGAGCAGATGCATCGGGAGAACGATCTCGGCGCGATCAAGCCGGGAAGCCTGGCCGACGTCGTCGTCGTGGAGGGGAATCCGCTGGAAGATATCTCTAGAACACGCAACATCAAGATGGTGTTTAAGGAAGGGCGGGAGGTCAGGCTCGGCTACGACAAGACCTTCGATAACCCGATCCCGCTCCTGGACGGCGACCGCCCGCAGCCGGAGATCGACCGGATCATGCCGGCGTCGGTCGTGGCGGGGAAGGAGCCTGTCACCTTGACCGTCGAGGGAGGCAATTTCATGAGCACGAGCGTCGTATTGCTGGACGGCGCAAAGCTCCCCACGAAAGTCGAGATCGCCAGGCCGCCTTATCCGCAAAACTTCGATCGCGGCAGGAAATTGACCGCCGTCATCGATCCGAAGCTGATCGCGAGGGCGGGAACCTACGAGATCAGAGTGGTGGAGCCGGGGTTCGGCGGGACGGGATCAAATCCCCTCTACCTCATCGTGAGATTTCCGTAAATCCGACGCCGGCCGGCGCGCGGCCCCGGATTGCGATCTCCTTGACAGCGCGATTGCCGATACGTTATTTCCTGATGAAGGAAACGATCGGGAGGGAAGATACTGTATGGCATCCATTGCCGAGCTAAGAGACCGAGCGAGAAAAATGTACCGGGAGATCGAGACGCCGTGGGCCTACCCGCGTTTTCCCGATCCGCCGCGGGAGTTTCTGCCGCCGGAGAAGTTTCTCGAATTGGTCTCCGAGACCGTCCTGACTCATCACACCAAGATCAACCACCCGTTTTGCGTGAAGCTGGTCCGGGGCGAATGGAGCCTCAAGCAGCTTCAAGCCTGGGCGAAGCAGGACTACCACGCCAAGGTGCAGACGCTCCGGAACGACGCCTACATCGTGGCGACGGCGCCGACGCTCGAAGAGCTGCAAGAGCAGGTGAAAGTGTTGATCTCCGAATGCGGGGAAGATCTGGCCGGCGGCAAATATCCGAGCCATCCCGAGCTCTGGCTGCGCTTCGCCGAAGGGCTGGGGATGAAACGGGAGGAGATCGGGAGATCGGAGCCTTCGCCGCTGATGCAGGTGGTGCTGGACGCGGAACGTTACAAGTCGATGAAGCAGAGCGTCGGCGATCTGCCGGCGAATCTGCGCATCGGCGAGAAGATCAACGCCGTGGTCCATCCCATTTGGGCCGACGCGTTCAGGGAGAAGTATCGCGTGCCTGAGAAGGCGCTGGACTTCTTCACCGCTCACGGCGAGGCGGACCAGGACCACGGCAAGCTGGGCGAGCAGATCGTGCTCGGCCGGGCGGTTACGCCGGAGGTTCAACGGGCCATCTGGCTCCATCTCAAAAAGGGGCAGGCCAAGCAGTGGGTCACCTACGATGCGTTTTACCAGGCGGCGCTGCAGGCGGCAGATCAATAGCGTTTTGTTCAAAGGTTCAAAAAGTTCAAAAGGTTCAAGGGGCGAGGCGGCAATCGAAAATCCAAAATCTAAAACCCGTACTGAGCCGAGCCGAAGTATCGGAAATCGAAAGCGCGATGCGGCGTTGGCGAAGACGGTGGCGCTTTCCTGCCGCATTCTCGCCAAGCTCGGCCTATTCAAAGAGACGACCGGGCACGTGAGCGCGCGCAGCCGCGACCGCCGGACGATGTTGATCAGAGGGCGGGGCCGGGACGAGAGCGGCCTCATCTACACTCGCCCCAACGACATCGTGCTTGCGGATTTCGAAGGGGCGCCGCTCGAGCGGCGAAGCGGGCTTAAGACACCCAACGAGGCGTGCATCCACGGCGAGATCTACAAAACTCGCCCGGAGATCGGAGGCGTGGTTCACGCGCATCCGCCCTCGATCGTCCTGACCAGCATGGCGGGGATAGAGTTGCGACCGATCTTCGGAGGCTACGATCCGCAGGGCATGCGGCTCGCAGTTAACGGCATCCCGCTCTACGAGAGCAGCCTCACGCTCCATACCGTGGACCAGGTCCACGAGATGCTCAAGGCGATGGGCGACAGCGACGTTTGCGTGCTGCGCGGCCACGGCATCGTGGTTGTGGGGGCGACCCTGGAAGAGGCGACCGTGCGGGCGATCAAGCTCGACCATCTGGCGCAAATGAACCTGCAAGCGGCGAGTCTCGGTCGGGTTCCCTCGATCCCACAGCAGGACATCGACGGCTTTCTTGAACGGCGGCGGGCGAAAGGGCGATCCATCGAGCCACTGTGGCGGTACTACAGCGAGTGGGAAAAAAGGCACTAAGACTAGGCCCGTTCAAAAGTTCAAATGGTTCAAAGGTTGAAGGGGGATAGCAATCGAAAATCCAAAATCCAAAACCCGTGCTGAGCCAAGTCGAAGCATCAAAAATTTGAAGAGGCGCCTGGTCGAGGGCTTGCAGGTAGTCACCGGCGAAGGGATTTTGTCCGGTTCGGGCCACTTGAGCGCACGGATTCCGGGCACGGAGACTTTTCTGATCAATCCGCGCTTCGCCGGGGCGTTGGCCGATCCGCGGGATATCTGCACCGTCGATTTCAGCGGCAGACGGATCGCGGGTAAAGGACCGATTCCCTCGGAAACGCAAATCCACACGGCAATCTACCGTAGCCGGCCGGATGTCGCGAGCGTGCTCCACTGCCACGCCCGCTACTCGATCCTGCTCGGCCTGCTCGACGTAGGGATCATCCCGTTCAATCGCGAGGCGCGTATCTTCGCCGACGGCGTGCCGATCTTGCACAACAGCCACGGCATCAACAGCGCCGGGCTGGCGCAGCAGATGGTGGAAGCGCTCGGTCAACACCACGCGATTTTTCTGCGGGGCCACGGCTGCGTCGTCACCGGGCCGGGCATCGAAGGGAACTGCATCTCGGCCATTCAACTGGAGCGGGCCTGCCAGGACCAGCTTTTGCTGATGTCCTTTACCACGCCGAAGCCGCTGGCCGACGCGGCGCGAGGCCGTGTGACGGCCAGGCTCGAAAACCCGTATCGCGCCTGGCCCTTTTTGCTGTACAAACATAACGTCAAGTCTAAAGCGAAAATTCGCGCTTCGATCCAAACCCTTGACGAAGGGGAACACTACTGAGAAAGTAAAACGCAAAATGAAAAATGCAAAATGGATATCTCCGGCAGTCAGCTTCTTCGTCGCCCTGTGCTTGGCTGGGAGCGGCTACGGTCAGGAGAAAAAAGTTGAACCGCTGAGCCTCTCCTACGCCTCGGTCTCCGGCACGCGCGCGCCGCTCTGGATCGCGAAGGATTTGGGGCTCTTCGAGAAGTACGGCGTCGAGGTCGATCTCGTTTATATCGCCTCCGGCGTCGTCTCGGTCAACGCCCTGCTGGGCGGCAGCGTCCAGGTGATCGCCGCTTCGGGCTCTTCGGCGGTCGGGGCGGCGGCGCGCGGGGCGCCCGCAGTCATTATAGGAAGCCTGGGGCCGATCGCCTACAAACTGATCGCCCATCCCTCGATCACTTCCGTTCAAGCCCTTAAGGGGAAAGTGATCGGCTCAAGTCGCGTCGGCGCGGGGTCCGATTACGCGCTGCGCCGCCTGTTGCCGAAGCTGGGCCTCCAGCCGGGCAAGGACGTCAATCTCATTCCGACGGGACTGAGCGAGTCCGACCGGCGCGTGCTGATTATGCTTCAGGGCAAGATCGACGCGACGATCGCCACCGTGGATAACATCTTGCAGATCGAGCTGGCGGGCCAGAAGGTGTCGGTGCTGGCCGACCTGCTCGACCAGGGGGTTTACACTACGGGCAGCGACATCTCCACCAGCCGGCAGTTCGTCAAAGAAAAGCGCCGGCAGTTGAAGGCGTTTCTCATGGGGATGACGGAAGGAGCGTGGGTGGGACGGAACAACAAAGATGTCGCGTTCCGCGTCTACCGAAAGTACATGAAGGTGGAAGATCCGCGGCTGTTGGAGTCGATGTATAAAAACTATCTCCTCGGCACCATCCCGACCCGGCCGTTCCCGCGCGAGGAGGCGTTGCAGAACGATATCGAAGATCTGAGCGGCACCTATCCCCAACTCAAAGGCCGGCGGATAGAGGAATTCATGGACCTGACGCTGATCAGGGAATTAGAGAGCGAAGGTTTTTTCACTCGCCTCCTCGGGCGGTAGGATTTACACGCGCGTGATTGTGAAACGACGGAACCGACTCGGTTCGCTGTGCGCGGCGACGGCGCTCTTTGCCGCGGTTCTCGGCGGCGTCGTTCAAAGCCTCGCCGCCGACGAGGATATCCTGCTCCTTCAAGTGCGGGGTCTGATCGACGGCTCGGGCGGACCGGCGTTGGAAGACGCGGAGATCGTGATCGTCGGCAAGCGGATTCACGCCGTGGGCAAGCGCGGCACCGTGGCGATACCGCGTGGCGCCTCGACGCTCAATTTCCGCGATAAGTTCGCCATGCCCGGACTGGTGGACGCGCACGCGCACTACCGCGAGTGGCAGGGCGAGCTCTACCTCTCGCACGGCGTCACGACGGCCTTCGACATCGGCGACAATCCCTTGCCCTGGAGTTTCGCGCAGAAGGAAGGGATCGACAAGGGGAAAATCCTTGGCCCCCGGTTGCTGCTCGCCGCGAGGCTGAACCGGCCCGCCGGAGCGGACGCCGGGGAAGGGGGATCGCGCGGGAGAACGGAGGTTTACGTTCGCGGGGCGGACCAGGCGAGAGCGGAAACAAAAAAGGCCCTCGCCACGGGCGTCGATATCATCAAGGCTCTGGAGGATCTCACGACGGAGGAATTGGGCGCGATCGTCGCCGAGGCCCACGCCGCCAAGAAGCCGGTCATCACCCATTCGCTCAACGGAACCGAGGCGGCGCTCACGGGGGTCGAGGTCAATTCGATAGAACATTCCCATTCCGTGGCCCTGGCGACCGTCACGGGCGCGGAAGCGAAGAAAAAGCTGCACGAAGGAAGAACCAGCGGGCGCGACCGGATGAGCAGCCAGGAAGTCCACAGCTTCATGGACGAGAGGGGTTACGAGCGGGTCATTCAGCAATTGGTCGCCAAAAAAGTCTGCTTCACGCCGACGCTGGCGACCGCCTGGCGCGCCTTTTCAATCAACAAGAAAAGATTTCAGGACGACGAGCTGCGTCTGCTCGCGTCACCGGGGTTAGCCTACGTTCCGCCCTATTTCCGGTCGAACACGCAGGAACACTTCCGCGGCATCTCGGCAATCGACGCCAAACTGCAGCAAGCCATCGAGGCGGGCTATGGCAAGCTGCAAGATTTTCTGCGGCGATTCCTCAAAGCGGGAGGGAGGCTGCAGACGGGCTCGGACCCGAACTCCGTCCTCCCGGGGCTGGCGGTCCAGCGCGAGTTGGAGCTGCTCGTCGAGGCCGGCCTGACGCCGCGGGAGGCGATCGCGGCGGCCACCAAAAACCCCGCCGAATGCGTGGGGCGCGCGGCGGATTTCGGGACCATCGCGCCGGGCCGCTTCGCCGATATCGTGATCCTGGATGCCAACCCGCTGCTGGATATCTCCGCCATCGAGCGGATTCATACGGTCTTTAAAGACGGCGTCGCCCGCAAGCCCGTTTATGACGAGGACTACCGCAACCCGATCCCGCGCACCGAGCCGGACCGCCCGGCGCCCGAGATCGAGAGGCTGGCACCGGATTCGGTCGTGCCGAGCGCGGGTCCGCTGGTCGTGTCGATCCAGGGAAAAAATTTTCTGAGCACGGCGCAGGTAAAATTCAACGGAAAGCCCGTGAGCGCGGAGGTGCAATTCCGCCCGGCCAAGTTTCCGCAGAATTTTCGCCGTGCCACGGAGATCAAGATCACGATTCCTCCCGAGCTGCTGCGACAGCCGGGAACCTACCCGGTTGTCGTGGAACACCCCGGCGTCGGCGGATCGACGTCGAACACCGCCCATCTAATCGCCAAATTCCGTTGATGCGTCGCCGGCGGCGGTCGGTAGTGGCCGCGTGTGTCACCCGCCTGAGCTCATGCGATGGTTGAGATATGAGAAGCGTTAAACTCGCGTATCGGGACGACGACCGGACGCCGGTCATCTTTTGTATCAAAGAGATGGCGCGGCGTTATTACGACGTCGATTTGGAAGTCGTGCAGATCAAAGGCGGCAAGGAGTACGAGGCCGCGCTGTTCGACGGCTCCGCAGATATCATTGTTGAGCATTTGGAGTATCTCTACGACGAGGCCGCGAAGGGGAGAAAGGTCACGATATTCTGCGCGCCGAGCCGGGGTGGGAGTCTGGAGCTCGTAACCGCGCCGCGCGTCCGGCGGCCGGAAGATTTGAAGAGCGGAGTGATGGCCGTCCGTACCTCCGGCCAGCCGCACGCCGTCACTCTCTGGCTCAGAATGATGGGACTCGAAAACGAGGTCAAGACGCTCCCGGTAGAGGACAGCGAAGTGGGGAGATGGGGGCAGTGGAAGAGGGTCGCTTCCGGAGATTGCGTCGCGACGTTTATGTCGCCGCTCTATCTGCCGCAGGCTCTGGCTGCGGGCGGCCTCAGAATTCTAGCCGTCCCCGATATTCCCATTGTCGGCCACTACGCCCAGGCGTGCCTCGCGCGATTCGCCGAAGAGAATTCGCCGCTGCTCAAGGATTACATGAGGTCCGTGATCCACGCCATCTGTCTTATGATCTTCCGCCGGGACGAGGCGCTGAAGATCGTGGCGGACGAGCCGATGAAGCGGATGAAGGTCGAGACCATGGCGGAGCTGGAGCGACAGTTCGACTCCATCGTCAAATGGCTCAAGGCCAAGCCCTATCCGAGCGCCCGGGCGATCGCCAATAGCTACGAGATTGCCACGCTCGAATACCCGGATGCCAAAGGATTGAACCCGCTTTCTCTCTGGGACCTTCACTGGGTCAGAGAACTGGACGACGAGGGCTTCATCGACACTCTGATACGGAATCTTGAAAAGGCGCTGTGAAGGGCATA
This sequence comes from Binatia bacterium, assembly GCA_041483675.1. GTDB lineage: Bacteria > Desulfobacterota > Binatia > UBA9968 > UBA9968 > 2-12-FULL-60-19. The sequence continues at coordinate 12,938 of JBGPGE010000056.1, forward strand.
GAACCTTAGAACGTTACGCCCCCGTAGCTCAGATGGATAGAGCACAGGATTCCTAATCCTGGGGTCGTGGGTTCGAGTCCCGCCGGGGGCATTTCAGATCGCATATACACAAAAATATCATGAGTATCGGCGCCCTGAGGAATTCTTACCAGGCATTCAGGTCCGATCTCGGACAAGCAAACCTCAAGGGGACGTTTGGCCTGGCTCGGGGCTTGAAGAAGTTCTTTGCTGAGCGGGTCACCCCGGAACAGGCCACAGAAGAACTCCAAAGGGCGCTCGCCGGCCGGGAGGAGAGCTTTCTTGAGCTGGCCCGCACGCAGATCTATGCGCATCCAGGCAGTTCTTATAGGAGACTGCTCGAACTCGCCGGCTGTGAGTTTTCCGATCTTAGGGCGCACATTCATCGGCACGGATTGGAGACGACGTTGGAGCGATTGGCTGCGGAAGGGGTGTATCTCACCGCGGACGAGTTTAAGGGGAACAAGGAAGTGGTGCGTGGAGGCCGGTCGTTTTTGGTTTTCCCGCAGGAGTTTGCGCGCTCGACCTCATCGCCGGGATTCGCCGCGCAAAACAGCGGAAGCAGAAGTCGGCCTGTTCATTTCGTTTTCTCTCTCGATTTCCTGACCGCATCGGCGCCTATGAGGTGCGTTTTCTTCTCCGCCCATGACCTGTTCTCATACTCTCACGCAGTCTACGACGCCGTCCTTCCCGCCGACGGCGGAATGAACAATCTTTTGATCAATGCCAAATTAGGCATCTCCACCGAGCGTTGGTTTGCGCGGAAAATTCCTGTCAACAACCGGCTAGTGGGCAGCTACCATTATCTGCTTACGTATCTGATCGTGCTTAGCGGAAAGTTGTTTGCTCGGGGTTTCCCCAAGCCGGGATTTCTAGATCTCCGGGACATCTCCCGCATCGTCCGTTGGGTACTAGACAAGCGGCGCGAGGGGAGAGACTGCTGTATTAGAACCGTGGCAAGCAATGCGTCAAGGATAGCTTATGTGGCCGGGGAGATGGGAGTGTCTCTGGAAGGGACGAAATTTATTGTCAGTGGCGAGCCGTTCACGGAAAGCAAGCGTGAGGTGATCGAGCGGGTTGGGGCCAGCGCTATCCCCATTTATGGATCCGCCGAGGCCGGGGGGGTAGGATACGGCTGCGCCAGTTCTCGTCACACCGATGAGGTTCACGTCGATCAATACAGACTGGCGGTTATCCAGCATCCCGGGTTCCCGGCTCATGATGCTCCAACGATCCACCCCCTTCTCTGTACCACGGTCCACCCCGTGTATCGCCACCTGCTCCTCAATGTCGGGATTGGGGACTATGGAACGCTGGAGAAGAGAGATTGCGGGTGCGCCCTGGAAAAGGTAGGGCTGACGCTTCACCTTCATCATATCCGAAGCTACGAGAAATTCGCCAGTGAGGGGATGAATTATTTCTATGGCGACCTCTTTGAGCTTCTGGAACGACTCCTTCCAGCTGAGTTTGGGGGAGGACCCGGGGATTACCAGCTTGTGGAGGACGAGGACGACAGAGGACAGACCCGGCTGAGCCTTTTGGTGCATCCCGAGGTGGGCGAGTTGGATGAAGGGAAGCTCCTTTCCCGGCTTCGGGCGGCGCTCACGGAGGGATCGCGGAGTAATCGTTTTATGACTGAAGTTTGGCAAAACGCAGGGACCCTCAGAATCAGACGGCAGCCTCCCTCCGTCAGCCCACGGGGAAAGATATTGCCCCTCCAGATGAAGTCAAAATAAGCGGCAACTTGTTAAAACCCGCGTTACTACCATTCGAAGTCGGAAAGTGATAAATGAGCCTGACAAGCGGGGGGGCACTTTAAAAATCCTGTTTAGCCCGCCTGTGCGTGGCGCTGCGGGTCGTGTGTCAATCGACGAACCGTCGATGCCCCATTCATTGTGATCCGGCCATGAAAAGATTTTTCAACCAATCGAAGGCGGCGGTTCTGCGCGAGATCCTTGCGGTCAGGGGGCTTATGCATCTGCTGATGAAGCGGCGCAATACGAAGGTGGCATGGACCAAGGACGAAAAGGCCGAGATCAAACGGTATCTGAAGTCGTTGTCCAGGGGTCTCCGCATTCTGATTGTTTTTTCGCTGCCCGGCGGCACGCTTCTTCTGCCCCTTCTGGCGCTGGCGCTGGACCGGAGGAGAGGGTGGAGGGCCGCTTCTCAGGTAAGCGCCAGAACTCTTCCAAAAGCCGGCGAGACTTGACCCGCTCGTCGAAGCAAACCTTGTGGCGGTCAAACACTTCAGAGGCGATCTCACCGCCGTTTGGTTTTGCCCAACTTCGTAAATCCCAGGCGAGAAAAAGCCGTTGATTTTGCCGGCTCGCGTGATAAAGGAAAAGGCGCGGCGGCTTCGAGTTCCACCGGGGGCAAACAGACATTTAAGGAGGGCAGAAGATGATCACGGCGATTGTGCTGTTGAACGTCCAGAGGGATAAGGTCAACGCGGTTGCGGAAAGCGTCGCCGATATCGAGGGTGTGACCGAAGTCTTCTCCGTCGCGGGCCGCTACGACCTCGCCGTGATCGTTCGCGTGAAAGACAACGACCGGCTGGCCGACGTCGTGACCAAAGGCATCCGCAAGGTAGAAGGCATCGAAAAGTCCGAGACGCTTATCGCCTTCCAGGTCTATTCGCGCCACGATCTGGAGCGGATGTTCTCCATCGGCTTCAAGTCCTAATCGCCCAGGGAGGAAGTCATGTCTCTTTCAGGAAAAGAGTTCGTCAAAGAGATCCAGGGGATGGTGCGGAAGAAACATTCCAAGGATCATCCGGTGATCGGCATGATCGAAAAGGGGGAGCTCGACCGCGACCAACTGAAAGGTTTTGTCGGGCAGTTCTATCTTTTTTTTCCCAAGCCGTTTCCCAAGCCGATTGCGGCGATGCTCGGGCGCTGCCCCGAAGACCCCGAACTCGAGAAAATGTGGATCGACAACGTCGTGGAAGAGGGGACGGGGGAGATTACGGGCACCGACAGCCACAAGGCGTTGTACATCCGCTTCGCCCTGGCGTGCGGCTACAAGACGAGGGAGGAGTTGGATGCGGTCGAGCCTTTGCCGGAGACTTCGGCCTTCGTCGATTGGCGTGAGTTGCTGATGTACCAGAGAACATGGCTGGAACTCTACGCGAGCCAGGGATTCTGTCTCGAAGGGACCGCCAGTGAGCGCATGACGCGGATCGTCAACGGCCTCACCAAGCACTATGGCTTCTCGCGCGAAGCCGAGGATATCCGCTACTGGACGCTTCACATGGGCGTGGACGAAGAGCACATGAAGGTCGGCCCCCTTGCAGTCGAACGCTATGCGCTGACCGATGTCCAGCAGAACCAGGTGCGCGCCGCCGTGCAGAAGACGCTGGATCAATTCTGGCTGGCGTATGACGGGATCAGGCGCGCCTTTGTCGACCGCGACCCCGTGTACGCCGCCTGGCGCAACGGAAAGTGAGCGGAGGCAGCTTCTATGGAGATGGTTGATCTGTCCCGAATAATCTACGATGGAATGCCGAAAATTCCGGCGCTTCCGGACGTTCATGTAAAGAGATTCTTTAGCCTGGAAAAAGGTCATCCGCTGAATGTGACCGAAGTCGCGCTCCCGTGTCACGCGGGAACGCACGTCGACGCGCCGATTCATATTATCCCGAACGGGAAGTCGATCGACGAGCTGCCGCTGGACGCTTTCATCGGCCCCGGCGCAGTGATCTCAGTCAGGAAAAACGGGGGAGAGCAGGTCACGGCAAGCGATCTGGAGCGTTCCGGCGTGGCGGTCAACCGCGGGGACATCCTTATGCTGCACACGGGATGGGACGAGAAATTCGAAAGCGTGGATTATAACCTCCATCCTTATCTCTCGGTGGATGCGGCGGAGTGGATCGTCAAGAAGGGCGTCAAGCTTTTCGGCATCGACTGCATCACCGTCGATCTGCCGACGCCGCTGAGGCCCAAAGGGTTCGATTTTCCCGTGCACAAAGAGCTGCTCGGCAACGGGGTGCTGATCGCCGAGAACGTGACCAACCTGGAAAAGGTGGTCGGAAGAAAAAGCCGCATCCTCGCGCTCCCTCTCAAGGTGAAGGGAAGCGACGCCGGCCACGCCAGAATCGTCGCCGAGATCTTGAACTGACCCATGCCTCTCAATCAACCCATCAAGGGAATCATCGGCGCCTGTCTCACGCCGTTCGGCGAAGACGACCGGGTGAACTACGAGGCGCTCAAGCGCGAGATCGACTTCCTCGTTGCCGACTGCGACGCGGTTTCAATTGCCGCCGTCGAGGCGGCCGAATATACGATGCTGTCGCGCGAAGAGCGCAAAGAGCTGCTGCGCATCGGCACGGAGATGGTGGGCAAACGCAAGCCGGTTATCCTCGGCGCCTCCAGCCCAGCGCCGCGCGAGGTGCTCGAGCTGGCGGAATACGGCGCGAAAATCGGCGGAGACCTCGTTCAAGTGTTGATGCCGCTGCGCCCGTGGGGCGGCCAGCCGACGATCGCCGAGCTGATGGAGTTCTACACCCAGGTAGCCTCCGCCAGCCCTCTGCCGGTGGTTTGCTACCACAACCCCGGTCCCGGCGCCGACCCGCCGCAAGACGCCTTCGTCAAGATCAGCGAGATCAACAACATCCGATACTTCAAAGAGAGTTCGCGCGACATCACCAAAATATCGCGTCTCATCGAACAGATCGACCTCGGCGGCAGAGGACACTATTTCACCACCATGCAGCCGCTCCTGGCGACTCTGACGATGGGCGGCTCGGGCGCGACCATGCCGCCGCCCGGCACACGCATCGGCGCGCAGGTGGTTCGCGCATTTCGCGAGGGAAATATGGAGCGAGCCAGATACTGGCAGCGCTGCTTCGCGCTTTTTCCCGGCAAATGGGCCGCCTACGGCCTGCCTCCCGTGATGAAGTCGGCGATGAAACACTTTGGCGTGGACATCGGGGAACCGTCGAGACCTTATACGCCGGTCAGCCCGCGCGACCATGCGCAGATCGGCCAATTCCTCCGGCAGATTGGGCTGCTGGGCGAGGGCGCGCCGACGGAACGCTCGCTGATGGAGGCCGCGGAAGCGCTCCGCCAGGAAGACACGTTTCTTCGCTAGCGCCGTTTCAGGCGAGCGTCCTTTAAGTATTCCGTCATTCCCGCATGCTTTTAGCGGGAATCCAGGCGAATCCAGACCGGACCCCCGATTAAAACATTCGGGGGTGACGACTTGGGAAAAGTCAGCCGAGGGCCTCTTGATACCCCGCAGCGTTCTGCGGGGTGATTCATTAGAACAAGACTGCTATGTTTTCGACTGTCCTCGTTTTATTGATATTCGGCTTCGCCGGCCTGCTTTTTCTTCCGGTTTTTCGCCGCCGGTTGCTGGAAGAGTTAAAGGCGTTCTCGGACGCGCTCTTGCTGCGGCTGCTCCGTTCGACCTCCGGCTTTGGACGCGAGCTCACCGAAGAGGGATCTGCCGAGCAGCGGATGCACCGCGAGCAGCGGCTGCGAAATCTGCGCGGCCTGGCGTTGAGAGAGAAAGAGAAGATTTCGTTTCAAACAGCGGACGGGAAGCAGACAACCACGGAAGCGGAGAGAAAAGGCTGACGGTTCGGTATGGCAAGTGGAAAAAAACGAATTGTTATTCTCGGCGGAGGGAGCGGGGGCGTCGTCGCGGCCACCAAGCTGGGGCTTGATCTCGGCGGCCGGCACGATGTAACGCTCGTTGACCGGCGTCCCGACCATGTGTTTATGCCGGCGTTTCTCTTCATGATGGTCGGCGAGCGGCGTCCCGAGCAAATTACGCGAAAGCTCAAAAGGCTCGAAAAACGCAACGTCAAAGTCCTGCACGACGAAGTTCTCGGCATCGATCCAGCCCGGCAACAGGTGGCGCTCGGCGGCGGGAATCTTCGTTACGACCATCTGATCGTTTCACTGGGGCTTCAGACCGCGCCGGAGCTTGTGCCGGGCTTCGCCGAGGCGGCGCACCACGCGTGGGAGATGGACGCCGCACTGCGAGTACGTAGCGCGTTGGAGTCGTTCAACGGCGGCCGCGTGGTGGTCGGGGTGCCGCTCGGGCCGTACCGCTGCCCACCGGCCCCCTATGAGGCGCAGTGGATGATCGACAATTATTTCAAGCGGCGCGGCATCCGCGAGCGAGTGAGCATCGAATATTTCACTCGCGATCCCGAGCCGGCCGGCGAGGCCCGCGATCCGCTCGTCTGGATGGATGCCGAGAGTAAGAGGCGCGGCATAAAGATTCATTACGACTTTGCCGTGCAATCGATCGATCCCGCGAAAAAGACCGTCAACGGTCTTTACAACTACCGGTTGAACTACGATCTGCTCTTCATGGTCCCGCCGCACCGTCCCGCAAAGCCGTTGGTCGATTGCGGCCTGGCGGATACGGAAAACGGAGTGCGCGTGGATTACGACACGCTCGAGACGAAATGGGAGAACGTTTACGCCATCGGGGATTGCGCCGACATGCCGGCATCGAAGGCCGGCGGCGTAGCCCACCAGGAGGCGGATGTAGTGGCGCACAACCTGGCGGTAAAGATCACGGGCAGGGGAGAGCCGGTCCCGCTCCAACTCCACACCATATGACTGCTGGCCTACGGCGGCGGACGCGCCGCGGCAAATCGAACCATCTACCCACGCGCTTGGCCGCCGTTCGGCGCGACCGAAGCCCGCACCTGGGGCCCATCGAAATCCATCTACTGGGCCAAGCTGGCCTTTGAGAAATGGTGGCTCTGGCGGTACTTCTGAAGACCGGATGGAGTAATGGGTTTCAGATCGACGCGGCTCCAATCAATCCCAAATTGCGATGTACACGTCCAATCGGCGACGATTCTCACGGTACAATTTCCGCCTTCATTACAGGGTAGGGCAGGCTGTTTTTCTGTCCCCGGAATATTATGTCATACTTTCAGAGAAAAGTTGACATAATATATCTTATCAGACGTTAACTAGATCGCCCCCGGGCCACGCGCATTCCGCAGCCTCAGCCCGCCACGCATACGCGGAGTTGACACGGCCGATTCACTGAACGATAGTTGTCAGTATGAAGCTCAAGAAAGTCAGCATCTCGACTTTCCGGTCGATCGTTAACGTTCCCGATATTGAGTTGGAGGAACGGCTGACGGTGCTGGTCGGTCGCAACGAGCAAGGCAAGACCACGTTTCTCAAGGCACTGGCTTCGTTCGATCCGAGCTACAGCTACGTGGCCGGCGACTTGCCCAACCACTTGGCTACGCAACTGGAGGAACGTCCAAAATCTGAGATTCCCGTTATTACGCTCTGGTTGTCGCCGGACGGGGGCGATAAGAACCGGCTTAAGGATATTGTCCCTGACGCCGCGTTCGTCGACGCATTTCGGATCACCAGGTACTTCGACGGCCACTATTCGTACAGCGCGGTCTCCGCCGCCGGAGTTGAAACGAAACTCGAATTCGCGCTGCCGAACATTTCAAAGGAAGTCGGCGCCCTGATACTTGAGGCGGAAAGCCTCAGCGCGAAATTGGGGGTGCACGCCGCCCGGCAGCCTTCCTTTAAAGTCCATAAGGCTCAAGCGGACGCGCAGCTGGATGTATTCAAACGCGCCGACTTCAACGACGCCGCGCAGCTCGATAATCTTGTCAACACGGTTTCAACGGCTCTCATGGGGGTACCCGGCCAGGATCAGCCGATCCAGAACGACATCGCCCTGTTCGGCCAGGAGATTCGCACCACAGTCACTTCTATCAAGACAATCTTGAGCCGCGATCCGGTGGGAATATTCTTCGAATTGCTGCCGCGGTTCCTCTACCACAGCACGTCGTTGGATAAGATACCCAACGAAGTGAATCTCGCCGAGTTCATAAAAGACCCCGAAAAGACATCGAGAGGCATGGCTAATCTCTGCAAAGCCACTGGTCTCTCGATACAACGCATCGCCGAGCTTGCAGGCACCGCGGACGTCGATCGGCGGCATGTCGCCGAAGACCATTACAAGAACCATATTTCAGGCGGCATCAACGAATACTGGACGCAAGAAAGTTACGAAGTGCATTTCCAGTTCGAAAGAGAGAAGCTTTCGGTTTCTATCACCGACGGGAATTACACCTGGCGCGTCCCGCCTTCGGAGCGCAGCGACGGGTTTCAGTGGTACCTCTCCTTCTACAGCACGCTCTTGAGCGCGGTCAGCGGCCCGAGGCCGACCATTCTGCTGCTCGACAATCCGGGCTTCGAGCTCCATGCCGACGGCCAGCGGGACATCAAAAAGTTCCTCGTGGAAAAACTTCCCTGGAACACCCAGATCGTCTACATCACCCACTCGCCGGCGATGATCGACCCGTACGACCTGGAACAGGTGCGCGAGGTCGAGCTGATGGGAGGCGGTCAGGGAACCAAGGTCCGAAAGTTGCGCATCAATTCCGGCTTCACCTTCGACCTGGCTGAGCCCGTGCGCTCGGCGGTCGCCGCCAGTCTCGTCACGAGCCTGATGTTCAACGAGCTCAACATCCTGGTGGACGGCGTGGCGAACAAGCCGCTGCTGGAGGGCGCGTTCGCCGCGACCCAGCCGGGACTGCGGGAAAAAGTAGTGATTAACGGGAGCGTCGCCGAATCCAAGGAACGGCTGCCGCTTTTTTACGAGCGCGTCAAGCTTCCCTATGTCGTCTATCTCGACGCCGAGGGGGCGGGACGCGGCCTGGTTCAGAGCCTTGAACGGGCCGGCGTGCCGAAGAGCAAGATTACCCTGCTGTCCGACGCCATACCGGGAGACGGCGGCTTTGAGCTTGAGGATCTGCTGTCGGAGGAGTTTTACCACCGGGCCGTGTCGGAAACCTATTCCGACCAGCGAGTGCCGCAACCACCGCCGAGCGCGGAAAGAAGAACGAGAAAATACGAAAGACTGTTCCGCGACGGATTGGGCTTTGAGTTCTCGAGGCGCCGTGTCGGCGAGACGGTGAAGCGGCTGCTGCAGGCGGAAAAAGGAGACCGTCCTTCCGTGGAGAAACTCAAGCAAGTCACAGAAAGATTGCTCGGCGCGCTCCGCAGCCAGGCGGAAGATCAAACCAGAGCGGCAGGTAAATGACCGGCGGCTTTACTTCGCCGCTTTCGCGTCCTCCGAAACTTTGCTCTCCAACTCCTGAATCCGCAACGCGATCTCTCCCCTTCTCTCCGAGTCGGGGTTCTCGGTTAAGAACAGCCGATAGGCGGCGATTGATTCCCGCGGGTCGCCGGCGAGCGACGCCGCGCGAGCGCGTCCGAGAACGGCGTCCGCTTTGAACGGCCCGGCGAGTTTTTCCGCCGCCGCGTAACTCTGAGTCGCTTCCGGCCATTGGCGCATCTCTTCCTGGAAATGGGCCAGGGAGATGTAAGCGATTTGAATCAGCATCGGCTCGCCCCGCCCGCCATCGACGACCTGCCGGAGCGTCTCCGCCGCTTTCCTGGTGTCGTTCAGATTGGCATAGGCCTGCGCTTGGTAAAGGCGGCCGAGGCTTGCATAGATCGTCGATCGAACTGTGGCCACGCGCGCGAAGCCTTCGAGCGCCTCGTTGTATCGGCGCTCGTGAAAGAGATCGACGGCGCGGGTGTATTCCGCCGCGGCAAGGCGATGTTGCCGCGCGCTATAAACGCTCCACGCGCCTAGTCCCGCAACGATGACGGCCGCGGCGCCGACGGCAGCCATGGCATGCGTCTTGTGTTTCTTGACAAAATCGAGCGCCTCGCCGAGCAGCACAATGAAGTGGTCCGGCCGGCGTATCTGCTTGCGGGTGATTCTTTTATGAGGTTGCGCGGCCATTCATGTATTGAGGAGGTGTGCAGGCGTGAAGCTGTCTAAAGCGGTCTTACATCTTGTACTTGAAATCGTCGGGGGTCATCTTCTCCAGGATCTCGGCCCACTTCTCCTTGGAGACATTGGAAACGTTGGCGACGTTCGGCTCTTTCCCTTCCTCGTTTTGTTGCAGAATGCTCGAAGCCTCGAGCACCTCCTTGGCCACGTAGATCGGACTCTTCGTCCTGAGCGCGAGGGCGATCGCGTCGCTCGGGCGCGAGTCGATCGCCAACTCTCTCCCGCCGACCTTGAGAAAAATCAGGGCGTAATAGGTATTCTCCTTCAGCTCGGTGATTTCTACGGAGTCAATCGAGCCGCCCACTTCGCCGAGAATGCTTCGGAGCAGGTCGTGGGTCATCGGCCGCGCCATCTTGATTCCTTCAAGCTCCGTGGCCATCGCAGTGGCCTCTAAAAGGCCGATCCAGATCGGCAGGTTCAACTTATTATCCGTGTCCTTGAGGATCACGATCGGGGTTTTGGTCACGGGATCCAGGGTCAGACCCCCGACGGCCATCTGAATCGAGTCGTCCTTCTTCGGCATGCTACCCCCTTTTACTGCGCTGCGGCCAACTCTCCGAGGAGCGAGTTCGGCGACGCGGCGGTAATGCGCACGGTCGCCAGCTTTCCCGCCAGCGCTTCCGATCCCGCCGCGTTCACGATCTTGTGGCTTCGGGTCCTGCCCATGATCTGCCCGTCCCGCAGTTTCGCCGGCCCTTCGACCAAGATCTCCTCGATCTCCCCGATCTTTTTTCTGTTCCGCCCTAGCGAAATCTCGCCCTGCCGGTTGAGCACCCGCTCGAGACGCCGCGTTTTCACTTCCGCAGTCACGTCGTCCGGATACAGCTTGCCGGCCAGCGTATGCGGGCGCGGCGAATAGCTGAACGCGTAGATTTCATCATACTCTACCCGCTCCAGTATTTCCAGGGTGGCGGCGAACTCTTCGTCGGTTTCTCCGGGAAATCCCACGATAATATCCGTCGTGAGGCTCACCTTTGGGCAGCGCGCGCGCAAGCGGCGGATTTTCTCCAGATATTCTTCGCGCGTGTACCCCCTGCGCATCCGCGCGAGCACGCTGTCCGAGCCCGACTGAACCGGCAGATGAAGATGTTCGCAGAGCTTTTCCAAAGTCGCGTAAGCCTCAATCAGCCCCGGCGAAAGATCCTCCGGGTGCGAGGTCGTGAAGCGGATGCGCTCCAACCCTTCGATAGCGTTGATCTTACGGAGCAGCTCCGGAAAACTTAAGTCCCGCGCCGCCGTCTTCCCGTAGGAGTTTACGTTCTGGCCCAGCAGCATAACCTCCTTGACGCCGTTTCGGACGAGTTGTCCTATCTCAACCAGAATTTTCTCACTCGGCCGGCTTAGCTCCCGGCCGCGCACATAGGGCACGATGCAGAAGCTACAGACCTTGTTGCACCCTTGCATGATAGTGATATAAGCCATCGCGCCCTGGACGCGCGGCGCTCCGTCTTCATCCTCCATGTACGAAGGATCGCGATAGAACGTCAGCTCGGCCGGGCGGCTGTGCCGCGTCTCGACCTCGCGGACCATCTCGCCGAGCTTGTGGATGTTCTGCGTCCCGACGACGAGATCCACATAGGAAGCGCGACGCAGCAGCGCCTCGCCCTCCTGCTGGGCGACGCAGCCGCCGACGGCGACGATCAGTCCCGGCTTTTTCTCCTTCAGCTCGCGCCAGCGCCCGAGCGCGCTATAGACCTTCTGCTCCGCCTTGTCGCGCACGCTGCACGTATTGAGCAGGAGGAGGTCGGCGTCTTCGGCGGACTGAGTCGTCTCATAACCCTCCCGGCCCATGAGTCGCGCGATGCGCTCTGAGTCGTACTGGTTCATCTGGCAGCCGTAGGTTTGGATGTAGAGCTTCTTCATGCCGCGATCCGGTCGATTACTTTGTAGAGCTGCTCGATGTTCCGGCACTCCTCCACCAGGTCGCAGTATGGCGCGTAGCGCGGCATCTCGCTGTCCCCGTAGCCCCACGTGAGGCGGCTCTCGGGATTAAGCCAGATGAGCTGCTTGGCTTTTTGCCGGATCTCGCGGATCACCCACTCGTTGGCGCGGTTGTAGTTGTTTCTTCCGTCGCCGATGATGACGAAGGTGGTCTTGCCGGTCACCGCCGAGATGTGGTTGCGATGGAACAGCTCGAAGGCCCGCCCGAAATTCGAATGGGAATAGACATCGATCACGTCACCTCTGAGCGCCATTTCAACCGCCTGGCCGAGCTCGTGCTCCTCGAACAGCCGCGTCACTTCGCCGATGTCGCTCACGAAGACGAAGCTCCGCACCTTGGTGTAGAGGTCCTGGATGGAATAGACGAATTGCAGCATGAAGCGCGACGCGTTCAACACCGAGTCGGAGATATCGCACAGGACGACGACCTGCGGTTTTTCCTTCCGGCGCCGTTCAAGCTGGATGCGGAACGGCACGCCGCCGTATTGCAGGTTTTTGCGGAACGTCGCGCTGACGGCCAGTCTCCCCCGCCGCGCTTTGCGCCGTCTGAGGGAAAGCAGGTTCTTAAAGCGGCGGGCCAGCCGGGTAACGACCTCGCTCATCCGGCGGATGTCGTCCTCCGTGTAATAGGCGAAACTCTTCTGCGAGAGATCGTCGCTGCGCCTCTGGCCGGGAACCGCGGCCTCTTTCTTTTGCAACTCCCGCTGGAGGAGCCGTTGCGCCAGCCGCATCAGCTCGCGGAACCGCTGTTCGGCGTATTCGGAAATCTTTTCGCTGAGCCTTGGTTCCGCGCCCGCGCGCGCCAGCGCCATCTTGAACTTTTCGATCTCTTCCCGGATCGAGGCGAGCATGAAGCGGGCGGCCATCTGATCGATGAAGCCCGCGCCGCGCGCCCATTGGGTCATCTCGCCCAACTCCCCTTCCGCGGCCTCGAACATCATTCGCTCTACCTGGGCCAGCTCCCCGGCCAGCAGGGCGCGGGTCAACGGCGAAACCTCTCCGTCCATCCGGCGGAGAAATTCCTGGATCTGTTCGAGCATCTTCTCGAATTGCTCCGGGCTGAGACCGAGCCGCGCCATCAGCTCTTGCTCCGACGCGCGCGAGCTTTGTCCCTGTCCAAGAAAGTAGAGATCGAAGAGACGGTTGAAGGGTTCGACGTCAATAGAACGCTTGACCAGCGAGGCGCGGAGCGCGCTTTTGAAGAGCGTGCGGTCGGCGATGCCCAAAAGCTCGAGCGCGCGAACCGCGTCCATGTTTTCCGACACGGAAACGCGGACGCCGTTTTGTCTAAGCATCTGCGAAAATTCGAGTATTCGTCCAAGCATAGTGCCGCATGCCTGCCTGCGAAGGTCTCAATGAAGCAGGTCTTTGTCGCTCGTCCCCGCCCCGCTCGGTTCCTTCGCCTTGCGCACGCGGAGATACTCCGCAAGCTCTTCCTGCGCCTTGCGGATGTCGGCCTCGTATTTCATCAGCGTCGACATCGTCTCCGCGACCAGACGGTCGTCGAGATTTTTGATGTTGAGGAGAGTCAGGGCCTTCACCCAATCAAGGGCCTCGCTGATGCTCGGCCGCTTTTTGAGGTCCAGCCGGCGCAGGCGATGAAGGAGTTGAACCACTTCGGCGGCGAGGTTAGCGTCCGCTTCCGGCACCTTGAGCCGGACAATCTCCAGCTCCCGTTTCGGATCGGGAAAATCGAGATAGAGATGGAGACAGCGCCGCTTGAGCGCATCGGACACCTCGCGGCTGTTGTTGCTGGTGAGCACGACCAGCGGGACGTGCCTGGCCTTAAGCGTCCCAAGCTCCGGCACGCTCACCTGAAAGTCGCTCAGCACCTCGAGCAAAAAGGCCTCGAACTCGGTGTCCGACTTGTCCACCTCGTCGATCAACAGCACCGTCGGTTGCGGCGCAAGGATCGCGCGCAGCAGCGGCCGCGCCAAAAGAAAACGGTCGGAAAAAAATACGTCGTCCTGCTGCGAAATCAAATCCACCGCGGCCTGAAGGCTCTGCGCCCCCTTGACGATCTCGCCGATTTTATCCTTGAGGATCTGAGTATAGAGGAGCTGCTTGGCATACTCCCATTCGTAAAGCGCCTTCGCTTCGTCCAGCCCCTCGTAGCATTGTAAACGAATCAGATCCAGTTTAAGCGCCGCCGCCAGCACTTTCCCCAGCTCCGTTTTGCCGACTCCCGCCGGACCCTCGACCAGGATCGGCTTGCGCATCGCCGCGGCGAGGTACACCACGGTCCCGACTTCGCGGTTACAGATGTAGTTCTCCCCTGCCAGGCGCTCGATCACTTCGTCCACGGATTGAAACATCGGCCCTCCGTCAAACGAGTTCGAGCGTAGCATAAACAAATAGGGTGAACAATGTTCGCGCTCCGGCCCGTTGCACAAAATGTCGGAGTTCGGTAAATCCGTAATATGTGCATGCTGGCGCTGTACTACCGGGTCATCCCGGACTACCCGCTCATCGTCGCGGCGAACCGTGACGAGCGCTTTTCGCGCGCTTCGGCTTCGCCGCAGAGGCTCGACGATGAGCCTCTCATTTTCGGGGGGAAAGACCTCGTCGCCGGGGGAACCTGGCTGGGAGTCAACGAGTACGGGCTGATCGCCGGCGTGCTAAACCGCCGGGCGGCGGCGCCGACGACGAAGCATGTCCCCCGGTCGCGCGGGCTCCTCTGCCTGCAGATGCTCCGGGCGGCGAGCGCGTTCCAGGCCTACGAGGGATTGAAGCGCGAGCACGGCCTGAGCTACCAGCCGTTTCTTCTCCTGGTCGCGAGCGTCAAAACCGCTTTTGTCGCCTATAACTCGGGCAAGACGATCACTCACCACGCCCTGGATACCGGGGTTCACGTCTTCGGCAACAGCTCGTTCTGCGGGACCACGACGGAAAAACTGATCCATTCGAGGGAGCTGTTTTCAGCCGCAACCGGCTCGCTTCGACAACGGCTCACGCCGACCGGAGTCGGGGAAAAACGCGGCGGCGCGAAGGCGCGCCTCTCTTCCGTAGATTATCTGCAACGGATTCTCGGGAATCACGATTTGCCGGCCGGCTCCCACGACCCACGGGACGCGATTTGCGTCCACGGCGAGGAGTACGGCACGGTTTCGTCCAGTATCGTTTTTCAAGATTCCGCCGGCGGGCGATTCCATTTCTACCATTCGTCGATCGCCCCGTGCGAGGGAGAGTATCATCCGATCGAGGCGCCGGGGCCCCTATGAGCGCGGCGTCCGGTCCCAGAAGCGCCGCCACCGTGATCTTGCTGCGGGCGGCCGAAGGCGGAGGCCTCGAGGTGTTTCTGACCCGCCGGCCCGACCGGATGGATGTTCTGGGCGGCGCCTATGTCTTTCCCGGCGGCACCTTAACTGGGGACGATTTGTCGGAGCGAAGCCTCAAGCGGTGCGTCGGCCTCTCCCGCCAACAGGCGCAGCAACTTCTCGGCGCGCATCTGAAGCCGGGGCTCGCGCTGGGATATTGGGTTGCCGCGATTCGCGAGCTGTTCGAGGAAGTGGGCGTGCTGCTCGCGGCGACCGAGTCGGGAGAGCCTCTCGCAATGCGAGATCGCCGGCGGAAGGACGCGCTGATACAAATGCGCGCGGAGTTGATCGAAGGAAGGCTGGCCTTCCATGAGATCCTGGAGTCGGAAGAGCTTTACTGCGACGTCAAACGGCTGGCCTACTTTTCTCACTGGCAGACGCCGGCCGAGTTTTCAGCCCGCTTCGACACCAGATTCTTTGTCGCCGCATTCCCCCCCGATCAAGTCCCGCTGGAAACCTCCGAGGAGGTGGCTCACGGACTCTGGGTGGCCCCGGAGCGCGCCATGCAACTCTACGCGCAGCACAAGCTGCCGATGATTTTCCCGACCTACGCGTGCCTGCGGACGCTGGCCGATTTCGACTCGATCGAAAGTCTTTTGGTAGAGTATGCCGAAGCCACGCTCTGATCGATATGCCTCCCGTCCGCCGCGCGTCGCAATCGCGTCGGAGGGGAAAAGGTTGAAGAGAAAAAAGGATCGCCTCGTCGAGCACCGCGTCGAAAGATATCTTCTCTTTCACGAAGCGGACCCCGCGGGGATCGCCCAGTTCCATCAGCTGTTCGCCTGGATGCAGGAGGCCGAGCAGTCTTTCTTCCGTTCCCTGGGGCTGCCGCTAAGGGAATATTGGGCCTCCGGAGGGAAAAGATCGCTGGGTTGGGCCAGACACCATGCCGCTTTTGACTTTTTCCGCCCGATTCTGGTGGATGAAAAGGTGACTGTCCGCCTACGACTAAGACAGATGACGAAGCGCACGCTGAGTTTCAGCGTGGTGATAGAGAACGAAGACGGAGTGAAGGCCCGGGGCAAGCTCAGGACCATCTGTATTCGAGGACGTGAGGACCATTTTAGAGCGGTTCCTATCCCAAAAATCGTCCGTGACAGAATTCTGTCCTTGGCGCGAACGTCTCCTCGGAAGATCACCTGACGCGATTTTTATCGCATTACGCCCAGCACAAGCCGCCGATGATCTTCCCGACCTACGCGCGCCTCAGACGCTGGCGGATCTCGACTCGGTCGAGCGTATTTTGGCTCAGTATGCCAAAGCCACGCTCTGAACGCGGCTACAGGCTACTGCGATTGAAACGTCGGTCAACTCAAAGCCGACTTGGTTCGAATCGACTTGACGGCGGTCGGCGGACAAAATAGGCTGCGGGCCAGTTAATAGGCAGGCTTTTGGCGACTGGCAAATTATTATAGAGGCCGTTATAATCTAATTTGTGATACGTTCCTTCGGCGATCGTGGAACCGAGGATATATTCAACGGTGCCGATACAGGAGCGGCACGCAGGAGGTGTCCGAAATCCCTATGGCCGAGCGCTCGGCGCAAGCTTGACCAACTCAACCCCGTGTGCGCGACCTTCTGGAGCTTGCGGTTCCGCCTGGAAATCGGCTTGAGCGGCTATGGGGGAATCGAGTTGGCCAACACAGTATTCGAATCAATGAGCAGTATCGCGTGTGCTTTCACTGGGAGAATGGATATGCGGATCAAGTCGAAATCGCGGACTACCACTGAGCGGCA
>JBGPGE010000057.1:0-29474 GCA_041483675.1 Binatia bacterium
AAACCGGCGTCGCGGCTATCGAATCAACTTATATCGAACACGGGGTTTGAATCCCCGTGTTCGACCAAAGGGGAGAGCTGCCGCTTCTCCCCTTTGGAAACCCCATCGGTTTTGTGCCCGCCTCAAGAGGCGGGGTTTACATTGAATGACGCGATTACCGGCAGGCAGGATAAATCGAAAGGGGATTTGTTATGGTCGGTCAACTGAGAACTAGGTTGTCGCTTCGTTGGTGGCTGATTGCGCTCGGAGCCATGCTGTTCACCGCTCCGTTTACACAACCCGCGCAGGCCGCTTCCGCGACTTCGCTGGCGCAAGTGGTCGAGGAGGCGAAAAAAGAGGGAACGATCAGGGGGCAGTGGTCGGAGAACAGCTTCGGCGGGAGCGCGGGCCTGGCGGAAATCGTCGCGGGAGTGAACAAAAAATACGGGACCAACCTCAAGTCGCAGTTCACGCCGGGGCCGGACATGCAGAGCTTAATGGTGAGGCTTGCGCAGGAGGTAGAGGCGGGCCAGCCGGCCAGCACCGACGTCTATCTCGGCAACGCGCAGGCGATTTTCGGCGCCATGAAGGCCAACGTCTTGAAGCCCGTGGAATGGGCTTCCCTCCTGCCGCGAAAAATCCCTTCCGAGCCGGGCTTCGAGCCGATTGCTCCGGGCAATGTGGCTGTCGTGTTCGCTACGGCCGTCGTCGGGATACTTTATAACAGCGACCTGGTGAAAGGAGACGACATTCCGCGCCGCCTCGAAGATGTCCTGAAACCTAAGTGGAAAGGGAAGATCGCCTCCACGCCTTATGCGGCGGGGATGAGAGAGTTGGCCATGCCCGGTCTCCTGGGGCGCGAATACGTGATCGAATTTACCAAGAAGCTCTCCAAGCAGATCGGCGGCCTGGTGCGTTGCGGCGAATCGGAGCGCTTCACCAGCGGAGAGTTCTTGATGCTCGTGCTCACCTGCGGCGGCAACGATGTCAACGTGCTCGCAAAAACCGGCGCGCCGATCGCTCACACGGTCGTGGCGGAGGGAACGGTGCTGCACACGCGCTACGCGGGCGTGCCGAAAACCTCGCGCTCGCCCAGTGCCGGCGCGCTCCTCACGGCTTTCCTCCATACCCCGGAAGGGCAGGCATTGCTCTGGAAACACGACGGCCTCGACCTCCACGTCTATCCGGAATCGAAAAGCCGGAAGGAAGTAGAGACGGTGCGGGCGGCCGGGGGCAAGATCGCCATGAATACGCCGCAATGGCTGGCGACTCTCAAGGGCTATAGCGAAACCCAGAAGGAGTTGGAACAGATCCTACGCGAAGGCGGAGCGAACTAATTAGGTAGGGGCGTGATTAATCACGCCCTTAGAACTCACCATTCGCCATGACGCAAGCCGCGCTCAAATTCCCCGTCCGGCTCGCCGGGAGAATCCAGCTCTCCCCCATGGTCCTCTCGTTTTCGCTGGCGCCCATGGCCGTGATTTTTGTGTTGGTCGCGGTCATGTTCTGGATCAGCTTTCAGAAGGGCGTGTTCGGCACGGCGTCGGCGCTCTACACGCTGGAGAACTATCGCGAGCTGTTGACCGATCCCTTCGTTCTCCGCGTGATCAAGAACACGCTCATCTTCGCGCTGTCGAGCACCGGCGTTGCTCTTTTAATCGGCCTGCCGATCGCCTGGCTGACGGAGCGAACGACGCTCCCCGGAAAGACGCTCATTTACACGGTCATGACGCTCGGCCTGCTCATCCCCGGAATCTACATGGCGATGGGCTGGACGTTGATCGCGCACCCGAGGATCGGCGTGTTGAACCGCTGGCTGGTGGATCTCTTTGGCTTCGAGAGCGGGCCGATCAATATCGCGACGCCGATCGGCATGGGCTTTGTCCAGGGGCTGAGCCTGGCTTCTCTCGCGTTCATACTCACGGCGCAGATGTTCCGCGCGATGAATCCCTCGCTCGAAGAGGCGGCCAAGGTCCACGGCATGGGCTTCGGCGCGATCTCGCGCCGCATCACGCTGCCGCTCGCTCGGCCCGGCATTTTGGCGGCGGTGATTTACATCGTGACGATTGGAATAGCCACGTTCGACATTCCGGCGATCCTCGGCCTGGGAAATCGGGTCTACATGCTCAGCACTTTTATTTATCTCAAAGTTCATCCGCAGGGCAGCGGTCTGCCCGACTACGGCATTACCGGTGCGGTGGGCGCTTTCATGATTATCATCGCAGGATTGCTCACGCTGTGGTACGGGCAGGTGCTGCGGCAAGGGCATCGCTTCGAGGTGGTAACGGGCAAGGGCTATCGGCCCGCGCTGATCCCGCTCGGCGGTTGGGGAGTTGTGGGTTGGGGCTTTATCGGTTTTTACGCGTTGATCTCAAAAATCTTGCCGCTGCTGCTTATCGCCTACGCCGCGTTGACGCCGTACTTCGCTCCGCCGTCGGCGCTCATGATGAGCCGGCTGTCAACTGTCCACTTCCAGCAAATGGATTGGGAGCTGGTGCTGCGCGGCTTGAAGAATACGATTACGCTCGTTTCCGTCGTGCCGCTGCTGGTCCTGCTGTTTGCCTTTTGCATCTCCTGGCTGGTCGTGCGCTCGCGCCGGCGCGCGCGCTATCTGCTTGAGTTCGGCGCCTTTCTGCCGCAGGCGCTCCCGGAAGTGATCCTGGCCATCGGCGCGCTCCTGCTCGCGCTCTTTATCCTGGGAGACTACCTCCCGCTATATGGCTCTGTGTGGCTGATCGCGATTGTCTATGTCGTCGCCCGGCTGGCCTTCGCCACGCGGGCGATCAACGGCTCGCTGCTGCAAATCCACAAAGAGCTGGAAGAGGCGGCGTTCGTCGCCGGGCTGTCGAATGCTCGCACGGCCTGGAGAATTTTAATTCCGCTCCTCAGGCCCGCGATGCTCTCCGTCTGGATCTGGACGGCGCTGCTCGTCTATAGAGAGTTGACCGTTGCCGTGTTTCTCGGAGTTCACGACAACATCACTCTGCCCGCCGTGATCTGGAGCTACTGGTACGGCGGCGGGATCAACAAGGCCTCCGCCGTCACGCTCGTCATGACGCTCGCGCTCACGCCTTTCATCCTGCTCTTCTGGTGGTTCGGAAGACGCAGCCAGGTGCCGACGCAGTAAAGCCCTGTTCCTCCCAAGCTTTCCTTCACGCCTGCGAGTCTGCTAAGCATCATCTATCCTCGATCGACCGGACCGAGAACGACCTAGATGGACAAGCGGGTGAATCGTCTGCTCCTGGCCACGGCGCTGCTGGGAACTTTTTTCGCGGGCACGGCGGGAAGAATTTTCAACATCTCGATGCCGACCGTGGCCAACGATCTCGGCACCGATCTCCTCGGCATCTCGTGGGCGCTGCTCGCTTACCAGCTCACGAACATCGGGCTCTCGATGATCTTCGGCCGGCTCGGGGACCTCTGGGGACGAGAAAAAGTTTTTGGCGTCGGGTTCTTGGTTTTTTCCGTCACTTCGCTTCTTTGCGGCCTGTCTCAAAGCGTGCTGCAGCTCGTGAGTTTCCGCTTGCTCGAAGGAGTCGGCTCGGCGATGCTTCAGTCGTCGGCGCGAGCTTTGGCCGCCGAGGCCGTGCCGGAAGAGATCGCCGGCAGAGCGCAAGGATTCATGACCACCGCGCATCACACCGGGTTCTTGCTCGGTCCGGCCTACGGCGGATTCATGATCGACTACTTTAGCTGGCGCTGGGCGTTTTTCTCTCTGGTGCCGATCAGCTTGATCGGAGCGATTTCGACATTGCCGAATTTGAAGCGTGCCAAGGCATCGACCGAGCGCCGGCCCGTGGACCACCTGGGGGCGGTTCTCGTCTTTGTAATCATGAGCACGTTCCTTTTGGTTCTCGACCGGCGCGCCCTGGAGATCGTCGGGGCGCAAGCCAAAGTTGTTTTCGCGGCGGTGTTTTGCGCTGCGCTCGTGAGCTTTCTGATTCACGAGAGGCGCACGCCGAGTCCGTTCATCGATCTATCGCTGTTTAAAGTCCGGATGTTCAGCATGGCTGCCGTCAGCCTTGTCATCGTCTCTTCATGCTATGTCCTGACGGGTTTTCTGCTGCCGTTTTATCTTCAGGAAGTCCTTCACCTGTCGCCGTCCTTCATCGGCCTGCTCTTCATGGCGCCGGCGGCGATCACGCTGTCTCTCGCGCCGCTCAGCGGCGCAATGAGCGATCGGCTGGGGCCGCGCCTTCCGGCGACGCTCGGCATTCTATTTCTCACCGCTTCGATGTTGATCGGGAGCTTTTTCCGGCCGGACTCGCACTGGCTCTTCCCAACGGCGATGATGGCCTTGGGAGGGATTACAAACGGGCTGTTCAATCCCGCGAACTCGGTTAGCATGATCAGCTTGATGCCGAAGGAGCATCGGGGCTTCGCCTCCAGCGTCAACCACGTGGCCTTCGGCCTGGGAACCGTGCTCGGCGTCACGCTCGGCGGCCTCATGATGACGGCGGCGTTCGAATATCATACTGGAGTTGCGGGAGTCGCTCCGACGACGAGCAACCCAACGGCCTTCGTCGCCGCGCTCGACACGACCCTCCTCGTCGCCGCAGCCGTGACCGTTCTCGCGATCTTTACGTCGGGAATGAGAGGGGCAAAGTCGTAGAATGAAATAAGTCCAGGTTCAGGCCCTAAACTCGACCGGACCGCGCTAGGACGTGTTAGTTGAGATGTGATATTTTCTGTAGTACGCTCTTGTCATACAAGAAGGGGAGGTGTCGCGTATGCCCATGAGTGTGCGGCTGGACGCAAAGACGGAGCGACTGATCGAGGGCCTGGCCAGAAAGAGGGGGCAAACGAAGTCCGAGATTATCCGCGAGGCGATTGGAGCCGTGGCCGAGGAGCAGACGAATGGCTCCGACAGCGCGAAGCAGCCCTACAAGGCCGTCAAGGATCTCATCGGATGCGTGCGTGGCGGGCCGCCCGACCTGTCCGTCGGGACCGGCAAGAGGTTCCGTCAGCTACTGGTCAGGAAGAATCCGAGGTAGGGATGGTTCTGGTGGACGCCGGACCGCTTGTCGCGTTGATTCACGCGGATGATCAACACCATTATCGTTGCAGGGCCGTTCTGCAATCGTTGCGTGAGCCGCTGGGAACGGTATGGCCGGTCTTCACCGAAGCGATGTACCTCCTCAATTTTTCTTCTCAAGCTCAAGAGGCTCTCTGGGAGATGATGGATCGCGGCGCGGTGCGTTTGCTGCCTCTTGACGAAGGCGACATTCCGCGAATGCGGGAGCTGATGCGAAAGTACCGGGATCTTCCCATGGATCTTGCCGACGCGGCGTTGGTGCGAGTCGCTGAGCGGGAAAAACTGCGCCGCGTCTTCACCCTCGACCAGCGCGACTTCCAGGTATATCGGCCCTCCCGGCTGGGCCGGTTTTCTCTTCTCCCTGCCTCCTGAAGCTAGGTAAAACAGCGCACAGTTTGAGTGTCGAGGAAATAGCTCCCCGCGCATCAGCGCGTCGGAGCGACATCGGTCGGACTGGGCACGCTTGACGGTGCGCTCTGCTGTGCCTCATCCCTCTGCACGAGTCTTTTTAGGTATTCCTTGTCTGCCCCAGACAGCAAAGTAAGGCCCGGGCAAGACTCGTTGCTCGCGCCGGTCTGAAGTCTGTTCTTCAAACGCAACGCAAGACCTTTTGCGGCAAAAGGAAAAAGTGGATGTGAAAAAAGTGGGTCTTCATAGCGTTGCAGAATTCCGCGCGCGATATCGGGCGACTGGCACGCTAGTTTCTCTAGTTCTGGCAGCAGAGACTCGCGGAATTGATCGAGCGAAAGATCCTTCTTGCACGGTACTCGTGTGTCTTGATCCCGAAGACACGACGTGATCAGTGGCGGAGTCAAACCGGCTACAGTTGCTTGTTGCAGTTGACGTTCAGTTAGCTGCGGCCGAAAGGGTAGTACCTCTTGCACCTGCTTCAGTTCTTCCGCGCTGAGTGGCTGCCATTCCAAGCCGCGCGCGTCAACCAGTTCAATATCCGCCGATTTGATCAACTCTGTGTAGAGTGTTGCCTTCAGCAAATTTGCGCCTTGCAATTGCACAAGTGGCAAATCTGCGCCTTGCAACTTTGCCATTGCCAAATTTGCGCCCTGCAACTGTGTCTCCAGAAAATTCGCCCCTTGCAACTGCGCCCTCCACAAAATCGCACCCTGCAACTGCGCTCCCTGCAAATTTGCCCCTTGCAACTGTGCCTCCCGCAAATCTGCGCCTTGTAACTGCGCTCCCCACAATTTTGCGCCCTGCAACTGTGTTCCGAACAAAATTGTGCGCTGCAACTGTGTCTCCCGCAAATCTGCGCCCCCTAAGTCGGCTTCCCATAAATTCGCACCCTGCAAGTTCGCCTCCCGCAAGTCCGCCATCGGCATTATTGTCTTGTAGAGATTGGCTCCACGTAAACCGCGCCTCTGCAAGTCGATGCGTTCGATAGATCGCAGCGCGACTTCCCTCTTGGCAGGACCTGTGCCGTGCAAGTCGGCAATGATCTCGGGTCGGGCCGGCTTGGCGAGTAAGACTTTTTCATGCAAGTCCAAGTGACGTAGTGGATCCAAGATCAACGTGCTATACGCGCCTGGCGTTGCTAGGCGCTCCCCGTCGACATGCAGGAGCAGCGGCAGGGGTAGACCGAGTAATACGATCGTCAACAGTCCTGGGAAGCCTAATAAGATTGGGGGCGCGGCCTGCGATAGGGCAAAATAGCGATCGTGACTTAACCAGCGCACCCCGCGCCGCGCCGCAGTGGTGACAAGCGGCAGTAGCAGCCATGCGGTGAGGGCGTAAAAAACCAAGACCCATGTATTTCCTAGGTCCATGCATAGCCACGACACAGCCATTGCGAATCCAGTAAATCCCCAAAGCCAGCGTAGCCGGTGAAGCCCCGCGTGCTCCCAAATGACACGCACGTAAGCTCGCCAACTGTCGCGGCAGTCCATGATCAGGGGCCACAATATTGCCACCAGGGCGACATCCAGCCATGTCGCCGCCCGTTGCGCCCACGTGACCGCTACGTTTTGGTACGCGAGGAAGCGGGCTTGCAGCGTCAACAATGCAACGAGGGGCAGCACTAGCACGGATATGGTTACGACAGTCGCAAGGAAACCCTTCACCAGCGGGCTCGGTCGCCCGACCAGATAATAATTGAATGGAAAAATGTTCAGTTGGTCATAGAGGCCGCTGGCGCTCTCGCCTTTCGCGGCGGCGTCATCGAAGGCGTAGAGCTTGTGGGAGAGCAACTGGAGCTGGAGCAATAGGTTGAAATGAAACAGGACCAGCAGATAGGGCACGACGGCATAGAAGCCCACGATGGGTACTTCCACGTCCACCACCGGCAGCTTGATGCCTTTGCCGATGAGAAGATCCATGTCGGTAGTGCTGAAGACGATCACCAGGACGTACGCGCAGAGCGCGAGGAAGGCGATATGCAGGGCAGCGACTTTCTCCGAGGCGCTGTTGGCCGCGTCGAGAAGCGCTTTGGGGTCAGGCGTGGGCGAGGATGTGTTAGGAGTGATTGTTGGCGACGGTTGTTCCACGATTCATCTCTTTCAGCCACCTATGGCTATCAGTCGGCCAAGGCTATCCGAAGAGTGGCTCGGCTGTCAAATCAAGGATGGTTCGGAAATCCAGCCCGGAAAAATCAGGGGTTTGCGATGGTTGGTACGCGCAGGTGCTAGGTTTCAGAAGGCGGAAAAATGAGTGGAGGCGTTGGTTGGCGTGTGAATTCGAGTGGAAATTCACACGGCGTGTGGTGTAAGTCGTTGAATGGGCGGAGGTTTCCGGGTGCTCCCTGAATACAAGTGTACTACCTCTGGGCCTGTCTCGCATGCCACCTGACTAGGCGTTGCATGTCGCCGTCCTTCACTTCGTTAGGGCAGGCAACCTTGAGGCTGAGTGTTCGGCGCACTTCGGCGAGAAGGGCGCTATGTCCCATGGGGTACATCTGCTCTTCGAAAAGCAGCACGAAGCCGCCGGTCTGGTTCACTTCGTGGATGTACGACTTCGGAGCGAATCGCATGATGAAAAGAGGCGTCAGCCCTAGATGCTTGCATAGCCGTATTTTAGTCCGCAATTCATCACGTGAGATATAATTTTGGGTGTTCTTGACCTCCACTCCGTAGGCGCGCCCGTCTCTCGTCACAATGCGATCCAGGTTGTGGTTGCTCTCTTCCCAACTCGTGCCCATCCAGGCTTTGGTGTCTCTCGCTTCAGCACGAAAACCATTTCTACCGAGGGCGGCATCAAACATCAGCTCGCCCTGCCGCCCGACGGCATGGGTGAAGTCGGAGTCAAAGATGCGTTCCAGCAATGCCACCATCTCTCTATGTTCGCGTCGCCAGTATCGGTGCTTGAGATGAGCGTAGAAGTTTACCGTCTTTTCTTGAACGAGCACTGGAACCCGTTGAATCTTTCGGGCTTGTGTTAGTTCAAGCAACGCTTTCCCCGTGATCCAGTGGAAGAACTCGCGCTCAAGGCTGGTTTCAATCTGCGTTGAGTAGAAGAGTCTTCGGGGTGATTGGTTGAAGAAAGCACGAACCCTTTCGATCGCACTGTCGATCGCTGCGTCGCGTGGGTGCTCTTCGGGTTGTTCGTAGTAGTCGTCGTAGTCGTCCACGGGTTCGGCTTAGCGCTTGCGTTGAACGAGTTGGACTAAACCGCTGAGCGGAATTTACTGCTTGCTATGCGGATTGTAAAGGGGAAAGTTGTTCCGGTGAGTGCTGGAATGCTCAGGCGGCGCGACGAGACTTGCATGAAGACAATGTTGGAATGCACGACCTGTTCCCGCTACCCACACCGTGCTGCGATCTTTACGTCCGGGATGAGCGGGGAACGTCGCGAAGCATCGCGACTAGTGCTCGTTGGCTGGCGTGCGGGACGATTAGGCAAGTTGATTATGGATTTCCCCGTAATTCCCGGTAGCGGAAGCAGCTCGTGACGTGGTCGTTGACCATTCCCACGGCCTGCATGTGGGCGTAGACGATGGTGGTGCCGACGAACTTGAAACCGCGTTTCTTAAGGTCGCTGCTCAGACCATCTGACTCCGGAGACGTCGCGGGGACATCCCGCCTGGTCCTGCGACGGTTCTGCACGGGCCTGCCTCCGACAAACGCCCAGACGTAGTCGTCGAAGCTGCCGAACTCTTCCTGGACCGCCAAAAATGCCTGGGCGTTGTTTACCGCGGCGGCAACCTTCAGGCGGTTGCGAATGATACCCGGGTCCTGCAGCAGAAGCTCGATCTTAGCCGCGCTGAAACGGGAGACCCTGACAGGATCGAATCCGACGAACGCTCTCCGGTAGGCGTCTCTTTTTCTGAGCACGGTGGACCAGCTGAGCCCGGCCTGGGCGCCCTCTAAAACGAGAAACTCGAAGTGTTTGCGGTCATCGTGGACCGGAACGCCCCATTCGGTATCGTGATACAGCAGATAGAAGTCGCCCACCCCCTCCGCCCAGGCGCAGCGAGTCTTGGATGCCGGCGCTTGTTTCATCATTACGGACGTTGTTGCCGCGAGTCTAACGCCTCTCACGGATGGAGGCCGCGTCTCAGAAGTCCCGCGGTCCGTTCGAGACCGAACATCAGATTCATGTTTTCGATGCCGACCTGCGCACCGCCCTTGCCGATGCTGTCGAGGACGCTGAAGACCACAATGCGCTGGCGCGCTTCGTCGACATCGAGGCCGATGAAGCAGTAATTGGTTCCCGCCACCGCGCTGACCCAAGGATAGGGTTTGTACTGCCAGGCGGCGGCCTGCTCTTTCGGCAGATCGTAGACCATGACAAAGGGTTCGTTGCGGTAGAAGGCGCGGTAAAGCTCCAACACGGCGTCGCGTGTAATCGGTTTGTTCGGGAACGCATGGCACAGGTCGAGAATGCCCCGCACGATCGGCACGTAGGTAGGCGTGAAGTGAACCGCCACTTTTTTCCCGGCAAGGAGCCCAAGCTCCTGTTCCATCTCGAAAGTATGGCGGTGGCCCACGGCGTTGTAGGGAACCAAATTGTTTCCGATCTCGGCGTGATGCGCCGGCCGCGCCAGCTCCGCGCCGCCGCCCGCTGTGCCGGAGAGCCCGTCGACGACGATCCGGTGCTCGTCGATCAGATGTTCTTTCACCAGCGGGGCGAGGCCAAGGATGGCGGCCGAAGAAAAGCAGCCGGGATTGGCGACCAGCCTCGCGGCCCGGATCGCGTCTCGGTGCAACTCCGCGATGCCGTACGCCGCTTGCTCGGCGAGAGCCCAGTTTCCATGCGTCTGATCGTAGACCGCCTCCCAGGTTTTTCTATCCGACAGGCGGAAAGCCGCGCCCAGGTCGATCACTTTGCACCCTTGCTCCAGAAATCTCGCGGCAACCGGAATGGATTCTTTCGTCGGCAAGGCGAGAAAAACCACATCGCAGGGCGTTGCCTTGTCGGGGTGAATCAGCGTAATTTCCGTGCCGTAAAGATTTGGGTGGAAATCCGCGATGGATCCCGTCTGCCTGCTGGTGGCCCAGGCGATTTTTACCTCCGGATGGTCCAATAATACGCGAAGGGCCTCGCCGCCCATGTAGCCGCTCGCGCCCATAATTCCGACTTTAAGCATGTGTACGCTCCTGCTCTGTTCCGTGACCTGGAATCTATATCCCAACTCTACGGTGAAATGGCAAGACTTCGCTCAGCAGCTCCGGTCGCTCGCAAAACAGGGTTGCGCCCGCGGCGCGGAGTTCCTCGCGGGTGCCGTAACCCCAGAGCGCGGCGACCGGAAAGACGCCGTTCGCCTTAGCCCCGACGACGTCATGAGAGCGGTCGCCCACCATAAAGGTCGAGCCGGCCGCCAACGACCCTTCCTCCAAAACATGCGCGATCAGATCGACCTTGTCGGTGCGCGTGCCGTCAAGCTCACTGCCATGAACCGCTCGAAAATAGGGTCTAAGGCCGAAGTGCTCGACGATGCGCTCGGCGAAAACAAGCGGTTTCGCGGTTGCAACGTAGAGCACCGCGCCCAGAGTTTGAAGCTGGGCGAGAGATGAATGGATGCCGGGATAGACGGCGTTCTCGAACATCCCCTTGGCGGAGAACCGTTCCCGATAGAGCTGAACGGCGGCGTCAACTTCTCCCTGGCGTTCGGCGCCGAGCAGTAAAGCAAAGCTCTCTTGCAACGGCGGGCCGATGTAGCGCTCGAGATCTGCGTCCGGCGGCGTGGAACGACCCAATGCGCGCAGCGCGTGCTTCAAGCACGCAACGATCCCTTCGCGCGGATCGGTCAGCGTCCCGTCAAGGTCGAAGAGAATATTCACGGCCGGTTACTGTACTTGCGATTCGATATAGCACGCACAAGCTTACCCTTTCGCCACCATCGCGCTCATTTCCACATGCGCGGGTCGAAGCGAAACGGTATCGGCTTATGAATGCGAAGCCGCTTGAAATCCCGGTGCTTTGGATTCAGAAGATAATTTCGCTCTTCGGGAATCAGCGCCGAGGGCACGGCTAATATCGCCGTGGAAGCCTTTGCCGCCCACGCTGTTCCGATGTTCTTCAGAGCTTCCGGCGCCGGATAACGACGCCAGTCCTTGGGAAGACTCGCGATCTTGATCGTTTCAACGCTCAATGCATCCGGGACGTCGACCGGAATGGCCACTAGATCGGCGGGAGCTGTATCGATGTCCACGTGGACGAAGAGTTCCAGAGCGGCCAGAGACAACGATCCGGAAGCATAGACCACCAAACTTCCGGCGTGATTCCAGCGCCCGCCGTAGCGGCGAGCGCCCTCGCCGTCAAATCGCTGATGCCTCCTCGAACAGATGCGCCAGACTCGCACTAGCTTATACTGCCGTGCTCGATTCGGCCCAGCGCTTCCTCAACCTGCCTGGCCCCGATATCGCTGTCGATAAGATCGAGCGGGGCCTGATCTCCGAGCGCCCGATTCGGCCTCCGCAGCCACTGAACCGCCTTTTCTTCGCTGCCCAACGTTGCGGCCGCCTGGGCGCCGACGCGCGCAAGCCGCAGCAGCCGGTCCGATTCATCGGCCTGGAATTTTCGCTCTTTCTTGCGACGCGCCATGGTTCGTTGCGGAAGATGCAGGGCCGCGGCGGTTTTTTCCCGAGGTAGTCCGAATTTGCCTATCACCGCCTCAAGGGACGCGTAGGGCAGCCCAATTTTGACGGTCTCCCTGAGCTCGTCCAAGCTGACTATCCGCCGCTTCAAGACTTTGCGGCCTCCAAGCGCCGCAACCAAAGTTTCTACATGCAACATGCGTCACACCTCGATTCTCGCTCACTTTGGCACTTACTATACTGCCAAATGGCACTAAGGTCAATGCGGCCTAAGTGTCTCAACGCTCCGATAGGTACCGATAAAAAAGGCCCGGCCGGAGGTGATCCGGTCGGGCCTTTTTTCGCGCTTGGAATTGCCTGCTAGACGTTGACGACGACCACGCCCTTGGGCTCCAGATAGTAGTCGAGAGCCTCGGGGCCGTGCTCGCGGCCGAGCCCGCTCGATTTCACGCCGCCGAAGGGCAGCTCGTCGTAGCCGTAGTGGAGCGAGTTCACCCAGACGTTGCCTGCCTGGAGCTTGTCGATCGCCTTGTTGGCGGAGATTAGATTGCGCGTCCAGATAGAGGAGCCGAGGCCGAACTCGGAGCTGTTGGCCTTGGCGAGCGCTTCATCCAGAGTCTTGAACGTAAAGACCGGCAGCACCGGGCCGAAGGTCTCCTCGACGCTGACGCGCGCGTCGTCCGGCACGTTGGTGAGCAGTGTCGGCAGATAGAAGAAGCCTTTGTCGAGCTCGCCGCCCTTGGCTCGCTCGCCGCCGAAGATGACCTTGGCGCCGCGCGCCTTGGCGTCTTCGACCTGCTCTTCTATTTCTTTGCGCTGGGATTCCAGGTGGATCGGCCCCATGCGCGTCTCTTTGCTCGCGCCGTTGCCGACGGTCTTGGTCTTTAGAATGTCCGCCAGCTTGCCGACGAACGATTCGGCGATCGACTCCTGCAGGAAAAGCCGTTTCACGCCGAGGCACATCTGGCCGCAGTTAAAGAAGCGGCCGACATCGGCCATCTTGATCGCCAGGTCGAGATTGGCGTCGTCCATGACGATCATCGGATCGCTGCCGCCCAGCTCCAGCGTGACGCGCTTGATCTGGCGCCCCGCTACTTCCATCACGTGGCGGCCCACCGGCGTCGAGCCGGTGAAGGCGATGCGGCGGATGCGCGGGTTCTTAAGAATCTCTTCACCGACGGTGCCGCCTGGACCGGTGACGACCTGGACCGTTCCTTTCGGCAAGGTCTTTTGCGCCTTGCCTTCGCCGAAGGTCGCCTGGGCGATCAGTTCGATCACCCGAACGGTCGCAAGCGGCGTCGTGCTGGCGGGCTTGACGATGATGGTGTTGCCCGCGGCCAACGCGGGACCGACCTTGGTGCCCATCAACGTCAGCGGAAAATTCCACGGGACTATTCCAGCGCAAACGCCGATCGGTTGGCGCACGACCATGCCGTAAGCCCCTTTTTGCGGCAGCGGCACGTGTGAGCCGCGCACCTTCGAGGCCAGTCCGGCATAGAATTCCAGGCCGTGAACCAGGTGGTGAATTTCCAGGCCCGCCTCGAACAGCGTCTTGCCCTGCTCCTGGGTCAGCAGTTGCGCGATCTCCGCGCCGTTCTTCTTGATCAGCGCGCAGGCGTTGGTCAGCGCCGCGCCGCGATCCTCGGGCGTTACATCGGACCATTCCTTGAAGGCCGTTTCAGCGGCGCCGACCGCCTGCTGCACGTCCTTTTCGTTGCCCTTGGGCACGGTGTCGACGACCGCGCCGGTGGCGGGGTTGCGGACTTCATAAGTCTGCCCGCCGACGGAATCGACCAGTTCTCCACCAATTAGCATTTTCATCAGAATAACCTCCGAAGTTTGATTGTCAGTTAAGAAGCTCTGAGCGATCAGCAATCAGCAGGAACGAATCTCCGGGCTGACTGATGAAAGCTGAAGGCTGATCGCTCTACTTGCCTTTGAATTGCGCGGTTCTCTTTTCCAGATAGGCCTTGACGCCTTCCTGGCCGTCTTCGCTGGCGAAAGTCTGGGCGAGCAGCTCTCGCTCGAAAGCCAGCCCCTCCGGCAGAGACAATTCGAGACCGGTCTGGATCGCCCGCTTGACCTTGCCCACCGCCAGGCTGCTCTTGTTGGGGACGATGAACTGTCCGGCATAGTCGAGAACCTGCTGCAAAAAG
The DNA here is from genome assembly GCA_041483675.1 of Binatia bacterium. Lineage (GTDB taxonomy): Bacteria > Desulfobacterota > Binatia > UBA9968 > UBA9968 > 2-12-FULL-60-19. Next base: position 14,157 of record JBGPGE010000057.1, read on the forward strand.
TTTTCGCGCTCGTAGATGTAGTGGACGAGCCCCATCTCCAGCGCTTCTTCGAATGCAATGGTTTTTCCCGTGGCGCACAGCTCCAATGCCCGCGCCTTGCCGACCAAGCGCGGTAGCCTTTGCGTCCCGCCCATTCCCGGCATCACGCCCAGGTTGATCTCGGCGAGGCCGACCCGCCCGCCTTCTTTCCGGGCGATCCGGATATCGCACGCCATCGCGATCTCCAGCCCGCCGCCCACGGCGTGGCCGTTGATCGCCGCGATGACGATCTTCGGCGTGTTCTCCAGCCGCATGAGCACTTCGTGGCCGTGGAGCGCGAAATTATTCTTAAAGGAAAGCGTCTTGCTGGAGAGCATGTTGATGTCCGCCCCTGCGGAGAAAAACTTTTCCACTTTGCCGGTGATGACGATCGCGTGAACGTTGTCGTCGAAGCGAGCTTCGAGAATCGCCGCATCGAGCTCCTTCAAAAGCTCCGTCGTATAGCTGTTGACCGGCGGGCGATTGAGCTCCAGCACCGCGATGCCCTTCTCAACCCGATATTCCACCATTTTTCCGTCAGACATACTCTTACCTCCAGCGTTTAGTAAACCATTTTATTATCCGGCATCGCTCAGTAAGTCAAGGCCGATAACCGCTGGATAATGCGCCGAATTTGGCTGACTATTCAACCTGTGTCTGGCGCGGCCGCGCCGGCCGTGCTAGAACTAAGCGTAGCGAGAAATCATGCGTCTCCCGCGGATTCAAACGGCCGTCGCGGCCCTGTTCTTGGCGCTTTCTGCGTGTGTCACCACAGGCCCGCAGATAACGTCTGAGGAAGAGACGCGGGCCAAGGAGGCGCTGCTTGCGGAGTCCAAAACCTGGCAGCGAAAGCAGCAGGAGCGCGTCGAAGAGATCGCCGCGCGCCTGCTGGCGGCAGCGGGAACACAAACCGTCCTGCGATTTATCTTCATCAACACCTTCGACCAGACCAGCGACAGGATTAATCCTGAGATGGTCCACGCCTTTAGCGATGGAGAAGGCGTCTGGGTCACACGCGGGATGGTTCGCTTCATCAAGAGCGACGATGAACTGGCCTCCGTGCTCTCGCATGAGATAGCTCATGCGCTGCGAGGTCATATGCGCAACCTTTTGGCGCAAGAAATAATCGGCCGCGCCTTAGCTATCCCCGCGTCGCGCTTTGGCGGACAGGCCAGCGGGCAGGTGGCCAACTGGCTGATCAGGCTCGCCAACGCCAAATTCGACCGCGATCGGGAGCGCGAGGCCGATCTGTATGGCCTCATCTGGCTCCACCGCGCCGGCTTCAACGTCGATGTCGGGAAGGAAGTTTTCAGGAGAATGGCCGTCGAAATGCCGGAGAGCCTGGAGAGAGGATTTCTATCGCGGCATCCGAGTCTGCCGGAGCGCTTTCTCTCGCTCGACAAAGTCGCCGCGGCGCTCAAAGCCGGCCAGGATCCGCTCAAACTCTTCGGCGCCGACGAGGCGAAGCAGGACGGCAAGGGGAAAGAGGAGAAGAAAGGCGAGGCTCCAGGTGCAGAGAAAGCAGGGGGATACTGACTCTTCTCTCGGTCGTTGTAGCGATTGTTTCGCTTGCATAGTCTAAACCGGACGCGCCGACAACACTAAGACAGTGGCAAAGACAGCACTCGTTTCTCTGTGGATTCTCCTCATCAGCGGCACATCTTACGCTCAGGCGCCGGGCAATTCCGTGCGCATAGCAACGCGACTCGTCCCACCGTTCGTGTTCGAGGAGAGAGGCAAGCTCACGGGCTTCAGCATGGAGCTGTGGCAGAGCATCGCCGAGGAGCTGAAGCTCAGCTCGGAGACGGTAAAGACGGCCGACGTCAAAGAACTGCTCTCCACCATAAAGACAGGCAACGCGGATCTGGGGATCGCGGCGATCTCCATCACCGCCGAGCGGAGCAACGAATTCGATTTCTCCCAGCCGATGTTCGATTCGGGCTTGCAGATTTTGGTACGGGAGCAGCCCGGCGGCGCGAGCGTCATATCGGCGGCCTTACGGTTTCTGTTTTCTTCGGCAGTCCTGCCGTTTGTCGCTGCGACTCTCATCTTCATTCTCGTGCCGGCGCATATCGTCTGGTGGAGCGAGCGGCGCCATCCGCGCGGCTTTATCGAAACTCGCTCCTATTTTCCGGGGATCTTCGAGGCCTGCTGGTGGGCGGCCTCCACGCTGGCGACACAAGCCGACCAGATGCCGCGCAGCGCGCTCGGCCGCGTGATTGCCGTGCTCTGGATGTTTATCGCGGTGGTGTTCGTCGCTTACTTCACGGCCAATGTGACCGCCACGATGACCGTGCAGCAACTTCAGGGCGATATCAACGGCCCCGAAGACCTGCCGGGCAAGCAGGTCGCGACCACGACGGGAAGCACCTCGGCGCAGTATCTCCGTCAGCAAAACGCGCAGGTTTTGGAGTTTCCGAAGATCGAAGAGGCGTACGATGCGCTGTTGAAAGCGCAGGCGGACGCGGTCGTGTTTGACGCGCCCGTTCTCCTCTATCACGCTGCGCACGAGGGCAAGGGGAAGGTGAATGTCGTCGGCGCGATCTTCCGCAAAGAAAGCTACGGCATCGTCTTCCCGCAGAACAGTTCGTACCGCAAGCCGGTGGACAACGCGCTGCTCAGGCTCAAGGAAAACGGGACTTATCAAAAACTCTACGACAAGTGGTTTGGAAGCAAAATGCCGTGATCGTGCTCGTGGCTCGTGATCGTGGGGAAGGGACGAACACGGACACGAAAGCTCGGAGGATCGCTTCGTAGTGACACGAACACGTTACGTCATGATTTGACGATCTCTTCGTAGGTCGGCGTCGGCATCCCTGTCTTCCACGTAGGATCTCTCAGCTCCAGCATGTTTCCGCTGGGGTCCAGGAAATAAAGCTCCCGTCCGGTGAAGTGGCCGCGCTCGCGGTAGACGATCGCCTCGGCGATGCGGATGCCCTTTTCCTGAAACAGCTTGCAGGCGCGCTCGAACATCTGCGGGCCGACATCGAAGGCGTGATGCAGCCGGTTGTCCTGCTGTGGCGTGCGGACAAGCGGCTCTTTGCGCTGACAAAGGAGGATCGAGTGGCCGCCGACGGCGAAGCAGGACATGTTGGAGTTACCGAGACGGCCCTTTGATTCCAGACCCAGGACCTCGCCGTAGAACTTCTCCGACTCCGCCAGATTGTTTACCGGAATGGACCAGTGAGTGACGTCGTCGATTTTCAGCATGCCCCTATGCGCTTCCTTAGTTTGACGTAACAGCCTCCGATCATATACTCTTTGGTCAAACATGAAAAGCGTTTTCAAACTGTTGGTATTCCTGGCGTGCACACTGGGCACGGCGTCGGCGGCCGAGTTCAACCGCCAGCAGGCGGGAACAGTTGCCCAAGTGGTGGGAAGACTTTTGGAACACGCCCACTATAAACAGGCCCGTCTGGACGATGACATCTCGAAGACATTTTTGAAACACTTTTTGGACGCGCTGGACTACAATCACCTCGTTTTCTTGCAAGCCGATGTGGACGAGCTGGAGAAACGGTTCGGCACCACTCTGGATGATCTCACCCTGGCAGGCAACGCAGCACCCGCGTTCGAGATTTTCGACCGCTATCTGCGCCGCCTGAACGAGCGTCGCCAACTCGTGCAAAAACTGCTCCAGCAAAAATTTGATTTCACACGAGACGAAACGTTTTTGCTCTCCCGAAACAAGGCTCCCTGGCCCAAGGACAAAACCGAGGCGGAAGCGCTCTGGCGCTTGCGCATCAAGTACGAACTCCTTCAGGGACGTTTGGCCAATGAAAAACCCGAGGAAATCCTAAAGACCATCGAAAAACGCTACGACCGCTCGCTCCAGTCCATGCTGAGATTCGGTTCGGAAGAGATCTTACAGACCTATCTGACCGCCCTGGCGCGCAGTTTCGATCCTCACTCGGAATATCTAAGCCCTACCAGCGCCGTCGACTTTGAGATCAACAACGTCAAGTTATCCTTAATCGGAATCGGCGCGGCGCTGCGAGAAGAGGACGGCTATATCAAAATCGAGAGGCTTATACCCGGAGGGCCTGCGGAGCTGAGCAAGCAACTCAGGCCGAACGACCGGATCGTCGCGGTGGGGCAAGGAGGCGGGAGACCGGTCGATACCGTGGATATGAGACTCAGAGAAGTTGTGGAGATGATCCGGGGACCACGCGGCACGGAGGTTCGTCTTACGATCATTCCCGGCGATTCACTCGACGGCTCGAGCCGAAGGGTTGTCGGTCTCACTCGCGATGAAGTCCAGCTGACCGCCCAGAAGGCCAGAGCCCGGATCATCGAGACCCCGGATGGCATGAACACCAGCCGGCGTCTTGGGGTCATTACCCTGCCGCAATTTTACGAAAAATGCGCTCGTGACGTTGAAAAGCTTCTAGAGCGGCTAAAGGAAGAGAAAATCAGCGGGCTGGTCTTGGATTTGCGACGCAATGCCGGAGGAATTTTGAACGAGGCCGTTGAGTTAACAGGATTGTTCATCAACCGTGGGCCAGTGGTTCAAGTGAAGGACAACCGCAACCGAATTCAAGTTTTAGAGGATACAGATTCCAAGGTGGCTTATGACGGGCCACTGATCGTCCTAGCTGGGCACCTCAGTGCTTCGGCGTCCGAGATCGTCGCGGCCGCTCTTCAAGATTATGGTCGCGCCTTGATTGTGGGGGATCAAGCGACCCATGGCAAGGGGACCGTTCAGACGGTCCTCGGCCTCAATCAGGTGACGCGGCTGGACTCGGTTCCGGATCCGGGAAAGTTGAAGTTGACGATGTCCAAATTTTATCGCGTGACCGGCAGCACCACCCAAAGGGTCGGCGTCGCACCGGATCTTATCCTGCCTTCTATTTACGACTACCTCGACTTGGGCGAGTCCAGTTTGGAGAACAGCCTTCCGGCCGACGAGACCAACCCGCTGCCCTATGAACGTCTGAACCGTGTCAAAACCTATGTGGCTGAATTGCAGAAAAAATCCGTTGAGCGCGTCGGCCGGAGCGCGGAGTTCGCATACATTAACGAGGATATTGAGTTTTTGAAGCAGAGGCGCGCCGATAACAATATCTCGCTCAACGAAGCCAAACGCCTTCGGGAAAAGACCGAGCAGGACAATCGACTGCAAGCTCGCAAACAGGAGCGGGCCCTGCGCAAGCCGGCCCATGAAAGGGTCTTTGAGGTTAGTCTTGAAATGGCCGGCCAGCGCCAACCGTTGAAGTTTTTGGCCGCAGGGGAACAAAAAGAAGGCGATCCATTAGCGGCGTTTGACGTTCGTCCCGCGAGCAAGGAAGCCGCGGTTGAGACGGAGCCGCCAGGGGATGTCCATCTCGAGGAGACGCTCAGCATTTTAAACGACTACGCCAGGCTGTTGGGAGAGGCCAAGAACTCTTTCGTTTCGAAAAATGCGCCCTCAAGCTTGCCTTAAACAAGTGGCATAATCTCTTTCCTCAGGCCTGCTTCCCATCACGAGCCCTGCGGCGGGCACGAAGAGCTGCTGTGGGCTGTGAGGACAATCACGGGCCGCGACCGCCGACACTCCGCCGGGCAGGTGATCACCAAACAGGACGAAGGCCGAGGCGACGCAGCGCAGCGCGCCTGGAAGAATCCATTTGGCCATGGCGAGACTTGGAAAGTCAACCCGGATATGGCAAATGTAAATTCACTTTAACAACGGGGAGGGAATTATGAAGCGTAAAAGATCTCCTATCAAATGGCCCGACGGCGCGCGCATCGCCATCACGCCCTGCGTCGCCTTCGAGACCTGGCCTGAGGATCTGGGCGCGGCCGGCTCGCAGCAGCAGGAAAACCGCCGTTCGCTGCCGAAGGACGCCGTGACCAAGAGAAGCATCGCCAGCATCACGGACCGCGAGTTCGGCGAGCGCGTGGGGGTGTTCCGCATGATGGAGGTATTCAAGAAGGAGGGGATACAGACCACGTTTTTCCCGACCGGCATCACCATTCGGAACTATCCGGGCATCATTAAAGACGCGGTGTCGCAAGGCCATGAGATCGGCACGGAAACCTGGATTCACGACTACGCTTACATGAAGAACCGGGAGAAAGAGAAGAAGGATTTGCAGCGCACGGTGGAGGCGGTCAAAAAAGTCGTGGGAAAGGCCCCCAAGGGCTATCTCTCCACCGGAGTCGCGCTGAGCGCGGACACGGTCGAGATCATCACCGAGTTGGGCTACACCTATTGGATGGACCCGCAGCACGAGGAGACGCCCTACACGCTCAAGGTGGGGAAGAAGGAGCTGACCGTGCTGTCGTACTTTCAGGACCTGAACGACTATTCGAGCTACCAGCGCTCGGGGAGAACGCCGCGCGAGCTGTTGGAAATGTGGAAAGACACGTTTGACTGTCTCTATGAAGAGGGGGCGACGGACCCGAAGTTCATGATCTGGGGAAATCACCCGTTTGTCGGCGGGCGGCCGTTTCGCGCGGGGTTGCTGCGCGAATTTATCCGCTATGCCAAAGGCCATTCCAAGGTCTGGTTCGCGCGCGCCGGCGACATCGCCAAGTGGCACCATGAGAACTACCGCGACTCGCAGGTCGAAGAGTGGCCGAACTTTACTATTGCCGGCAGGCGGGCGACGAAGGCTGACTTACTGGAGCTGCGCTAGCCTTGTGTCTTGGAAATCGGCTGACAAAATCGGCGTCCTCACTATCGTCATTCCCGCGAAAGCGGGAATCCAGTAAGGGCGCGATATATCGCGCCCTTTGTATTCGCCTGGATTCCGGCTCGCGTCAGCCTTAGGCTGACGCGGCCGGAATGACGTTCAAAATCTACGACAAGTCGTTAGGACAAGTCACTAGAAAGAGAAGGCACGAAAAGGGATTCAAGCGTGGCTAAGAAGGATGCGCGACAAGAAGCGCTCAGAACCGGCATCGAGCGGCTTCGAAAGTCGGGAATCGATACAGAAAAGGTTTCGGCGGCGACGGTGGCCTCGCTCATCGGCCACCTCGGGAAAGATCACGAAACCGATCTCGCCGTCGCGTTTCTGCTCGGCCGCATCGCCGATGCCGCCTCGCTCGATGCTTTGCTATCGCTGGAGCAGAGCGCGAGCAGCAAAGAAATCAAACGGGAGACGCGGCGCTCGCTCTTTAAGCTCGCGCAGAGAGGGTTGAGCCGCCCTGAGCCGGCGCCCGTCGACACGCCGGCGCCAAAGGCAATTCTTAAATCCGGTCCGGAGATCGAAGGCTACATGTCATCGGTCGATGGCGTCGGTGGCCGGCTGGTCTGGCTGGCGCGGCCGCAGGCCGGCAGCGGCCTGCAACTTCTTCAAGGTATGGTAAGCGACCGCGTCGGATTGGCGCGCGCCGGCGGCTCCGTCCTCAAGCGCAAAGAGCTGCGCCACATGGCCGAGGAGATCAAGGAGCGCCACGGCGTCACCATAATTTCCATACCGTGGGAGTACGCCGATCAGATGCTCTACGAAGCCTATGAAAAGGCGAAATCTTCAGGGCAGGGCGAGATCGAGCATTTTCCGTCGATGCGGGCGCTGTTCAATCCGACCAAACCCAAGGCCGCGCTCCATCCGATCTACGCTCGTCTCAACGCGGACGGCGCGCGCTCCGAAGGCTGGCGCGAGCGCTCACGGCGCCTGCTGGACGAGGAAGAGTTTCGCTATTGGATCTTGGACGACGATTGGATAAAGCCCTATCTCGACAAAATCGAGCAGGCGCGAGGGAGCCGTTTGGTCCTGAACCAACTCCAGCAGGAAGAACGCTTCGCGGCGATTATTCGCGACGCGGCGCGGGAGATTTTTACAGGGGAGCGCGGCGCGATCTTCGGGCGGCGGATGGAAGACATGGCGCTCTATCTGCTTGAGACGAAGCGTGAAGAGGCGGCGAAACTTGCCCTGGCCGTTGCTCTGCAACTCGCCGAGGGCGAGTTGGGGATTCTAGATATCTCGTTCCTCACGGGCGTCGTGCAAAAAAGCGTCGCCCTCCACTTGAGTCAGGCCAAGGAAAAGGCCGCCGAGGAGCCGTCGCTGATCGTGAAACCGTAGTCGATCGAGCCGGCATCGTATTGTGAGGAATGTTGCCCTCGAATATCCAGGCATAGCGCGGCGATCTCTCAGGAGCGACGCAGAATGATCGATCTGGAAACGCTCGGGCAACGCTTTTGGGCTCTAACGTCCGAACTGAAAGCGCTGACTCCGAAGGAAATGTCGACGCTGACGGGCGCGGTACGCGCCTATCTCGCCGAGCCGATCTCCATAGCGCAGGCGGAAGAGGAGGTGAAAAGAAAGCTGGAGACGCGCGCTCAGCGTTTTCTCGAACTCGCGCGCGCGCAGATTTATGAGCGGCCTTCGAGCCCATATCTTAAATTGCTTCGGGCCGCCGGATGCGAACACGGCGACTTGCAACGGGAGGTGCAAACGCGAGGAGTGGAGAAGGCCTTGGAGCAGTTGGCGGGCGCGGGAGTCTACCTGACGTCGGCGGAGTTCAAAGGCAAAGAGCCGGTGGTTCGCGGGCGCGAGTCCTTTACCTTCTCTCCCGGCGACTTCGTCTATTCGAATGTCGGACCCGGCTTCGCGACGCAGAGCAGCGGCACCACCAACCGGCCCGTTCGTTCTTTTCGACCACTCGCCCAATACGACAAGGTTATTTCTGTGGCGGTTTTCCTTTCTGCTCACGGCTTGTTTTCTTATACTCATGCGCTGTACGATGCAGTTCTACCCGCGACCGGCGCAGTCAATAATCTGGTGGTCTACGCGAAGTTAGGGATACCGACTGAGCGTTGGTTCGCGCGTAAAGTCTCATCTTCGAACGTCCTTTCGAGATGGAAGGGATATCTGACAAGCCGACTGGTGGCGCGGGCGGCAAAGCGGTGCCCCGCCGGCTTTCCCAGTCCGGAGATCATCGGCACGAACCATACGGAGCGCATCGTTCGTTGGATCGAAAAGAAACGACACGCCGGAAAATCTTGCTGCATCACCTGCGCGACGAGCAATGCCGCGAGGATCGCGCGGGTGGCCTGGGACCTGGGAGTATCCCTTGAAGGAACGAAGTTCGTCGTCACCGGCGAGCCGTTTACGGATGCCAAAAAGGAAGCGATCGAACGGGTCGGCGCCAGTGCCACGACGCGCTTCGCATCAGGGTTTGGACTTACTATCGGGTACGGCTGCGCCAGCCCGCTGCACGGCGATGAGGTTCACGTGCCCCAACATTCGACAGCCGTGATCGCTCAGCCCCAAGCCCTCGGCGGCGCCGCCGCGCCTATCCATCCGCTTATGGTTACGACGCTCGACCGCTTGGCGGGCATGATTCTCCTGAACGTGCAGAACGGCGATTACGCGAGCTTTGAGGAAAGGCCATGCGGCTGCGGCCTTGATCGGTTGGGGTGGAAACTGCATCTGCACCGGATTAGGAGTTACGAGAAGTTCACGAGCGAGGGCATGAATTATTTTTATGGCGATCTGTTCGAAATACTTGAAAAGATCTTGCCTGCCGAGTTCGGCGGCGGTCCCGGGGACTATCAACTTGCAGAGGAAGAAGACGACATGGGGCAAACGCGACTTACCCTTCGAGTTCATCCTGATGTTCCCAACCTAGACGAAAACGGCCTTCTGCGTCGGCTGCAGGAGGAGCTCGCAAAGGGCTCGAGGGCTAATCAATTTCAGGCTAGGGTTTGGGAGGACGCCCGGACTTTCAGAATCAGGCGGGAAGTCCCCTACAGCAGTCCGCGAGGAAAGATATTGCCTCTCCATATACCTCATTTGTCGCGATCCGGCTCCTGACGGCTCAGCCATGCCTGGCGCGGCTCAGACCCAGCCTGCCTCTGTGGTAAGTAAAACCATGGCTCGACTGTTCTTGGTTTTGGTTCTTCTCTGTAGTTGGGGTTCCGCCGACCCGGGATACGGTCAAGAAAAAAAGCTGGAGCGGTTCTTGTTGTCGAACTCCACTCTGTCGGAAAGTCGCGCGCCGCTCTACATCGCGAAAGAGCTCGGGCTGTTTGAAAAATACGGCCTGGATGCCCGGATCGTCAACATACGAGGAGCCGCAGTCAACATCGCGGCCCTAATGGCGGGTGAGATTCAAATGGCGGTGGCCGCTGGCACCGTGGCCGTCACCGCGGCCGCGCGCGGCGCGCCGATCGTCATTGTCGCGACGATGGGTCCGACGAAATATTACCTGGTCGCCCGGCCGCCGATCGCTTCGGTCCAGGAGTTGAATGGGAAAATCATCGGCATCTCAAGCTACGGGACGGGGGACTACTTCGTCCTGCGCCGGCTCCTGCCCAAGCTTGGTCTAATCCCCGACAAAAACGTCAGTCTCCTGCCGATAGGCTCGACCTCGCCTTATGAGCGGATCAATATCATGCTCACGGGCAAGGTCGATGCCGTCATGGCGATCCCCAGTAGTATCGAGAGAATCGAGGCGCGGGGCGTCGAGCTCAATGTTTTGATGGGAAGCGAGGAACAAGGGGTCGACGTCTCCGGCGCTGATTTCTTCACCACGCGTGAGTTCTTAAAAAGCCGCCCGAACCAGATCAAGGCGATGTTTAAGGCTTTCAGCGACGCCGTCGGAATGGGCCGGGAGAATAAAGAGCTTTTCCATCGCGTCATCCGCAAGACTATGAAAGAGGAAAACCCGAAACTCCTGGAGGCGTTTTACCAAAGCCACTACTTCCTTGGCGCCAGGCCGCGCAACGCTCACCCGCTGGAAAAGGCCCTGGGTCTGGATATTGCAGACTTAAGTCTCTCCGTGCCTGAGCTGAAAGGGAAAAAGGCGTCCGACTTCATCGACACCACTCTGCTGCGAGAGGTTGAAAAGGAAGGTTTTTTTGCCTGGGCCAAACCATAACCCCGGCCTCCGCTAACGTGCCGCGCCGCGCTCGCGCCTGCAGATGTCCAACGCGATCAAAGCGTAGATCTGCGCCGCCTTCACCATATCGTCGATCTTTATCTCCTCATTGCGCGGGCCGATGCGCTTGCCGCGCGGGCCGATCTTAATGGCCGGGATGCCGAGCTCGTTGTAGCAGTTGGTATCGGTCCAGATGCTGGCGCGGTCGGGCGCTTCGGGCTTAAGTTTCTCGCCGAAGAATAGGAACTGATAGACCTCTTCGGCCGACTCGACCAGCGGCTCGACGTTTTTCCCCTCGTGGCCGAGCAGCGACTTGTAGATCTCCAGCTCATACTCGACCCCGAGCGCGCTCAGTGTCTTTTCGACTTCGTGCTGTACCAGCACGGGCCGCACCTGCGGCGGGGTGCGGATATCCACGTAAATGCTGCACACGCCCGGAAAGTAATTGGGCCGGTAGGGCGCTCCGCCCTCGATGGCGCCGATGTTGACCTTGGGGAAAACGGGGCCGGTGGGGGAGTTGTAGATGTATCTCTCTTCAAAACCCTCGGCCCATTTTTCCAAAGCCTGGATGATGCCGGTCATCTTCACGATCGCGTTCAACTTTGCCATCGGGTGCGTGGATCGCTTGGTGCCCCAGGCGGCTTCGGCTTTGCCGAAGGTCGTGATCTTCATCTGGACGACGCCGGTCTGAGTCCAGACGATATTCAAGTCCGAGCCGTCGGCGACGACGGCGTAGTCCGTATGCATCCCATGAGTCAATAGATGTCTCGTGCCCGCGCCTTCGCCGCGATATTCTTTTGTCTGCCAGGGGCCGATGGGCGTGCGCGAGATTTCTCCCACCACCGCGCCGAAGACGACATCGCCCTTCAACTTGACGCCGCTTTTTTTAAGCGCCTTGCCTGCCATCATGAACGCCGCGACGCCGCCTTTCATGTTGGAGATTCCCAGTCCGCGCACCTTGCCGCCGCCGATCGAGCCGCGCAGTTCCGATTCGGGTTCGATGTTGGCGACCATCCGCAGGTCTTCGCTCGTCCCGGTGAAGCTCGTATCCATGTGGCCGTTGAAGCCGAGGCTCAGCCCTGTGCCGTCGCCCTTCAAAACGCCGACGGCGTTGGGCCGGTCCACTTCCACCTCCTGGCGGACGGTTTTAAGACCGTTCGCTTTGAACCAGTCGAGGATGAACTCGGCGACCGCTTTCTCCTGTCCGGTCGGACTCGGGATGTTGACGAGGTCGCAGCCAAGCTGCGCCAGCTCGTCTCTGTCGATCTCCGCCAAAACTTTCTTTGCAATCTCTTTATCTAATGCCATGTTGTCTCCTTTGCGGTGAAAATATCCTCTAGCCGCGGCGAGAGTCAACACTTACCTCTGCTTGACAGGGGAGAGAGCGGGGCATAAGTTTGGCGCAAGAACGGGGACGGAGGTTTTAGATGGCCGATCATTTTGAAGACCACTGCTGGAAAGATGTCGTGAGCGACGAGGTCATGGAAATTTACCGCCACTACAAGAGGGATATTTACATCGGGCAGAGGCCGGCGCTGCTGGCGATCGACCTTTACAATCTCGCGTTCGAAGGCGGCGCCAAGCCGGTGAGCGAAGTCGTGAAGGAGTTTCCGAGTTCCTGCGGCTCATACGCCTGGAATGCGATCGAGCCGATCCAGGAGCTTTTTCAGCTTGCGCGCTCGCGCGAGCTGCCCGTCATCTACACCACGACGGAGACGCGCCGGGCCGCCAAGCCGGCACGGGTCCATGCGACGAACCGCAAGATTCAAAAATCATTAGACCCGCGCGCCTATGAAATCTACGAGGCGTTCAAGCCGGAGCCGGCCGATCTTATTATCTACAAAGAGCGGGCGAGCGGCTTTTTCGGGACGCCGCTGGTTGCGCATCTGACGATGCTCGGCGTGGACAGCCTGATCGTCTGCGGCGAGACCACCAGCGGCTGCGTGCGGGCGAGCGTGGTGGACGCCTACTCGAACGGATTCCACGCCGTGGTCGCGGAGGAGTGCGTCTTCGACCGCAGCCTCATCTCCCACAAAGTGAATCTGTTCGATCTGCACCACAAATACGCCGACGTTATGCACCTCGACGAGGTGAAAGGGCGCTTGCAACGCGAGGCCGTGAGACGGGCCGTGTGAACGGGGAAGGATGAAGCCGTCGATCATTCCGAAGAAATTTATGGATGCTTCCACGCTGATCATGTTCGTCGTCGCGGCGGTGATGCTGGTCGGCGTCTATCTCAAAGCGCCGGAATCGGCGGAGCAAGGCCTGAGATCGGGCACGGCGCTGTTGATTGCGGTTTTGCCGCGCATGATCGCGGCGTTTCTGATTGCCGGCCTGATTCAGGCGATCGTGCCGCAGGAGATGATCGCCGCCTGGATGGGGAAAGAGTCGGGCTGGCGGGGCATTTTCATCGCGATGGGGCTGGGCGCCATTACGCCGGGCGGCCCCATGATGCAATTCCCCATCATCGCGTCGCTTTACAATCTGGGCGTCGGCATCGGGCCGCTGGTTTCCTACCTCACCGCGTGGTCCGTGCTCGGCATTCATCGCGCGATCGTGTGGGAGCTGCCCTTTCTCGGCCCGCGCGTGGTTGCCGTGCGCTTTGTCGCCAGTCTCTTCATGCCGGTTCTGGCCGGCTGGGTTTCCCAGGCGGTGTGGGACAGGTGGGGCTCGTGATTCAAAGCTGGGCCGACGTCACAGGCTAGATGACGGGCTTCTTCGCTGAGTTCTTCTGCCCAAAGCTTCCGGGTTGATCGCCCGGGTCAGTTTTCCGTCCAGGTAGTCGAGGATGTTCTCTACGGCGGTTTCAGCGAAGCCATGAAAGCCGGCGTCGGTCGGCCAGCCCAGGTGCGGGGTCAGGACGACGTTGTCGAGCTTCGTGAGCGGGCTGCCCGGCGGCAGCGGCTCTTCCACGAACACATCCAGCGCGGCGCCGGCGATCGCCCTTTCCCGCAAAATTTTTACGAGCGCGCTCTCGTCCACGATCGCGCCGCGCGAGGTGTTGACGAGATAGGCGTTCTTCTTCATCGAGCGCAGACGGCTTTCGTCGAGTAACCCTTTGCTTTGATCCGAGAGCTTAAGGTGGACAGAGATAACGTCGGCGGTGTTCAAGACTTCGTCCAGCGGCATGAAAGTTACTCCGGCTTTCCCCGCCCGCTCTTGAGTGAGCGTCGGTCCCCAGGCGATCACCTTCATGCCGAAAGCGCGGGCGATCCCGGCCACTTCGGTGCCGATCTTGCCCAACCCTAAGATGCCCAGAGTTTTTCCCTTGAGGACGTAACCCAGGACGAGCGGCCACTCGCCGCGCCGCATGGCCGCATCGCTCTGGGGGATGCGCCGCATGGCGGCCATCATGAGGCCGAAGGTCAACTCGGTGGTGCTGTTGCCGCCCGGCGCCATCGTGATGAGAATGCCCGCCTCGGTCGCCGCGGCGACATCGATGTGGTAGGCGTGGTTGCCCGTCTGGGCGATGATCTCGAGATCCGGCAGAGCCTTGAGCAACGGAGCGGGAAACTTAGTCCGCTCCCGGATCGGGATGATCGCCCGGCAGCCCCGGAGCGCTTCAATCAGTTGTTTTTCCGAGGCGAATTTCTCCGTGAAGATTTGAACTTCGACTTTTTGCCGCAAGCGCTCGATCGCCGGAGAGCTCTCGAAGGCGTGTTGGATATCGTCGAGGACGGCGACTTTCATTTTTTTAGGCGAAAAACAAAGGTAGTCACTCCCGCGGAAGCGGGAGTCCAGGCATGAAAAAAGACTCTGGATTCCCGTTTTCACGGGAATGACTCAAAAAGCGAGAAGGCGTGTACATAGCTACAGAACCGCCACGCCGTTTATTTCGATCAGGTAATCCGGATGGGCGAGTCCGGTAATAATAACCAGCGTGCTCGTCGGCGAATTTTTCTTATATTGCTGCTGGCGCACGCGGTTGTAGCCCTCGCGGTATTTTCGGTCCGTGATGTAGGTCGTGGTCATGACCAGATTATCCAGCGACCCGCCGGCTTCCTCCAGGACCGCGCTCAGATTCTTGAATACCTGAGCGGTTTGCGCTTCGATGTCTCCTTTGCCGACCACGTTGCCGTCTTTATCCGAGGCCGTCTGCCCGGCGACGAACAGCAACTTGCCGCCGTCGGCGAGAATGCCCTGGGAATATCTCGGCCGTGGGTCCGACAAGCTTTTTGGTTGGACTACTTTGGTCGCCATCGGTTATTTCCTCCGGTTTCTGATTTCCGATTTTAGAGTTTAGATTTTAGATCGAATCCGGAATCCGAATCCGGGAATCGAAAATCGGCAATCCAAAATCCAAAATTCATTTACTTGGATACCTCTTCGCCATCTCGTTGTGGAAGCCTTCTTTCTCAAGTTCCTGCAGGAAGGTCAAATCGACAAACTGCTCCGGTTTGAAGTTCTTCGCCTTGGGCAGCTGCGGCGCGAGCACGTCGAGCATGAACTGAATCCCCTTCAGCGTCGGGTAGGGTTTTTTGGGAATCGACT
>JBGPGE010000058.1:0-28952 GCA_041483675.1 Binatia bacterium
ATAAATTCAATTTTACGGATATGTTTGGGGATCGGGGAGATATTATTAACAAAGATATGCCGAGATAAATAGAATGTGCTTCCGTAAAGGAAGCGCTTTATTTCAATTCGCAAAAAAGCGGAAAAATACGAGGATCAGCAAAACGGAGCAGGACGATGGCTGAAGAACGGATCAGTAAAAAACTTTCTTTCCTCGATCGCTATATGACGTTATGGATCTTTCTTGGAATGTTTGTGGGCGTGGGATGGGGGTATCTCTTTCCGAGTGTAGTAAGCTTCTGGAATCAGTTTCAATCTGGGACGACCAACATCCCCATTGCCGTCGGGCTAATCCTCATGATGTATCCACCCTTGGCCAAAGTGAAGTATGAAGAACTCGGCGAGGTATTCCGAAACTACAAAGTGCTCGGGCTCTCCTTGGTCCAGAACTGGATCATAGGTCCCATCCTCATGTTCATTTTAGCTGTCGTTTTTCTGAGAGGATATCCCGAATATATGGTGGGGCTGATCATGATTGGGTTGGCTCGTTGTATTGCCATGGTCATTGTATGGAATGACTTGGCCAAGGGAGATACCGAATACTGTGCAGGCTTGGTGGCGTTTAACTCGATCTTTCAAGTTCTTTTCTTTTCTCTCTACGCGTTCATTTTTATCACTGTTCTACCTCCGCTTCTTGGGCTCACGGGGGTCGTGGTGAACATCACGATTGGCCAAATTGCTGAGAGTGTCTTTATCTATTTGGGTATTCCATTCATCGCTGGGGTCATCACCCGGTTTACTCTGATCAAGTTGAAAGACAAGCAGTGGTACCATGAACAATTTATTCCCAAGATCAGTCCTATTACACTGATCGCCCTGCTATTCACCATTGTCGTTATGTTCTCCCTCAAGGGTGAATTCATCGTGAAGATTCCACTGGATGTTGTCCGAATCGCCATTCCGTTGCTCATTTATTTCGTGATCATGTTTCTGCTGTCGTTTTATATGAGTAAGAAAGTGGGGGCCAATTATGCTCAGAGCGCCACCCTTTCTTTCACCGCTGCCTCCAATAATTTCGAGCTCGCTATCGCCGTGACTGTGGCCGTCTTCGGGATCAACTCCGGTCAGGCCTTTGCGGCTGTAATCGGACCATTGGTGGAGGTCCCGGTACTCATCAGTCTTGTCAATGTCGCCTTGAAGTTTCGTCAGCAGTACTTTGGCGTGACAGGGGAACCCATGACGAGTACGAGGCCAAGCCCGGCACGAACAACATCGGGTGCTCGCAAATAGCGGGGAACAAAGGCCCTTCCCGGCTATCGGTTTGCGCGTTCTGCAACAAGACCCGGCACTGGTTCCCGGCAGCGACGTGAGGGAAAAGGAGACGCGGCGGGCTTGTTCGGATTGGGAATTAGTCCGATGCTGGTGATCGCGCTGGCCGCTCTTCTTGGATTGGTAATCTACAAAGACGATCCTGTCGATACTTCGGGCGCCGACGCGGCGAGAGATTCGGGCAGTGTCCGTTCTCTGTTAATCATTGCCGCCGTCGCTGCCGTCGGATTTGTTCTGCTCTTTTTGCTGGAGCGGAGGTTGTTTGATCTTGCCGCCGTCCTGTTCAAGGTCGATCTTTTCGCCTTTGGCGGCGGCTTTGCCTCTGTGCCTCTCATGTTCCACGAAATTGTCGAGGTGCGATCGTGGATGGACGGCCAAACGTTTTTGAATGGAATTGCCCTGGGGCAGATTACTCCGGGACCGATCGTGATAACCGCGACGTTCGTGGGCTATATGATCTACGGCCTGCTTGGCGGGGTGGTGGCCACACTGAGCGTATTTTTGCCGTCCTTCATGATGGTCATCGGAGTTACTCCCCACTTTGACAAACTACGGAGATCGGCCTACTTTGCCAGGGCGGTCAGCGCCGTGCTGTGCTCGTTTGTCGGGCTTCTGCTTGCTGTCACTTTTCGATTCGGGTGGAATATTCGGCGGAATATTTTTCACTTGTCGCTCGTCGTCGCGGCGTTTGTTGCCTTGCTTTTGAAAGTCGAGATTATCTGGATAGTTTTGGTAGGAATTGTGGTGTCGATGTTTTTCCTGTAGGCGATGTGCGCCATGTTCTTTCCGAAGGGGAGCGGTCGGAAGAGCCAAATGAACGGGAAAAAGCCGGCAATTCTTGAAACAGAGGCGCTGACGCGGCGGTTTGGAACGTTGACCGCCGTGGATGCGCTGACGATCTCGGTGGACGCCGGCGAGGTGTTTGGCTTGCTGGGCCCCAATGGGGCCGGCAAAACTACCGCGATCAAAATGCTGACCACCTTACTGCCGCCCACTTCGGGCAGGGCGAGGGTGGCCGGTTTCGATATCACCCGCCAAGCGGCGAGCGTGCGCCGCGCCATCGGGTATGTCCCGCAGGCGGTTTCGGTCGACGGCTCCCTTACCGGATACGAGAATCTCCTGATCTTTGCCAAGCTTTACGATATTCCCCGCAAAGAGCGGGAAAGCCGCCTGCGCGACGCGCTCGCGTTCATGGGCATGGGTCAGGTGATCACGATGCCGCTTTTCTTTGCCAGCAATGCGATTTATCCTATATCTTTGATGCCGGGCTGGTTGCAGATCGTCTCGCACGCCAACCCGCTCACGTATGAAGTCGATGCTTTACGGGCGTTGATGTTGGCGCACGGGACGAGCAGCTTCGGTCTGGGGCTGGATTTCAGTATTTTGTTAGCGGCTACGGCGATCGCACTGACCGTCGGCGCGCGGCTCTATCCGAGAGTCGTGACGTAGCGCTCGAGTCGAGTTTGTAGAGAGCTGGCCGCTTCCTGTATATTGCGCGGTAGATAGGAGGACAAAACGATGTATAACAAAATTCTGGTGACGCTGGATGGATCGCAGGTTTCGGAGCATATCCTGCCCTATGCCCGGTCGCTTGCTAAAGCGCTCAAAATCCCCGTGGAGCTGTTGCATGCGATCGATCCTGACACCCTGATGCCTACCGTCATCGCCCAGCAGGGCCACTACAATGAGATCATGACCGCCGAGAAGAAACGGAGCGCCGACTATCTGAGCAAAATCGCCGGCTCGTTTTCCGGCGCGCCATCGGTGGATTGCTCGCTGGAGATCGGCAGGGCGGCGGAGACGATCGTGGATCGGGCGGCGGCCGACGCCGGCACTCTGATCGCCATGACCACGCACGGGCGGTCCGGGGTGAAGCGGTGGCTGTTGGGCAGCGTTGCCGAGAAGGTGCTTCACGCGGCGACAAACCACATGCTTCTGGCGCGGGCGACCGGGGAAAGTAAGAAGATTGAAACGGCGTCGCTGAAGAGGATCGTGGCGCCTCTGGACGGCTCCAAGCTGGCGGAGCTGGCCCTGCCGCACGCGGCGGAGTTGGCGAGGACGCTGGGTCTCGAGATCGTGCTGGTGCGCGCCGTTTCCCTTCCAGCGCCGGTTTATAGCGCCGAGGAATACACGCCCAACCTTGAGGAGCTGTGGGATCAGATCAAAAAGGAAGCGCAGGAATACCTTGACGAGAAGTTGCGGCAGCTTAAAGCGCAAGGGCTGGAGAAGGTTTCCGCCGTCGCGGTCGAAGGCTTTGCGGCGGATAAGATCATCGATGTCGCGCGGCAAAAGCCCGAGAGTCTGATCGCGATGTCCACGCATGGGAGAAGCGGCGTCGGCCGGTGGGTCCTGGGGAGCGTCACGGAACGCGTCGTTCGTCACTCCGACGACCCGGTCCTGATCGTTCGCGCCACGAGCGCGTGATCTGCTTCTTGAGGAAACTGCATGGCTTGGGGGGCGATTTCGAAACCAAAAACCGGTTGGGCCGTTGTCCCCAATCTGCCGGACTATGAGCGGACTTGTCGCGAGTTCTCCTGGGAGGCGGTCCGGCGCGAGCTCGACGGGCTGCCGGGAGGGCGGGGACTCAACATCGCCCACGAGGCGATCGATCGCCACGCCATGGGCGCGCGCCGCGACCATCTGGCGCTGCGCTGGCTCAGCAAGCAGGGCGAGGCGCGCGACTTTACCTACGGCGAACTTAGGCGCCTGAGCAACCGCTTCGCCAATGTGCTGCGCGCGCTCGGCGTCGGCAAAGGCGATCGCGTCTTCGCTTTGAGCGGGCGCATCCCGGAACTCTACATCGCGGCGCTGGGCACGCTCAAGAACGGCAGCGTCTTCTGCCCGCTCTTCTCCGCGTTCGGCCCGGAGCCGATCCAGCAGCGGCTGGCAATCGGCGAAGGCAAAGTCCTCATCACCACCGGGTTGCTCTATGGCAGACGGAAGGTGAAGGATTTGCGCCGATCGCTCCCCCACCTGACGCACGTCCTCCTGATCGGCGGCGACGATGCCGCTCTCGCAGAGCCGGGCACCCACGACTTTGCCGCGCTGATGGCCGCGGCCGACGACCGCTTCGAGATTCCGCCGACGGATCCCGAGGACCCGGCGCTGCTCCATTTCACCAGCGGGACCACCGGCAAGCCGAAGGGCGCGATGCACGCGCATCAGGCGGTGGTCGCGCACTATATCACCGGGAAGTACGCCCTCGACTTTCACGCCGAAGATATTTTCTGGTGCACCGCGGACCCCGGCTGGGTGACCGGCACGTCGTACGGCATCGTCTCGCCGTTGACCCACGGCATCACGAACATCGTCGACCAAGGCGACTTCGACGCGGAGCGCTGGTACGCCATTCTGCAAGACCAGAAAGTCACCGTCTGGTACACGGCGCCGACCGCGGTGCGCATGCTGATGAAGGCCGGGACCGAGCCGATTCGCAAATACGATCTCAGCCGCCTCCGCTTCATTGCCAGCGTCGGCGAGCCGCTCAACCCGGAGGCGGTGGTGTGGGGGCAGGAGGCGTTCGGCCTCCCGATCCACGACAACTGGTGGCAAACCGAAACCGGCGGCATCATGATCGCCAACTACGCCGCTATGGAAATACGGCCGGGATCGATGGGCAAGCCGCTGCCCGGCATCGAGGCCGCCATCGTGCAGAAATCCAAAGACGGAACGGTCGAGGCGATCGATACGCCGGACGTGCAGGGCGAGCTCGCGCTCCGGCCGGGCTGGCCGTCGATGTTTCGCGGCTATCTCCACGAAGAGGAGCGCTATCGCAAGTGCTTCGCCGCGGGCTGGTATCTGACCGGCGATCTGGCGAAGCGCGACGCGGACGGCTATTTCTGGTTCGTGGGGCGGGCGGACGACGTCATCAAGTCCGCCGGCCATTTGATCGGCCCGTTTGAAGTCGAGAGCGCGCTGATGGAACATCCGGCCGTCGCCGAGGCGGGCGTCATCGGCAAGCCCGATCCGGTCGTCGGAGAAGTAGTCAAGGCATTCGTCTCGCTCAAGGCGGGCTATGAGCCGAGCGAGGCGCTTAAGAAAGAGCTGCTCGGTTTCGCCCGCACGCGGCTCGGGCCGGCGGTTGCGCCCAAGGAGATCGACTTTCGGGACAGCGTGCCCAAGACCCGCAGCGGCAAGATCATGCGCCGCCTGCTCAAAGCGCGCGAGCTGGGTTTGCCCGAGGGCGATCTTTCGACGCTGGAGAGTTACGAATGACGCGGAAAGCAAGATCGTCCGAACCACCCATGGAGCGAAGCCATGCGCTTCACCTGTTGCGCGAGATGCTGCGCATCCGGCGCTTCGAGGAAAAGTGCGCGGAGCTTTACAGCGCGACCAAGATCCGGGGCTTTCTCCATCTCTACATCGGCGAGGAGGCCGTGGCCGTCGGCGCGATGCAGGCGCTGGCGCCCGACGACGCGATCGTCGCAACCTACCGCGAGCACGGCCACGCGCTGGCGCGCGGCGTCTCGGCGGCGTCGATCATGGCGGAGATGTACGGCAAGGTCGAAGGCTCAAGCCGCGGCCGGGGCGGCTCGATGCACATCTTCGACGCCGCGACGCGCTTTTACGGTGGCAACGCCATCGTCGGCGGAGGTTTGCCGCCGGCCGTCGGCCTCGCTTTGGCCGACAAGTATCAGGGCCGCAACCGCGTGACCGCGTGCTTTTTCGGCGAAGGCGCGGTTGCCGAAGGCGAGTTTCACGAGTCGATGAACCTCGCCGCGTTGTGGAAGCTGCCCGTGCTCTTCTGCTGCGAGAACAATCTCTACGCGATGGGGACGGCGCTCAGCCGCTCCGAGTCGGAGACCGATCTCTGTCTCAAGGCGGCGGCCTTCGAAGTGCCGGCCTGGCCGGTGGATGGCATGGACGTCGTGGCGGTGGAGGCGGCGGCCAGGCGGGCGGCTCTCGCGGTGCGCTCGGGCGGCGGGCCGCATTTCCTCGAATTTCGGACCTATCGGTTCAGAGCCCACTCGATGTACGATCCGGAGCTTTACCGCGAAAAAAAAGAAGTCGAAGAGTGGAAGAAGCGCGATCCGATCCCGAACTTCGTTTCGATATTGAAAGAAAATGGCCTCCTGAAAGATGAAGAGATCGCGCAAATCGAGCGGGAAGTCGCGCTCGAAGTCAAACAGGCGGTCGAATTCGCCGAGGCTGGAACCTGGGAGCCGGTGGAAGATCTTACGCGATTCGTTTACTCCGAGGAGCGCCGCTCATGACGGCCGGGTCTCAGACCGTCAAGACGACCTACCGCGAGGCGGTGCGGGCCGCGTTGCGCGAAGCTTTGCAGCGCGATGAGCGCGTCTTCCTGATGGGCGAAGACGTCGGGCGCTACGGCGGCTGCTTCGCCGTCAGCAAAGGGTTGCTCGAAGAGTTCGGTCCGGAGCGGATCCGCGACACGCCGCTGTCGGAGTCGGCCTTCGTCGGGGCCGGGATTGGCGCGGCGCTCGGCGGCGCGCGGCCGATCGTGGAGATAATGACGGTCAACTTCAGCCTGCTCGCGCTGGATCAGATCGTCAACAACGCGGCGACGATCCTCCACATGTCCGGCGGCCAGTTCAACATCCCGCTGGTGATCCGCATGACGACCGGCGCGGGCCGGCAGCTCGCGGCGCAGCACTCGCACAGTCTCGAAGGCTGGTACGCGCACATCCCCGGCATCAAAGTCTTGACCCCGGCGACGCTGGAGGACGCGCGGGGCATGTTGTGGACCGCGCTGGAGGACCCTGACCCGGTGCTGATCTTCGAGCATGGCTCGCTCTACAACATGGAAGGGGAATTGGCGGAGGATGCGGGGCCGGTCGAGATCGACAAGGCGGCGGTGCGCCGGGCAGGGACCGATATCAGCCTCATCACCTATGGTGGGACACTCGTCAAGACGCTCGAAGCCGCAGAGGAACTGGGCCGCGACGGCATCAGCGCCGAAGTCATCGACCTGCGCACGCTGAGACCTCTCGACACGGCGGCGATC
Source organism: Binatia bacterium (assembly GCA_041483675.1). GTDB lineage: Bacteria > Desulfobacterota > Binatia > UBA9968 > UBA9968 > 2-12-FULL-60-19. The sequence goes on from JBGPGE010000058.1 coordinate 7,273, forward strand.
GTGGAATCGGTCTCCCGCACCCACCGGGCGGTCATCGTCGACGAGGGCTGGAAGAGCGGCAGCATCTCGGCCGAGATCATGGCGCGCATCATGGAAAACGCTTTCTACGAGCTTGACGCGCCGCCCGCGCGCGTTTGCAGCGCGGAAGTTCCGATGCCCTATCCCAAACATCTCGAAGACGCGGCGGTCCCGCAGAGGCCGGGTATCGTCGCCGCCGCCCGGAAAGTCATGGGTTGTCATGGCTGAGTTCCGCATGCCGTCGCTCGGCGCCGACATGGAGGCCGGGACGCTGGTGGAATGGCGCGTTAAGCCGGGCAACTCCGTCAAGCGGGGAGATATCGTCGCGCTGGTCGAGACCGAGAAGGGAGTCATCGAAGTCGAGATTTTCGAGGAAGGGACCGTCGACGCGCTACTCGTCCAACCGGGCGCGAAGGTTCCCGTCGGCACGCCGCTGGCCACGATCCGCGGCGAAACACAGCTTGCGCAACCTGCGCCGGTTATTGCGGAGAAGCCGGCCGAGGCGGCAAGAAAAGCGCCCGCGCCGCCGGTCTCGCCTGTCGAGCGCGCGCCGATTCCGTCTCCGTCCGCAAGGCGTCCTCATATTTCGCCGCTGGCCCGGAGAAGGGCGGAAGAGGTAGGCGTCGATATCGCCGCCGTCGAAGGGACCGGAGCGGACAGCTCGATCACAATCGCCGACATCGACCGGGCTGCATCCCAGGCCGTTCAGCCCAAAGCCCCCGCGACGGCAGCGGAGCGTCAGGCGGGACTGCGCAAAGCGATCGCCGCCGCCATGGCGCGCTCCAAGCGGGAAATCCCTCACTACTATCTCGGCGCTGAGATCGACATGAGCCGAGCGATGACCTGGCTCACGGCGGAGAATCTCAAGCGGCCGGTGACCAACCGGCTGCTTTATTCTGTGTTGCTCATCCGGGCCGTGGCGTTGGCGATCCATGACGTGCCGGAGATGAACGGTTTTTGGATCGACGGCGCGTTCAAGCCGGGGCAGGGCGTTCACGTCGGCGTCGCCGTTTCTTTGCGCCAGGGCGGTCTGGTGGCGCCGGCGCTGCACGATGCGGACAAAAAAAGTTTGGACGAGCTGATGCACGACATGCTCGATCTCGTGAACCGGGCGCGCGCTGGCGGGCTGCGCAGCTCGGAGATGTCGGACCCGACGATCACGGTGACCAATCTTGGCGAGCAGGGAGTCGAGACGGTGTTCGGTGTCATCTACCCGCCGCAGGTGGCGCTCGTCGGCTTCGGCAAGCTCGCCGAGCGTCCGTGGGCCGCTCAAGGGACGATCAGCGCGAGGCCGGTGATCTCGGCCTCGCTCGCGGCGGATCACAGAGTGAGCGACGGCCATCGCGGCGGCCGCTTTCTCGCCGCCATCGATCGGCTGCTGCAAGAGCCGGAGAAGCTGTGACGGAAGCTGAAATAAAAGCGGTGGTGCTGCGCGTCCTCGGCGGCATCGCGCCCGAGGCCGATCTCGCCGCTCTCGATCCTCGGGCGAGCCTGCGCGATCAACTCGACGTTGATTCTGTTGACTTCCTGACCTTCATCATCGGCCTGCATAAAGAACTGGGCGTTGATATTCCCGACGCGGACGTTCCCAAGCTGGCAACGATAAGCGGCTGTGTTTCGTACCTGGCATCGCGAGTGAACAAGCAAAGCTGACCGATTTTCCAGTTAAGAACCCAGGGCTGAATCACAAAGGCCAAGATGCCATCCTAATCTGCCCACGACCCTAATCTGCACAGCAGTGCTGCCGTGCTACACTGCGGGCTGATATCTGGATACACTGCCCCGCGGGCGGTGTTTGTGCGGAGAGAGACATTGACAAAGCGTGACTTCATCGTGGATATTGTGGCAGATCTTACTTTCCTCGGATTTTGGAGCTACTGAATACACCGCCGGAAGAGCCGGCAGTATACTCAAATAGTCGGGCATCTAAATACGGAGCACCAGATGAGTGATACTGAGCAAAAAGCACCTGCACCGACGATCCCTACGCGGTCAGACGGCTCTCAGAGGGGACCGAATGTGGAGATCGTAAAGGCCCTTTTGGAGTTCACCGGCAAATGCCTCTATCCAGGCATAGTCATAGCCCTGGTTGTCCTCCTGCAGCCAACGCTCGCACAGATTGATCTGAAAGCGTTGGTCGGGAGACTTCAGTCGGCGAAAGCGGGCGACTACGAGTTTACTTTTTCACAGGCTCAGGATGTTGGAGCAGAAACGGCACCCTTGAACAGCAAGGTAGCTGAACTTGAACGCACGCTGGCCACACTTCAGAGCGACATCGTACTTCTACAGAAGAAAGTTGTTCCGGCCCAGGTAAATGAAGCTGGGCGAAAAACGCGAGAGGTTGCGGAGCGCCAGCTTCAGGCAAATTCCAAGTACACGGTTCTCGTATTTCATAGGCGCGAAAGCCGGACTTCTGGGCAGGCAGTAACGAACGCGCTCTTGAAAGCTGCCTTTCAGTCATCCGATACAGAGACAAATTTTTCTGAACTCCAAAAAGTGCAACCGACCCCTGGTGTCATCTTTATTACCTACAACTCCACGGGGGAAAGCATCCTGCCCGACATCAAAAAGCTTTTGGATGGACTAGGACTGCCGGCAGAGGTGAAGCTCAATCCGAGAGCCATTGATCTTCGTCGTGGTGACGTTCAAGCTCTGGTCTTCTAACGGTTAGCATGCCCAACAAGGCGCTCCAGCCGACAGACCAGCCTCCGCCTCGCTCCGGCTGGTCTGCGGCTGAGCTGAGGCGTTGATAAGCGTAGGCCGGAAAACGGGTCGAGTCTTTTCCGGACTTGAAGGCAAGGATGGCGGGGGAGAGGAAGATAGACCGGAGGGCGCGGACAAGTGAAGAAAAACTCCAAAGAAGCCAAGGGCGGACGTGACCTGTTATCCGGCTTGCGTTAGCCGACGGGATTTGAATCCGTCGAGCCTTGAGGTATACTCCGCTTATGTCGATCAACCTACCTTTAAAAGACATGACCCTCCATGAAAAGCTTGCTGCGATGGAGCTGCTCTGGGAGGACCTCGCTCGCTTTCCAGAATCCATCGAATCACCCGCCTGGCACAAAGACACTCTCGATGAGCGCCGCCGGCGAATCGCCGAGGGGAAAGCTCAATTTGTGGATTGGGAGACGGCCAAGACGGAGATTCGCAAAAAGCTACCGTGAGAATCGAAATCCTGGATCAAGCCCAGGAGGATTTGATCGAGGGCTTTCACTTCTACGAAAACCGGGAGATCGGACTCGGACCTTATTTCCTGGACTGCCTGTTCTCAGATATTGATTCGTTGCTCCTATACGCCGGAATTCATCAAGTCGTTTACGGTTATCACCGTTGCCTGTCCAAGCGTTTCCCATTCGCCATCTACTACGGCGTGCAGGGAGAATCGATTCATGTGCATGCCGTATTGGATTGTCGCAGGAATCCATCGTGGATCACGAAACGCCTAAAGGAAGGCGGCTAAATCCGGCTTGCGTCATTCCGAGCGCCTGCCGGAATCCAGGAAAATCAGATGCTTCTGGATGCCCGCTTTCGCTGGCATGACGGATGGAGAGTTGGGATTTCTTTTGCGAACTTCCAGGACGGCACGCTAGCCTTCCGGGGTTGAAGGCTAACGGCGGTAGCGCATCGCGGCCTTGACTCTTCTCTCGGCCAGGGCGATTGCGGCCTGTCGGGGTAGAGTTTTGGTTCTCGCGGACTCTTCGAGCACCAGCCGGGTGTTCGCGCTGATCTTTTCCTGTATTGTCTGTAACGCCACGGCCTCCGTGCCGCCGTGGTATTCGACGGCGGCGCAGATGACGCCGCCGGCGTTGGCGATGAAATCCGGCACCACGAGAACGCCTCTCTCGTGCAGGATGCGTTCGGCCTCCGGAGTAAACGGAATGTTGGCGCCTTGCGGGACCAGCTTGGTTTTCAACCGGGCGACGTTGTCTTTGTGGATGACGTCCGGCCGCGCCGCGGGGATCCAGATTTCGCAGTCGATATCGATGACCGCGTCGGGATCGAGCTTTTTGCCTTCCGGGTAATCGCCGACGTTTTTCCCTGCGGCCTTGAGATCGATCAAGCGCGCCACGTCGATGCCTTTGGGATTAAAGATCGCGCTTTGAGAGTCGGCGGCGCCGACGAGAATCGCTCCTTTCGCGGCGAGAAAGCGCGCCGCGTGTTTTCCGACCGAGCCGAAGCCCTGGACGACCACCCGCGCCCCGCTGACGCCGACGCCGCAGAACCCGGCCGCCACCTCCACGCAGGCGCTCAAGCCGAGTCCCGTGGCCCCGATTTCATCCAACGGGATACCGCCGATTTCCGGCGGCAATCCGACGGCGCGTCCGATCTCGTCCTTGATCCAGGCCATGCAGCGCTCGTCGGTGCCCATGTCCGGGCCGGGGATGTATTCGACCAGGTCCCGGATCGCGCGCGCAAAGGCCCTGATGAGTTGCTCTTTCTCTTTTGCGGCGATCTTCGGATCGCCGAAGATGACCGACTTGCCGCCGCCGTGAGCCAAACCCGCGGCGGCATTCTTGAGCGTCATCGCCCGCGCCAATCTGAAGGCCTCGGTCGCGCTGACGTCGGGCGCCATGCGGATGCCGCCGATGGAGGGACCGCAGGCGACGTTGTCCACGGCGACAACCGCCTTCAATCCGGTCCCCGGATCGTAGATGTGAACGATCTTGGCCGGCCCCAGCTCGTCGGCAAATGCAAAAATATCTTCCATGATCCCCTCCTATGCGACGGTTTTATTCGAATGCGGCTCCTGCAGCGCGACCGCTTCGGGGACCTCTTTCCAATATTTATCCACGGTCGCCTGGATGCAGGCAATCGCCTCGTCATTTCGCTCGGGCTCGAAGAGGTGGCGGAAGCGCCCCTGGGCCGCGAGATATTCTTCGACCGGTTTGAACCTTCGCGGCACCTTTGTATGTGAGACCTGGCCGTAAACCGCCTCCTTGAGCGGCCAGACGCCGGTCTCGACGGCGAGCCGCGCCAGCTCGACCGATTGCGCCGGCTCCGCCTCCCAGCCCGGCGGGCAAGGAGACAGCGCGATGAACAGCTTCGGGCCGCCCTGCTTCGAGGCGCGATAGACTTTCTCGGAGAGGTCGAGCGGGTCTGCCGGCGAGACGGTCGCGACGTAGGGCGGTTTTTGCACGCGCCAGATCTCGAACAGGTCGCGCCGCTGTTGAGCCACGCCCAGAGGAAAGGCCGGGGTGATAGGCGCGGTGGCGGTGCGCGATCCGTAAGGGGTGCTCGCGGAAGTCTGAAACCCGGTGTTGGCATATGATTCGTTGTCGTAACAAAAGTAGTAGAAGTCGAGCCCCCGGTGGATGGCCGCCATGGTGGACTGTAGGCCGATATCCTGGGCGGCGCCGTCTCCCGTCAGGACGACGACCTTGCGGTCGGCCGCGGGGGCCAGCTTTCCTTTGTCCTTGAGGATATCCAGCGCGTCCCTGATTCCCTGTGCGCCGGCCGGCGCGCACGCCATGGCCGTGTAAAGCCAAGACGATCGAAGCGGCGTGAACGGAAAAACCGCCAGCAGGCTGAAACAGCCGGCGGCGTTGACGAAAATCACATCTTCTCCCAGAGCCTTGTGAAACAGGCGCAGGGCGATGAGACCGCCGCAGCCGGGGCATAGCGATCCGCCCGGGCCGAGCGGCTCTTCGCGAGATATGTTGCGCAGGCTTCGATAGGCCTCACGCTTCATGAGACTTTTCCTCTCCGCCCGCCACGGAAAAATAGCGCTCTACCTCCCGACGCTCCCCGTCGCTGAACAACAAATAAGGCCGGGCCATCTCCTGCGGACTCTCCGGCGGCGCTTCGAGGCGCGCGAGGATTCCGTCGAACTCTTCCGGGCGAAAGCGCCGCCCTCCCAGCCCGCCGATGAATGAAAGTAACGCGGGCGGCCGGTCCGCAAGCCCGTAGAGGGCGCTCGCGATCTCGCTGAAGAGGATGCCGCCTTTGCCCACCGAGATATTCTGGTCGATCACGGCGACTCCTTTGCGTCCGCGCAGCACGCGCTGCATCTCCTCGTGAGGGAAAGGTCTGATCAAGCGCAGGCGCGCCAGCCCGATCTTCTTTCCTTCGCGTCTCAACCGCTTGACCTCGGCTTTGCCCATCGAGGCGAACGAGTTGGTCATGACGATGACGTAGTCGGCGTCGTCGAGCATGAACTCTTCGATCATGGCGTATCTTCTGCCGAATCTCCCGGCGAACTCGGCGGCGATCCCGGGATACAACGCCAGGGCGTTCTCCGCCGCGTGATGCATCTGATACTTGAAGAACGTGTACAGGGCGGGGTCCAGGACGGCGGCGCCGAGCGCCAGCGGCGCCGGGCCGCTTAGATGAGGATAGGACGGCTCAAAGCCGGGCAAAAAACTTTTGACGTCCGCTGCTTCGGGAATTTCAACCGCTTCACGCGTGAACGAGAGATAAAATCCGTCGAGGTTGACGATAGTGGGCAGCAGCACGCGCTCGTGCTCGGCCAGACGGTAGGCCATGAGAATGGAGTCGAGCACCTCCTGGCAGCTCTCGGCGTGAAACTGTAGAAAACCGGTATCGCGGGCGGCAAGCACGTCGTTGTGGTCGGGCTCCAGAGTGATGGGATGGGACAGCGCGCGCGAGACGTTCACCAAAACCAGCGGCGCGCGCAAGCCGGCGAGCACGTAGAGCATCTCAAAACCGTAGAGCAGCCCCTGGCTCGAAGTCGCGGTAAAAACCCGCACGCCCGTGGCCGCGGCGGCGCCGGCCGCCGCGAGCATCGAGTGCTCGGAATCCATCGTCACCATTCGGGCTTGCATCTCTCCCGTATGGATCCAGCGGGCGAGGGTCTCGACGATCTCCGTCTGCGGCGTGATCGGAAAAGCGGGGACGTAATCCACGTCGGCGAGGCGCGCCGCCCAGGCCGCGGCGCCGTTTCCGGTCAGCAACGCGCGCGCCATCGTCATTCCTCCAGCCTTTGCGCGACGGCATCGGTCGGGCACTCCTCACGGCAGATCATGCAGCCCTTGCAGTGGTCGTAGTCGATGTGAGGGTAAAGGTCTGCGTCCAGGTGGATCGCCGAGTCGGGACAGAAGAGAAAGCAGAGAAAACACTTCTTGCATTTTGCCAATTCGATCTCGGGCCTCTCCGTCCGCCAATTTCCGGTATGACGCAAGGCCGCGTTTCCCGCGGAGCGGATCGTGGAGGCGGTGTAGGCGTCGAAAAAAGACGACGGAAACGCTTGAGACGCCGCCGCCGTTTTGTGTCGCGGCGGCCGCTGTTCCGGCAGGAAGACCGCAGGCATCAGCGCATAGCTCTCCATCGCCGCCTTAATGTTTCCCTCGACGAGCTCCGTCGAGACGCCGACCTCGGCAAGCTCGGCGCGGATCGCTTCTCTCAAGATAGCGGCGGTGATCTCAGGGATGAATTTCGCCGCCGCTCCCGCGACGACGGCGCTCCGAGTATCGCGGCCGATCACCCGCCGGGCGATGCCGCTCAGGTTGATCGAAATAAAAATCACACCCGGCGCGGTCGCCGGCAGCGTCTGGTTTGACCGGTCGTCGATGAGAACGGCGGCGCCGGCGCGGAGGCCGCCAAGGATTTGGGCGTGGTTCTCTTGAAGCAACGTATCGTCCATGACCACGACCAGATCCGGCTCCTCCACATAGCCGCGCGTCTCGATCGGGTCGCGGCTCAGACGCGCGCAGGCTACGATCGGCGCTCCGCGCCGCTCCGCGCCGAATAACGGGAAATCCTGAGCGTGAAGACCCGCCAGGAAGCCTGCTCTTCCTATGATGCGGCTGGCCAACCTGGCGCCCTGTCCTCCGCGTCCGTGAATGCGGATTTCAATCATCGTCCTTTACTCTCACAATTGTTTACCGGGCAAGATGCATGCCAGCAAATTTGGGCAAAAACCATTGTAATTCGCGCTGATTGGTTGGAGCGATCGGTCGAATTTCCATTTTCAAGAAGGTCGACTAGAAAAATTTGCAGGAATGCGAAACGGGGGAGGGCCAAATTGAGATAGGCGGGCTGAGGGTGGTTCGACAGGCTCACCATCCTGAGAGAAGTCGAAGGGTAGATGGGCTTTTTTCGTGGCCCGCTGCTAGACCAGGCGGACCCAGGTCTTTTGGAGGGAAGTCGCGTAGCCGATGGTCGCCGCGGCTTTCAGCCCGTTCGCCTGAAGCTCGTCGACCAGCTTGGGCGCGGAGCGCTGCGGCAGGGCGATGAGGAGACCGCCCGAGGTCTGCGGATCGAAAGCGATTTCGACCAGTCCTTCGCGGATCGATTCGTCCACCGTAATCTTGTCTTTCAGATATTCCCGGTTCCGCTTGCAGCCGCCCGTGAGATAGCCTTTTTCCGCCATGCGCGCAGCGCGGTGGAGCAGCGGGAGCTTGGACGATTCGAGAATCAGCGTCACGCTGCTCCCGGCGGCCATCTCCAGCGAGTGGCCGAGCAGGCCGTAGCCGGTGATGTCGGAGCAGGCGTGCACCGGGTAGTTCCGCATTACTTTCGCCGCGGTATTGTTGAGCGTGAGCATGGAGGCGACCGCCGCCTGAACGCTTTCCTTGGCGGCCTTGCCTTTTTTGAGCGCGGTCGAAATGATGCCCGTGCCGAGCGCTTTCGTGAGCACAAGCGCGTCGCCCTCCTGCACGCCGACGTTGCGCACGATGCGGTCCGGGTGGATCACTCCGGTGATGGCCATTCCGTACTTGATCTCGTCGTCGATGATGCTGTGGCCGCCGACCACCGCCACGCCCGCCTCCCGCGCTTTTTCGCCGCCGCCTTTTAAGATCTCACCCAGCACTTTGAGGTCCATTTTCCCCTTGGGAAAGCAGACGATGTTCAGCGCCGTCTTCGGCTCTCCGCCCATGGCGTAAACATCGCTCAACGCGTTGACCGCCGCGATCTGGCCGAAGGTGTAGGGGTCGTCGACGATCGGCGTGAAGAAGTCCACCGTGTTGACGATGGCCAGATCGTTCCGCAGACGGAATACTCCGGCGTCGTCGGAGGTCTCGACGCCGACGATCACGTCGGGATTGTTGACTTTTGGAAGGCTGTGCAACACGTGCACAAGGTCGGCCGGGCCGAGCTTCGCCGCTCAGCCCGCGGCCTTGACGTGCCGCGTCAGTCGCACCGTCTTCTTTTTTCTTCCGATGAGTCCCATGATTTTCCTATCGACTTCGCGTTGGCCGCCCTTCGGCAAGACTCCTGCTATCGCCGGATGTTCGGGCTCCCGGCCGCCGGCGGCGACGATCTCAGCCGCCGCGCATCTCCGACCCTGACCGTCGTCCCATCCCGATCGAAATATTCAAGGATCGCTATTATATACTTCCGACTGGAGCCTAACAGATCGCGGAAAGTCGCCGCGGTGATCTCGCCGTGTTCGGCGAGATATTTATATAGAACGCCCCGGACCTTGTCAACGCAGTCGGAGAGAAAGTAGAGGTCGGGCGTCACGCGAACGAGCGACTTCTCCCGCTCCATGACGCGGATGACCTCCGCCAGCTTGGTTTTCTCCGCGCCGAGTTCCTTCTCCAACTGCTTCAGATCGGGCGGCGCCATCGGATTGACGCCGAGAAGCTTTTTGATCTGTTCCGTCAGCGTTTTTTCGCCGGCACCGAGCTGGATGCGGTAGCCGGGCCGGCTGAGAAGATTACCGTCGCGGGTGGCGGCTTTCTCTTCGCCCAAAATATCCACCAGCACGCGGAAGAGGCGCGGCGATATCTCGTAAGGCAGCTTCGCCCGCAGCTCCTCCATGTCCATTCCGGCCGCCAGCGGATGCGAGGCGTGAAAGTCCTGCAACGTCTTCGAAATGGTTTCCTTTAGGCGTTGCCACTTTTTCTCCGTCGCGTAGAGTTTTTCGCCTTCGGCGCTGAAGCTGCGCACGACGGGCGTCCGGCCGATCCAGTCTTTGGCCTCTTCTTCCTTGACGTTGAGAAATTGATAGATCGGCGCGAGCGGGATGGCGAAATCGTCGCCCTCTTCCAGAAACGTCTCGATCAGCGCCGGGACCTGGTTGTCGCAGAGGCGGTTGAGCCTTTGCTCGAGATCCGGCTCGCCCTGTTTGTGCCGCTTCGGCCAGGGATGGAGCACGATCCCGCCGCCGAGCGTGCGCCGCGCCGTCTCGTCGCGGACGATGAAGCGGTCGCCGCGCAGCGCGAGCAGCGGCTCGGTCAGAGTAATTTGACAAAAAGCGGACTGTTTAGGCTCCAGTTTGTCAATCCGTCCGAGCAGGATGAGTTTGCCCAGCCGCTCCGCCGTGCCGAGGTGGATGCGCACGCGCTGGTGGTTTTTGATTCCCTTTTTTGCCGCAGGCCTCACCTCCAGGCGCGTATCGAAGCGGTCCGTGGCCAAAGTGAGTTTTTCGTCGCATATGACATGGCCGCGCATGACCGGAGCTTTTTCCTGTCCCGTCAGGTTGAGCGCAGTGCGCTGTCCCCAGCGGGCCGACTCGACGCCGTGGCCGTGGACCTGAAGGCTGCGGATGCGAAAGGTCTGATCGCCCGGCAGGCAGCGCACGTGCGCGCCGTTTTTGATCTCACCGCTGAGCGCCGTGCCGGTGACCACCAGTCCATGCCCCTGCAGGCTGAAGGCCCGGTCCACGGGCAGACGAAAATAGCCCTTCGGCGCGGGCTTGTTGGCGTTCTGCAGCGTGCGGACGATCTGCTCGCGGAGTTCCGGCAGCCCCTGGCCGGTGACGGCGGAGAAGGGGATGACCGGCGAGCCTTCGAGGGAAGTACCCAAGGCGAGGATTTTGATCTCCTCGTCCACCTCCTGAATCCGGGACGCGGGCGCGAGGTCGGCCTTGGTGATGAGAAAAATCGCCAGCTTCACGCCGAGCAGATGCACGATATCGAGATGCTCCTCGGTCTGCGGCATCACGCCGTCGTCGGCGGCCACGGTGAAGAGCACCAGATCGATGCCGTGCGCGCCGGCCAGCATGTTGCGGATAAAGCGCTCGTGCCCGGGGACATCGACGATGCCCGCCTGGGTGCCGTCGGGAAGATCGAAGTGGGCGAAGCCCAGGTCGATGGAGATGCCGCGCTCTTTTTCTTCTTTCAGCCGGTCGGTGTCCTCGCCGGTGAGCGCTTTGATCAGGCTGGTCTTGCCGTGGTCGATGTGGCCGGCGGTTCCAATGATGTAAGGCATAGTTCAATTTTAGATTTTAGATTTTGGATTTTGGATTCAAAACTGAAGATTCATCGGCGAAATTTGGAATCAAATCGTTCGGATCGAAGATGGTTCGCAGATCCAGAAGGAAACGGTTGTCTTTGACGCGGCCCAGGATCGGAGGATCGGCGCTGCGGAATTTTCGGGCGATCTTCTCCGCGCCCATTTTCGGGCTTGAGACGGCGATCACTTTCGTCGGAATCTCCTCCGTCGGTAGCGCGCCGCTCCCGATCTGCGAGGTCGAGTCTTCCACGGCGAGTTGAAATGCTCCGCTCAGAACTTTCTGTAGCTCGGGCATGACCCGCCGTCCCAGCGCTTCGATTTCATCCAACGGCCGCGTGAAGGCTTGCAGCGTCGGAATATCCTGGGTGATGTTCGCCGACTGCCGATAGAGCCTGAGCGTCGCTTCCAACGCCGCGAGCGTCAGCTTGCCGCAGCGCAACGCCCGCTTGAGCGGGTTCTTGTTCATGCGGCTGAGCCAGGCTTTTTTGCCGACAATGAGTCCGGCCTGTGGTCCGCCGAGCACCTTGTCGCCGCTGAAGGTGACGACATCCGCGCCGAGCTTGACCCGCTCGGCGACGATCGGCTCCTTCGGCAAGCCGTACCGGCTGAGATCGACGAAAGCGCCGCTGCCCAAATCCTCCATCACGGGAATTCCATGTCGTTTGCCGATGGCGACAAGCTCTTCCAGCCCCACTTCGGCGGAGAAGCCGACGATTTTATAGTTGCTTGTATGCACTTTGAGCAAGAGCGCCGTCTTTTTGCCGATCGCCTTCTCGTAATCTTCGGGATGGGTGCGGTTGGTGCTGCCGACTTCTTTCAACCTCGCGCCGCTCTTTGCCATCACGTCGGGGATGCGGAAGGAGCCGCCGATCTCGATCAGCTCGCCGCGCGAGACGACGACCTCTTTGCCGTCCGCCAACGTATTCAGTCCGAGCAGGACGGCGGCGGTGTTGTTGTTGACGACGGTGGCGGCCTCCGCCCCGGTCAGCTCGACCAGCGCCTGCTCGACGGCTTCTTCTCTCTTGCCGCGCCGCCCCTCGGTAAGATCGTACTCCAGGTTGACCGGGTTGGTTCCCACGCGGGAGAGCGCTTCGATCGCCGCCTGAGGAAGAAGCGCGCGGCCGAGGTTGGTATGGAGGATCGTTCCCGTCGCGTTTACCACGCGCGTCAGGCCGGGCCTGCTGTCGGCAAGGACAAGCGATTCCGCGCGGGCGAGGATCGCATCGTCCGTCAATTCTTCTTTGCCGGCGACCGAGTTGCCCTGCTGAATGGACTCTCGCAAATCGTCCAGCGTCTGGCGGAATTTCTGCGTTACATAGTTGCGGTTGTAACGGGCCAGCAGCGCCGCGCTTTTCGGGTGCTTTAGCAGCCGGTCCACGGAAGGGATCTCGCGCAGCAGGTTGGTCGCACGCTCGGCCATAGGCGAAATCAGCGTCGCATAAGGGAGGGGTAAATTCAATAACTGTGTCGCTCGCGCACGGCGGCGATCAGGCCGCCATAGATAATAAGGGGCACCGACGCGGTCAGGATCATCACCAGCACCATGTCTCCCGTGGCAGCTATGAGATGGCCGGCAATCAGCGGCGCGACCACCGCCGAGACGTAATGCATGGACATCACGACCCCGCTTGCCGCGCCGGCGCTGTCGGCGGGAGCGGAATCCTGCGCCAGGGCGACGACCAGCGTCGGGGCCGTGGCCTTGAGGGTTCCGAAGACGGCCAGTCCAACCGCGAGCGCCGCCGGAGTGGAAAGCCAGGAGTAAACGACAAACGCGGCTACGGCGCCGGTGTAGGCGCTCGCAAGGATGACCGGTTTGCGTCCGAATCTGTCGGATAGCGCGCCCAACAGCAGCGCGCCGACCATCGGCGTGAGACCCCAGATGCCCATGACAAAGCCGGTCTCTTGCAGGGTCAGCTGCTTGGCGCTTCTGAGCACGGTCGCCGTCCATGAGGCGGAACTCCAGAAGACCGAGCCGCCGAAAAATTCTGCCAGCGCGAGCAGAGCCACGCCACGGTTGAGCGCCTTCCGGTAGGGTTGGTGGCGGCGCGGCGTTGCGCCGTGGAAGCCGCTCTTTACCGACAACGCTTCCACGAGCGCGATGACGAGACCGATAGCGCCGGCGGCTATAAACGCCGCGCGCCATCCCGACTCGGCGATGACGAAACTCGCGAGTACCGAGCCAAGCGCGCCGCCGATGCCGTAGGCTACGGAGACCAGCGCCGTCGCGAGGCCTCTCTTGGCCGGCAGGAGATCGGACATCAGGGCGTAGAGCGACGGGGTGGTGAAGCCGTAGCCGCATCCGGCGAGTCCCAGCGCTGGGAGCATCAATGTGTAACTCGGCGTGAGGCTCGACAGCGCGAAGCCAGTCGATAGGGCGAGAATTCCAATGAGAAGAACGGCCTTGCGGCCGATTTTGTCGGAGAGCCTGCCGGAGATGGGACTGGCCAGCGCGGCGAATATAAAGATGCTGGAAAAAAGACTTCCGGCCTCAACCTCCGAGAGAGAGAGCGTCTGTCTTACGTCCGGGAGCGCGATGCCCAGCGTAGCCACGACCATCGAGGGGAGAAGGTTCGCGGCGGGAGCGATGAAGATGGCGCGTCGATCGGCGTTGGAGTGATTCGGCACGAATCCTCAAAGCTGGGCGCTATTTTAGCGGGATGGTGACGTAGCGGCGCGGTTGGGCGCTGACGACGCGCGTGACGACGACGGAAGGGAGCTCGCGCAGGAGATTTTTTGCCTGTCCCATACGGAAATTTCAGGCTGGCACAAAGGAGCGGTGAATTCAAACGTCTATGGAGCCGGCCGGTTCATTGACATCGCGCATCACTTTATCGGATACTCTCTCCCCGATGAATTCTCTGAGGCCACACCTTAAAAGCCGAATTTTACTTTTCGCTCTATTTTCTTTCCTTTTAATTTGGCGCGCGTCGGCTCACGGGCAGAATCTTGAAAAAGCGATCCGGGAAGGCGAGGTGGTTTGGTATACCTTGATAGGCATTGAAGACAGCCAGAAGATCGCACAGGCGTTCGAGAAGAAGCATCCCGGAATCAAAGTAAGGTTCTTTCGCGGCAGAGAGACCGCCTTGCTCCCGCGCATCATTAATGAGAAGCAATCGGGCCGTCCCATGGTCGATGTCACTTCGTTGAGGGGGATCGGATATTATCAGCTTTGGAAGCGCGGCCTGATTCAGCCTTATGTTTCTCCGGAGAGCAAGAGCTACCCGAGAGGCTTCAAGGACCCCAAGGGATACTGGGCGGACTTGTACGATAACTATTACGGCTGGAGCTACAACACCGCTTTAGTGAAAGACCCCCCGCGAAGTTACGAGGAGATTGTTCAACCTCGCTACCGGGGCCGGGTCGGGATGGATACCGAAGAGATCGAATGGTTCGCCGGGTTCGTTGAGTACTGGGGAAAAGAGCGGACGGTGCGATTTCTGAAAAATCTCGCGGCTCAGCAAATCCGCTTCCGCGATGGGCACACCCTGGTCGCGCAGCTCATGGCCGCCGGGGAGTTCGAGATTACACTGGCTTTCAGCGAGAGCGTAGAGAAGATGAAGAGGGGCGGCGCGCCCGTGGAATGGGTGACGACCTTCGATCCAATCATTGTTTCGATCCACCCGGTCGCGATCGCGGCCGACGCTCCCCATCCTGAGGCGGCGCGCCTGTTCGTGGATTTTGCGCTTTCCAAAGAAGGCCAATCGATTATCCGGGCGTCCGGAAGAATTGCGCCGCGGCCCGATGCGCGTCCACTTCACCCGCAATCAAGCGAACCGAAGCTCAAGCTCCATCCGGTTCAGCCGGAGGCGGCGGCGGACTACGAGGGGCTTCTCAAGGAATGGCGGGAAATATTCAAATAGGAAGGCTCCCGGCCGGCTGTCGCGTCAACGGACGATATGGAGGGGCAGGATCTTTCCCCGGATGCCGGCGTGCGGAGCTTCTCTTACGACTCTAAAGGTCCGCGCGTCTTGCCAGAGTTGAGCCATGAAACGGTTTCCCCGGGAGCCTTGCGACAGCGCCGCGCGAAGACGGGATAGGAGTCTCTCTTCATCCAAGTCTTCCACGCCGGGGTGAACCCGCACCGTCAAGCGAGTTTGTCTCCGGCCGTCCTCCTCCTCCACCAGCTGATAGTCTCCGGGACCTCCGCCGAATTCCGCAGGCAGGAGTTTTTCAAAAAGCTCGGAGAGATCGCCGTAAAAATAATTCATCCCTTCGCTGGTAAACTTTTCAAAGCTCCTGATGTGATGCAGGTGGAGGTTGAAGCCGAGCTTTTCCAGAGCGCATCCACAGTTCCTGTTCTCCGACACCGCGTAGTCCCCGTTCTCAACGTTGAGAAGCAGCCTGACTTCGTGAGGAGCGAACGTCGTGAAAAGAAGCGGGTGGATCGGCGGGCCGTCTCCGGGAAGCGGCCTGGGTTGCTCGATCAGCGCCAGCCTGTGCTCGCTCACGTGGACCTCATCGGTATAGAGCGGACTGACGCAGCCCAGGCCGACGCTCCCTCCCTCGCCAAAAGAATAACGCGGGATCGCCTTGGCGCCCACCTGCTCAATCGCATCGCGCTTTGCGTCCGTGAACGGTTCGCCGCCGATGAGGAACTTCGTCCCTTCCAACGAGAGCCCCCTCTCTTGCGCAACGCTGGCGATTCTGCAGGCGCTGCTGGCGCTTGTCTTAAGGCAGCACGTTGCTCCCTCCCGTTTTTTCTCCGACATCCAATCGATAATGCGGCCGATATCCGCGATATCGGTAAACTCGGGCCCGGGAAAGCCGGGGCCATACCGCCTGCCCGCCAGCACGATCAGATAAGTCTGCAAGTAACGATACCATCCGGCGATGCGGGAATTGACCGGGATTTTCCGCGCAAACCAACGATCGACGGGCACTCCCATCTTGGCGTAGATCAAACTGAATTTAACTCCGCCGCTGGAGGGCAGAATCCCGTCGTACACGGCGTGAGAACAGCTCGCCAGGTTGTGAGCGGAAAAAAGAATCGCCAGCTCGAATGTCTGTTCAGTTAGACGATCCGGCGATAGAAAGGAGGGGATAGGGGCGTGGCGGCTCCCTCCGGTGTGGATCGCGAATCCCCGCGCTGCGTCCGTTCGTATAAAATCTCCCGGAAAAACCTGGAAACTTTTCCTCCCGCGCCGCACTTCCTTTTTGCCCCTGAACTCATCCGAAGTGAGATAGACCCCTTCCTCGGCTAACTTCTCCAGCGTCCTTTCCAGTCCGTGCTGGCGCACGTGTGCCTGAAGATCGGCGAACTCGCACCCTGCCGGTCGTAACAGCTTGAGATAGGGGCTTTCCCGTCGCTCATAAATTTGCGTTCGCGCCACTTCGAGGAAATTCTCTTCACGCCGCTCCAGATCCCGTTTGATTTTTTCTTCAGCCATCGGGGCGGTGATCGGCTCGCGAAGAAAATCGCGAATTCCTGCAGCCAGAGCGACGGTCGTCGCAGCTTCCTTGAGGTTGGAATCCAGTCGCGAACAACTGTTTCTTAGAGCGTCAAACCCTGGGAACATGACTGTTTTTGTCAGTAAGACCCACAACCTTCCGGGCCGTAGGCGGTCGCGGCTACAGCCGCCTTTACTTAAGCGGAATGGTGACGTAGCGGCGCGGCTGGGCGCTGACGACGCGGGTGATATGGCCGCGGCCCGTGGTGTCGTCGGCCAGCATGATATCGCCCGCGCCGAAGCGGCGATTACTCCCGTCGCTGAGCTCGATCTCTCCCTGGCCGGAGAGCGTGATGACGTACTGGCGTCGCGGCGCCGGGTGCCAGTCCTGGACGTGGCCCGGAGGCTCCTCGCGGAAAACGATTCCTTCCGTCGCGTGAATCTGTTTCACTTCCACGTCGATCTCGTCAAAGTGAGAGTGGCCGTCTTTGCCGGTGTAGAGTCGCGTGATCTTCATGATGCGGCTCTTGTAGACAAATCGCGAACGAAAAGCAAGAAGAGATCGGCTCTTCGTTGAGACAGGTTTTCTCCGGAGGAGCACGATCTTTGACAAAGCGCAGGTATGCAGCTCATCAAAAAGCTTGACAACCGGCCGTGGTGATGACTATAAGTAGCATGAAAATGAACGTTACTGAACGATCTCCACTAGCTCGGACCCGTAGAGAAACGAGGAAAGCACAGGGCGTTCATTACACGCCGACCATTCTCTCCGATTTCGTCGCTACGCAAATCGTCACCGCATTTCAGTTGGAGCCACACGAGGGAGTGATCGAGGTGATGGATCCTGCTACCGGCGACGGTGAACTCCTTCTGTCGCTGTTAAGCGAGTTAACGACTGCCGGCTTTAAGCACATTAAGGTCTCGGGATTTGAGACGGATACCACGGCCCTCGTCACCACAAAAACCCGGCTACAGCAACGGTTTCCAAACGCAGTGCTCGATCTCTCTGCGGATAGTTTCCTTCACTTCGTATCCCACAATTGCCCGAGCCGTGACGGCGACCTGTTCAAGCCGCCACTCCCGAAGTACGTTGACCTGATTTTTGCCAATCCTCCCTACGTCAGGACACAGGTCATGGGGGCCAGGCAAGCACAAATCCTCGCGGAGCAGTTCGATCTCTCCGGGCGCGTGGACTTGTACTACCCCTTCGTCATAGGTATGGCGCGAATTCTGAAACCGGGGGGTGTCGCCGGTGTTATTGTTTCGAATCGTTTCATGACCACAAAATCCGGCGCTGGTCTTAGAAGAGCAATTTGCGAAGAGTTCGATGTGCTGCACGTCTGGGATTTGGGAGACACGCGCTTATTTGAAGCGGCGGTGCTGCCGGCAGTTCTATTGCTTAGAAAGAAGCGCCATGAGCAAGATCGCGCAGAGGCAAAGTTCACTTCGATCTATTCGGTTAGCCACGGGACGGCAGACAACCTTACCACGAATATTACCGAGGCTCTGGATCGCGAGGGGGTGGTCGAAAATGGCCCAAACGGCCAGCGCTTCCTTGTGAGGCAAGGCAACTTGGACCACGGGCACACGCTGGATGGGGTTTGGCGGATAGGGACGAGCGAGTCCAGCCGGTGGTTGGAGACGGTCAAGCGACACTCCTGGGGTAACTTCGGTGACATTGGTAAAATCCGGGTAGGAATCAAAACGACCTGTGACAAGGTCTTTATCCGGTCCGACTGGGATGAGTTCCCCGTCTCCGAGCGGCCGGAGCTGCTGAGACCGTTAACAACGCACCATGTCGCACGCGCTTTTAGAGCTTTGGATAACACGGGAACGAAAGTTCTCTACCCTCACCAGCTTGTTGAGGGACAACGAAAGGCGGTTGACCTCGAAGAGTTCCCACGCAGCGCAAAGTATCTCAAGATGCACCGGCGCGAGTTGGAGAACCGCACCTATGTCGTAGAGTCTGGCCGAAAGTGGTACGAAATCTGGGTTCCGCAAGATCCTGCGGCCTGGGGTTATCCGAAACTTGTTTTTCGGGATATCGTTGACAAGCCGGTATTCTGGATGGATTTGACCGATTCCGTTGTAAACGGGGATTGCTACTGGTTAGGTTGCAGAGACCCCAAGAAGATTGACTTGCTCTGGCTTGCGTTAGCCGTGGGAAATTCCACTTTCATTGAGGCCTTCTACGATCACTGTTTTCACAACAAACTTTATGCGGGCCGACGGCGGTTCATGACGCAATACGTCGAAAAGTTCCCGCTGCCGGACCCAGACGGCGACCTGTCCAAGGCGGCTATCGGCGTTGCGAAGCAAATTTATGCCGAGATCGCGTCGCCCAATGTCTCTTCCCTCCAGCGGAAGCTGGATCAAATGATCTGGAAGGCCTTTGGCTTACCGGTCGAAAAAGTCTCCAGGTAGAGGTATCTGAAGTTTTTTGTTGAGGACCTTTCCCCGGAACTGAGGACAACGGGTGAAGAGCGCCTCTCCGGTGGATAGGCAAAGGTGGGTTAATGTGAGCCGTTTCCCATCGGTAGACCCGTAGAATACTGCATAGCGTACATCACAATGCCGAATCCGGCGCTGTCGAACTTTTGGCACATCCAAAACCTCTTTACTGTCAGGCCTGATAAGGCCGAGATCAATCGTGGGCGCCGTCTGGAGTTTGACCTCAAGCAGCTGATGCCGCAGATCGGGAAAGCGCCCATCGTCTTCAAATGTTCTGTAACCGAGTTGCCGGCAGATTAGCCGGTGAAGTTCTGAACCTCTCGCGCGTTCCTGCTCGCGACCAGCGTCGCGGACGACGCGGCCTACGAGCGCACGCAAAAGGTTGTAAATCACGCTGATCGGGAGCAGGGTGCCAGCTGTAGGAGGGTCTGTAGGGCGGATATCCGGCGGGACCGGCGGAGATCTTTTACCGGTCAGCGGCCGAAGGTTCTCAGTATCTTCGGATACAACCAGCTCGGTTGTTTTCTCTGGAATGAACCGCGCCTGATACTTTTGCGTCAGCGTGCCGGTAGTGTCGAGCAAGGCCAGCCTGTCTCCCGTAACTACTTTCACCCTCTCGACCACATTGTTGGAAGAGAGGCGTATAAGTACGTAACGACGGCCAGGCGCGATCTCTTCGTTCCATATCTGGAGGTTGTTCGATTTCTGCACATAGGTGTCGAAAAGTTGACCTGGGAAGCGCGGGCGGGTTCTCTTGAAACTAGCCGGTACCGGGTAGCCTAACACGCGGCAGATTCTCTGTTTGATCACCTTGGACCTCGTACGGAGAGGCAGCCCGCCAAGGCGTAACCCGTCGAGGCCGGACTCCAATAACGCCTCCAACTCCGGAGTCGGAATCCAAAGATCAGGGTCACTCACATCGACGGGATCGTAAATCGAAAGCCCGCTTCGAGAAATCGCACGGCTAAAACGATTGAGGTGAGGCGCTCTACCGGTCATTCCTAGCGCTTTTTTCTGACGAGAAGGTCGGGGACAGAAACCCCCAGGGCGCTTGCGAAAGTCTCAAGGGTGCTTAGCGTGACGTTTCTCTCGCCGCGTTCAACCGAGCCTACGTATGTACGGTGGAGTTCGCAAACATCGGCTAGCTGCTCTTGGGAAAGACTCTTTCTCTTGCGGTAGGCGCGGATATTTTCCGCCAGAACCGTTCTCATCTCGGACCGAGCGTTTGCCATGGCTTACAATGTATCATCGCTGGAGTGATATCTTTAAGTCTACAGACTATAAGTAGCGCGCCCCTACGTGTTGAAATTCTGTCGGCGCGAGGCAGAGGGCTATAAATTCAGTTGGAAAAAAACGGCGTGTATGTTACAAGCGGTTTGTTTCCAAGGAGGTTGAAATTCATGAGCGAAGTTGCCAATCGGATCGGTGAAATGCTACTGCGAACGGAGGCCATCCAGTTCTACAAGGAGCGGCCTTTCGTCTTTGTCTCGGGCCGCGTCTCGCCCGTTTACATCGACTGCCGCCGGCTGCTCTCTTTCCCCGCTGTCCGGACGGAGATCATCCATCAGATGGCGAAAACGGCCGAGACCGAGATCGGGCTCGACGCGATCGACGTCGTCGCCGGAGGGGAGACCGCCGGCATCCCTTACGCCGCGTTTGTGTCGCACGAGCTCAAGAAGCCGATGATCTACATTCGCAAGCAGCCGAAGGGCTACGGCGGGACCAAGCAGATCGAAGGCATTCTGGAAGCGAACCAGCGGGTCTTGCTGGTGGAAGATCTCATCACCGACGGGATGAGCAAGCTGCGCTTCAATATCGGCATTCGCGGCGCGGGCTCCAAGATTACCCATTGCCTCTGTATCTTCGAGTACGGCTCCGATAACCTCAACCTGCACGAAGGAAGGAAAAACCTGGCCGAACACGATATCAAGCTCTACACTCTCGCCAACTGGGACCACGTGCTCAGCGCCGGCCAGAGCAAGAAGTACTTCAGCGCCGAAGCGAGCAAGCAGATCGTGGATTTTCTCAAGGATCCCGAAAACTGGGGACGGAAGATGGGGTTTGTATAGGACGGTGAAAAAGGCCCATCGTTTGAGCGTCGCAGAAAACTTAAAGTTCCCTCGTCAGCCGTGAGAATTGCAAAGGAGTCGTGCTTGGCGTCACAGGTTCAGCAGCGATGCGGTAGTGACTGCAGTCCGGGATTCACTGACTGCTATATTCATAGTTAGCTTCTACGAGTGGTTGCTGTTAAACTGGCCGAGTTATGGCATCTTCCGTCGAGGCGGTAGGGTATGAAAGTCCCGTTATTTGTTCACCGGAAGAGTTAGGAGGCGGCGAGCCATGAAACCAGATCCCATAGTGGATGAAGTTCGCAAGGCAAGAGAAGCCCACGCGGCGAGATTTAACTACGACCTCTCGGCGATCTGCGCTGACCTGAAGAAGAAAGAAAAAGATTCCGGTCACCCAGTGGTGTCTCGTCGCCCCAAGCTGCGGCTGAAACCTACCGGAAGCTAAACGGAGGCTCATTCGTTCGCCTTCGGGGGAGGACTTCCTTCTGGAGCAAGCGGACGAGTTCGACCGAGAGGTGGCAGCATTGGGTTCCAGCGACAAGTTTATGTCATTCTTGGACGCTCGATCGAAAGAAGAGGAAGATATTCCTTTGAGCGAAGCCCGCTCGAAGCGCGG
>JBGPGE010000059.1:0-28149 GCA_041483675.1 Binatia bacterium
GCATCGACCAAGCCGTTCTGGCTACTGTCAAACGTCGTCAACGCGCCGAATCCGTCGCCGTCCGGAAAACTCGTCCCGAGAGAATCCGTCTCCCCCGTCACGTAGGCCCGGTTAGTACTGTCCACCGCGATGCCGTTCCCTTTGTCAGTGCCCGAGCCTCCGATGTAACCCGCGTACTCAAGCGACGCGCCACCCGCCGCCACCCTCGCTACAAAAGCATCGACGCCGCCGTTCTGGCTGCTGTCAAACGTCGTCAGCGCGCCGAAGCCATCGCCGTCCGGAAAACTCGTCCCGAGAGAATCCGTCTCCCCCGTCACGTAGGCCCGATTGGCGCTGTCCACTGCAATGCCGTTCCCTTTATCGGTGCCCGAGCCGCCGACGTAGCCCGCGTAGACAAGCCCCGTGCCGGTCGAGTTCACTTTCGCCACAAACGCATCGACTCCGCCATTGTGCGTCAGGTCCGGCCCCACGGTGACGGGAAACGTGGTCTGGTCGGAGGAGGTCTCGCCGGCGATGTAGGCCGCGCAGTCCATGAGACAGCCCGGCTCCAGGGCGATTGCCTTGCCCTTGTCGTCGCCGGCGCCGCCGATAAAGCCGGCGTAGACCAACCCGGTGCCGTCCGCCCTTACCTTGGCGACGAACGCGTCGACCGTGCCGTTGAAGTGCCGGTCCGGCCCCACCGTATCGGGAAAAGTCGTCTCGGTGGAACTCGTCTCACCGGTGACGTAGGCGTTGCCATCGCCGTCCACGGCGATGCCGTTTCCCTTGTCGTCCAACGCGCCGCCGATGAACCCGGCGTAAACCAGGATGGCCGGATCGAGCACCAACGGTTTCGCGCGATCGTAGCCGCCGACCTGGAAACCGTATGCATGGCTCTCAATGTCGCCGGCGCTATCGATCAGGTAGGCGACCGGCACTTCCACGCGCGTCTTGCCCGATTCCTGATAGGCGGACGGCCGGTCGTCCTGAAATCCTCCGACCGGCGTCGTCACCTCGATCTGTTGCGCTTCGTTGACGCGGATCGATTCCGCGCCCCGGTAGGCCAGTCTGATTTGCTTCGGATCCGCGCCGGGCTTGACGAGAAACTGGTATTTCAACTTGCCCGCCGTCCCGCTGTAGATAAGATCGATGCCGGGCCAAAGCTCGCGATAGACGAGCTTCGCGTAACTTTTGAGTCCAATCTGCCACTGCTCTCGACGGCCTTTGAAATAGCTGGTAACCGCCGCCGTCGGCTCTTCTCCGGTAGGCATGGCGGCGGGATTCGCGCCGACGAAATCGAGCCTGACCACCCAGCGGAACGCTTGAGCTTCCACATCCGACGCCGTCGGCGCAGACTCTGCTGTTGCAGCCGCCCCGGCGCCTGCCAGCGCGGCTGAGGCCCGCGCCTGGGGCGGCGCCGCGAGAACGAAGGTGACGCCCGTGGGCGTAAAGTAGAGGATTTTGTCTTTGCCGCGGATGTAGAACGGCGCGCGCGGATCGGCCTGCCCCCGGTTCTCGATAAAGGCGAGCGGAAGTTTTCCGAACGCCGCCGGCGCTCGGGGCCGAGCCTTAGCCTCAGCGCCGGGAGTGTCCTTCAGCTCTTTGCTGTGGCCGGCGCCCGGCAAAAGTTGGACTAAGCCACAGCCCAACAGCGCCAGGATAATTCGCACCATCGCTGTCCTCGAACCTCTTTCACACGTGGGTGGAACGTCTCCCTATCGAAGGGCATCTTATCCCTGATGCCTTGAGGCAACGAAGTTCTGACAGACTCCGCTGCGCGCCGTCGGGGATAAACCTGTCCTCGGCCTGGTCGAAGGAACGTCCTGGACTAAACCGCTGACACGAATTTACTGCTTCCTTATGGGGGTTGTAAAGGAGAAAGTCGTCGGCATGAGGGCAGGGAAACGGCTTTAGGAAGGCTGCCCACAGGCAGCCCGTCAAACTCAGAGCCATTGCGAAACGGTTCAGTTCCGCTCGCAGGCAACGCGCCTCCCGCGCTAGGCCCGCTTTCCCGGACCGAAGACGTGGCAGGCCGCGCCGTGGCCGTCGGCGAATTCCAGGCCGGGCTCGACTTTGTCGCAGATATCCTCGCGGTAGCGGCAGCGCGGATGGAAGCTGCATCCGGAGGGCGGGTGGACCGGGCTCGGCACATCGCCGTGAAGAACGATCCGTTCTTTTTTGCGTTCAGGATCGGGGATCGGCACGGCGGAGAGAAGCGCCCGGGTGTAGGGGTGCTTGGCCTCCTGGTAAATCTTGTCGCTCGGAGCGATCTCGACGATCTTGCCCAGGTACATGATCGCCACCCGGTGGCTGATATGCTCGACGACGCGCAGATCGTGCGAGATAAAGAAATAGGTGAGATGCCTCTTCTCTTGCAGCTCCTGGAGCAGATTGATGATCTGCGCCTGGATGGACACGTCGAGCGAGGAGACCGGCTCGTCGGCGACGATGAACCTCGGATTGACGGCCAGGGCGCGGGCGATGCCGATCCGCTGCCGCTGCCCGCCGCTGAACTCGTGCGGATAGCGGTCGTAGTGCTCCTCCCTCAGCCCGACTTGATCCAGCAGCTCGATCACGCGGGCGCGCTTCTTTTTTCCGCTGGCGAGCTTGTGGATCTCCAATCCTTCGCCCACGATGTCGCCGACGCGCATGCGCGGGTTGAGCGAGGCGTAGGGGTCCTGGAAGATGATCTGCATTTCGCGCCGCATGTCGCGCAACTCGCGCGGCGAAAGACCGAGAACGTTTTTCCCTTGAAAAAAAACCTCACCGGCCGTCGGCTCGATGAGCCTCAAGATGCTCCTCCCCAACGTCGATTTCCCGCAGCCCGATTCCCCGACGAGGCCCACGGTCTCGCCTTCCTGAATCGTGAGGCTGACGCCGTCCACGGCTTTGACTTCTCCCTTGCGGCGCGAGAAGAGACCGCCGCCGACGGGGAAGTATTTTTTAAGATTGCGAATTTCGAGTAAACTCATAACAGTAACTATTCGGCTTTCACCCTCACCCCTTCCCTCTCCCTCTGGGAGAGGGCGAGGGTGAGGGAGTTACGCAAAGTAGCAGGCGACTGCATGACCCTGTTCTTTTTCCAGGAGCTCCGGCTCCGCCCCGGCGCACATCGCCGCCGCCTTGGGGCAGCGATCGCGGAAGCGGCAGCCGCCGGGCAGCTCCAGCGGGCTGGGCACGACGCCGGGTATCGCGTCGAGCCGCCGCTTTTTGTGTCCTCGCGCGCCGGGGAGAGAGTTCAATAACCCCACGGTATAGGGATGAAGGGGGCGGCTGAAGATCTGCTTCGTCGGCGCGCGCTCGACGATCTTGCCGGCGTACATGATCCCCACTTCGTCCGCCTGCTCCGCCACGACACCAAGATCGTGCGTGATGAGCAACAGCGACATGCCGAGCTGTTCCTGCAGCTCCTGCATCAATTCCATGATCTGCGCCTGGATGGTCACGTCCAAAGCGGTCGTCGGCTCATCGGCGATGAGCAGGCTGGGATTGCAGGACAAGGCCATAGCGATCATGACGCGCTGGCGCATGCCGCCGCTCAGTTGATGGGGATAATCGTCGACGCGGGAATCGGGGTCGGCGATCTTCACCAGCTTGAGCATCTCGATCGTCTTCGCGCGCGTCTCTCGCTTGCCCAGCCCCTGATGCAGGTGGATCGCCTCGCCGATCTGATTGCCGACGGTGAAGACGGGGTTGAGCGAGGTCATCGGCTCCTGGAAGATCATCGAAATCTCGTTGCCGCGTATCTTGCGCATCGACTCTCCGTCGAGCTTCAAGAGGTCGCGGCCCCGGTAGAGGATCTCCCCGCCGACGATCCGCCCCGGCGGCGACGGCACTAGGCGCATGATCGAGAGCGCGGTCACGCTCTTGCCGCAGCCCGACTCGCCGACGAGGCCCAACGTTTTTCCCTCGCCAATCTCGAAGCTCACGCCGTCGACAGCTTTCACTTCGCCTTCGGGAGTGAAGAAAGAGGTGCGGAGGTCTTTAACGCGAATCAGCTCAGCCATCGGTTACGTCCGGGAAGGGAGGCTCTTTTGTTAGTCGAATCCCGCTTAAAAAACAACCTCATCGACGCGGATCAGATTGTTAGATCCTCCGGGGCGGTCGTAGAAACCACGTCGAAGGCGTTGAGCGTGCAGGCGAGCATCGCGTAGTAACCGATCGTAGCGATCAGTTCCACCATGCCCCTCTCGCCCAGCCGGGCGTACAGCGCCTGAAACGTCCGCTCGCTGAGACGATGCGAACGGAGCAACTCCTGAACGCCGCTTATAATCTGAGCCTCTTCGGAAGAGAAGCTCTCAGGCCCCTTGCGTTGATGAACCGCGCGAATCGTCTCTAGACTGACGCCGGCCTTCTGCGCGTGTCCGATATGGGCCGCCCACTCGTGCTTGCACTCCAGCTCGCGCGCCGCCGCCAGCGCAGCCAGCTCCAGGATTTTGGGATCCAACTGGGATTCGAATCGGATGTAGCTGCCCAAGTGGGCGGTCCGCTCCGCGAGAGGCGGGCTATGCAGTAGCGCCAAAAACGGTCCGCGTACCTGGCCGCGGCTCTGCGCTATAGCGTCGTAGGTGCCTCGGTGTTCGGCAGGCAGATCCTCTTTTTTCTCGATAAGAGAGATTCTGGCCATCTTTTTTCCTTTCCTAAGAGAGCCGCTGTTGCAACCAGCGGGTCGCCACAGTCAGCGCCTCGTCGTTGCGCTGCCCGGGAATGCGCCCCATGTGGCCGCCGTCGGCGAAGATGCGCGCCTCTTTGGGATCGCCGTGCTCCATTGCGAGATAGATGTCTTCCACCGGATGCTGGTCGTCGTGTTTGCCGTTGACGAACAGCAGCGGCGCGCTCGGCTGATCGAGCAGCCCCTGCGTCTTGAGCGAGAGGCGCGGCGCGATCTCCAGCACTTCTTCCAGCGATTTCACGCGGAAGATATACGAGCGCGAGTCGAGCAGGCTCGCCGGACCCATCAGATACTGCGACGCGGTCTCGGTAAGCGCGCGGCGGAGCCATTCCGGCTGAAACGTGTAGTGGACGCCCGCGCCCCAGTTGACCGCGCCTTTGAGCCTCTTGGCTTCAGTGTAGGCGAGCTTCGCCGCCCAGTAGCCGCCGAAGCTCCGGCCCATCACCGCGATGCGCTTGCCGTCGAGATCGCTCCGGCCTTCGAGATAGTCCGTCGCCGCGGAAAACATCCGCTCCGCGCGTGGCTCCTGGCCGAGCACGGGATTTTCTCCGGTGCCCGGCATGTCGATGACGAACGTCGCGAGGCCGAGGCGATGGAGCGCTTCGCTCTGCCCGCGCGAATCTTCCTTCCAACCGTCCACGCCGCCCCAGTGCATGACTATCGGCGGACGCGCCACCCCGCCGCGCGGGATCTGTAGATAGCCGACGACCGTCTTGCCTTCGAAGGGAATCTCGATTCTTTCCACCGGCGGATCGAGATACCGGCCCGCCTTGAGGAAATTTCTCATCGCGCCGCGATAGCAATTCATCTTCTCGGCGCTACTTGGGACGGGATAGCGGCCGATGCGGTAGTATTCATAGGCGAGATAGTAAGCTTCGCCGGCCTCTTTGCTTCGACCTTTCTTCTCCTGCTCGGTCGCTACCGCTTCATAGCGCGCGCCGATCTTTCCCCATTCTACCCCCCAAGCGTCCGATTCCAGGCACTTCAGCCGGCCCAGCACCTCTTCCGCATCCTCCTTCTTTGTCCTCTCAAACGGGTTCGTCCTTCCGACGCGCCGCAAAATCTCCCGCTTTACCTCTTCCAGTGTCCGCTCCTGTGCCGGCATTGTATATTCCTCACCGCCCAATTTTCGATTTTAGATTTTGGATTTTAGATTGTCGGAAAGAACCCTCTGAGTTCTAGTTGAAACTAGTTTGCTCATGCTTCCTGTCCCCCCAATCGAAAATCGGCAATCTAAAATCGAAAATGTTTAGAGCCTACTATTCTTTCACTCCCAACGACGCCATCGCCTTTTTCAAGAAGCGGTCGTCCATGAATTTGTTGGGATCGAAGTTGGGCCGCTCTTTGAGCGTGGCGATCTCCAGCTCGGCGCGCTTCATGATCCCGTCGGCGCTGAGCGCCGGCGTAAAGGCGTCGCGCGCCAGATCGTAGAGCGACGAGGCGATCTCCTTGTCCACCCTGCCGTGGCGCATGACGAGATCGATGCCGCCCTCGCGATTCTGCCTGATGTAGAGCATGGCTTTGACCACCGCCCTGACGGTGCGCTCGACCAGCTCCGGCTCTTCTTGAATCATTTTTGCGGTCGTCAGCATCGCGCTGAACGGCACGCCTTTGAAAACTTCGCCGAGATAGATGAGCCGTTTAAACCCCGCCTTCAGCACCGGCCCGTCCGCCGGCGGCGCCATCAGCGCCGCTGCCACCGTCCCCTGCATCAGCGCCGCCGCCTTAGCCTGGTCGCCGGGCATGTTCAAATACTCGCCGAAATTCTGCGGCAGGCCGAAATGATTGAGCATCGCCAACAACACACTGTACGTCGAGCCGCCGAAGGTCACGGCGATCTTGGCGCCCTTCAGCTCGTCGAGCTTTTTCACCTCCGGCCGGGTGATCAGGCTGAAAGGAATCTGATTGAATATCTGGACGACGATGCGGAGCTGCTCGCCGCGAAACATCGCCTGCATGGCGGGGCCGAAGGCCGACGCGAACTGGACGCTGCCGGAGACGATCGCCTGCACGTTGATCGCGTTGCCGCGCAGGTAAACCACCTGCGCGTTGGGGAGGCCCGCCTCGTCGTAGAAGCCTTTGTACTTAGCCGCGGTCAGCGCCAGGTGTTGGATGTTTCCCGCGCTCGGCAGCGAGACGTAAACCGGCTTGGTGATCTGCGCGGCGAGCATGACCGGATGGACGAGCGCCAAAAACGCAAGGACAAGAACCCTCACGATCGTCATACTGCACTCCTTCCAGGACCGGATCCTGAACGTCTTTCTCCCGACTCAGTCCTCAGTCCTCGTTACTCAGCACTTCTTTCAGTCCTCAGCGCGAGCCTCTGAGCCTCGGATCGAGCGCGTCGCGCATCCCCTCGCCGACCAGATAGTAAGAGAGCACGGTGATAAAGATCGCCGTCCCCGGAAACACCGCCAACCACCAGGCGAAGTTGTTGCTGCGCGCCTCGTTCAAGATCGAGCCCCAGGTCACCGTATCGGCCGGCACGCCGATGCCCAAGAAGCTTAAGCTCGACTCGATCAAAATCGCCCCGGCGATTCCCAGGACGACCGAGACCATCACAGGCGCCAGAGCGTTGGGCAGGATATGGCGGAACATGATCTTCCGCGTCGAGACGCCGAGCGCTGTCGCGGCGGTCACATAATCGAGGTTGCGGATCTTTAAAAATTCATTGCGGGTGAAGCGCGCGATGCCGACCCAGCCGGTGAGGCCGATGATCGCCATGATGAGAAAAATGCTCGGCGGCAGGGTCGCCGCGATCGTGATCAAAAGAAAAAACGTCGGCAGACACAGCATGACCTCGAAAACGCGCGATATGACCAGATCGACCCAGGAGCCGAAGAAGCCGGCGAGCGCGCCGAGAATGACTCCGACGACCGCCGCGATACCGACGGCGACAAAACCGACGGAGAGCGAAATCCGCGAACCGTGGACGATGCCCGCCATGATGTCGCGCCCGAGTTTGTCGGTGCCGAGCCAATGGCGCGATGAAGGGCTTTCGAACGGCGCTGAAAGATCGATATTGGTCGGACGGTACGGAATCGGAGGGAAAATAGTTTCAGCCCCGTCGAGTTTTTTAAAATCGACATTGAGCAGTTCCGCCGGCCACTGAGAGAGTCGGAGCTTGACGAAATAATTCTGAACGATGGGGAAATACGTTTTTCCCCGGTAGCGCAGATAATAAGGCTGGTCGTTGGCCAGGAAATCCGCAAACAAAGCCATCAGAATGAGCAGACAGACGGCATAGAACGCCCCCAGCGAAATTGGGCTTCGTTTGAATTGCCTCCAGACGGAGGACCAAAGACCTCCGCTCGTCCAAATTCCCTTGGCGGAGGCCTGGATTCCCGGCGGGCTCAACTTCTCGTCATTGGGCGGGATCATTGTCCCCTCTTTCCAAAGGCGATTCTCGGATCGACCACCGAGAGCAGAAGATCGGAGAGCAGAATGCCGACGAGCGTCACCAACGCGGTCACGGTCAAAAGCGCCATCACCGTGGGATAGTCGCGGGACAGCACCGACTCATAGCCGAGCTGCCCCAGGCCGGGGATGGAGAAAACCGTTTCGATGATGATGCTGCCGCCGATCAATTCCGGGAGAATCGAGGCCAGGATTGTCACCATGGGAATCAATGAATTACGCAGCACGTGCTTTAAGATCACGACGCTTTCAGACAGGCCCTTCGCTCGCGCCACGCGCACAAAATCCTGCCCCAACACCTCGAGCATGCTCGAACGCATGTAGCGCGAGAGCCCCGCAAAGCCGTCGTAGGAGAGCAGCACGACCGGCAAAAAAAGATGCCAGGCCTGATCTTTAATTTTTTCCCAGAGCGTCCATTCCGGAGCGTAGTCGAGGGAAGTCACTCCGGCGGGGGGAAAAAGATACAAAAAATCTCCCCCGCAAAGAAAGACGATCGCCATCGTGGCGGCCCATACCAAAGGAACGGCAAAAAGAACGAAAGCCGCCAGGGTCGTCAATTGATCGCCCAACGAGTTTGGACGCGTGGCCGAGTAGATGCCGAGCGGGATGGCGATGAGATAGACGAGCAGGATAGAAAACAAATTTATTTTGATCGTGACGGGGAGCCGCTCGCGAATCTTGCTCCATACCGGCTGGTTGTCCTTGAACGATTCGCCCAAATTCAACGTAAAGAGATTCTTCAACCAGATCGCATATTGAACGTGGAGCGGCCGGTCGAGACCGTATTGAGCGCGCCACTGTGCCAACGCCTCGTCGAGATCGCCGCGCTTGTCCCGCGATATCGCCCCCTCGCCCGCGCCCCTTAGTCCGCCGGCGACGCGCATCTCGGCGGGATCTCCGGGCGCCAGGCGCATCACCAGAAACGCGACCAGGGTAATACCGATAAAAGTCGGGATCAGAAGCAGCAGGCGCCGAATTAAATAATTTCCCATGGCCGAAGCTACTGGACCATGACTTTCCTGGGATATCTTTGGGCCAAGCGCGGCACCCACCATTCCAAAGGCTTCAGCCCTTCGGGGTAAACTTCCACGCTATGAAAGCGCCGCTGGACGGCGCTCACCGCTTTGCGCACGAACATGAACGTGTAGGGCTGGTCTTCGTTCAGAATCCGCTGGAACTGGCGGTAAAGCTCGATGCGCTTTTTCTCGTCGAACTCGCGCCGGTATTCCTCCAGAATACGATCCACGTTCGGATTTTTGTAGCTGATGTAATTCGACCCTTGCTTCACCGCTTGAGACGAATGCCACACCTGATAGTCGTCCGGCTCGCTCGCCTGAAAGGCCCATCCCATGATCGCCGCGTCGAACTTATGATTCTTCGTGTCGTCCAAGAAGATCGTCCAGTCGAGCTCGCGCACGCTGGCCGCGATCCCGTGCCTTTTGAGCTCGTCCTGAATGACGAGAAGCACGCTCTTGCCGGTCGAGCTGCCCGCGGGAATCTTAAACTCGAAGCGGAACGGGACCTTCTTTCCGTCGATGATCTTATCCAGGATTCCGTCCCCATCGCTGTCTTTCCAGCCGGCTTGCGTGAGCAACTCCATCGCTTTGTTCGGGTCATAGGGATAGTTGAAAAGATTTTTGTCATACTCGGGGCGGAAAAAATATACCGGGCTTTCGACGACCTGTCCGAGGCCGAAGAGAATCGTCTTCACCATCTGCTGACGGTTGGTGAAGTACGTCATGGCCTGGCGGACGCGTTTGTCCCTGAAAATGGGGTGGTCGTTGTTCCAGCCGATGAAAGAATACGCGGGCATGAAATATTCGAATTTTTGGAATTCGCGCTTGAATCTCTCGCTGACCGTCCCGCGCACGTGCTGTATGGGAGTCAACGTCTCGATCGCGTCGAGACCGCCGCTCTTGAGCGTCACCAGAGCCGCGTCCGGATTGTTGACGACGCGGTATTTGACGCGATCGAGGTAAACCTGCTCGATGCCCGCCTTGCCGTTGCCCCAATAATTCGGGTCGCGGACCACCTCGACTTCCTGGCCGGTCTTCCAGCCGCTGAACTTGTACGGGCCGCTGCCCATCGGGTTGCGGCTGTAGTTTTTATTGAAGTTGTCCGCAAACTTCCTGACGCTCTCGGGCAGCTTGGCGGGATCGCCGAGAAGATCCCGCACCGTTACGTCCTTGAGGAGATTTTGCGGATCGTAATAATGGCGCGGCATGACTCTAATGTTCTGGCCGAGAACGCTCTCGTTGAGAAAGTACGGCTCTTTGGTGACGAAACGGATCGTGTAGTCGTCGACGAGATCGGCGTCCACCACGGAATTAAAATAGACCCGCATGAACGGAGCGTTGACCAGAGGGCACTTGATCGCCTTGATGCTGAAGAGAACGTCTTCCCCGGTCAAAGGCCTTCCGTCCTGGTAGTGCGCGTCGCGACGAATTTTAAAAGTATAGGTGAGCTTGTCTTTGGAAATGGAGGGCCGAGCCTCGGCGAGATAGGGCTTCAGCTCGAGAGTCCGCGCGTCTCGTTGGAGGAGAGTCTCGAAAATGTGCTGCGAGATATCGTCGGAGTCTTTATCGCTGGCCGTGAGGGGGTTGAGTTGCTCCGGATCGGAGGAAAGATGCCAGAGCAGCCAGTCGCCGGTGACCGGCTTTTCCGCCGGTTGCCCGCGCGCGTCGCCGCTCAACGCGAAGACGAACGCGATCCACAACAGCGCCGCCACGCTCCTCACGCCTTCAGCCTCCCAGAGATTCCAGCGGGACTTCGCGCGCGCCGTCGGGCTTGGGTTGGACAAAACGGGCGGGCTCGAACCCCAGGTTGATTTCCGGCTCCTCGTAGCGAAGCTGGAGGCGTCGTCGCCTCCCCGGCTCTTCGAAGACGATCGTCAGCGGGAAGGGTCCGGCGGGCGTCGGGAAGAATTCGCTGAACTGAACCGCTAACTGGACGTTGCCTTGAGGGTCGGTGCGCTGCCAGCTGGTCGGTATCCACTGCGCCGGGTCGAAGCCGATCGCCTCTTTCCATCCTTCGCCCAGGTCGCGCACCATCCTATCGCCGTCCGCCTGCCACAGGCCGGGCGCGGCCGGCGGCTGCCCCATGAGCAGCGCCGTCAACTCTCCCAGCTCGATGGGCAGCCGGGTAAAACGGTAGAGATTTTCCACGGAGTTTTTGCCGCGGTAGAAAAGCCGCTCGCGGGTCTCGTATCCCGCGATCTCGTTCGCATCCGCCGTCACGATCATCAGCACGCCCATGGGCGAAAGCGTCTCCAGGCGCAGCCGCTCCGGACGCTCGATCAATACGATCTCTTTAAATCCGGCTTTGCCGTCCGGCCCGGCATAGTCGACCGAAGCCAGAGTGCGGAGCGACCGGAATCGTTCGTTCCGCTCGATGATTGTTCGAACCAGCTCGGTGCTCTCCGGCCGGGGCGCGCGGGCCGCCTGAGAGGCTAACCAGGCGCAGCCCGAAAGCCCGGTTACGACCCCTCCGACAAGCAGACATTTCAAGACGCGCAAGAACAGAAACGATTTCCTTTTGCGGGCCCGGCGGCGTCAAATCTTTTTCTCCAGGCGCGCGATCTTTTCCCGGAGCCGCTTGACCAGATCTTCCTCTTTCGCGTTCTTGAGCGCCTGACGATAGCGCTCCAACGCCTGGTCGCTCTTTCCGAGTTTCTCGTAGGCGTCCCCCAGGTGTTCGACGATCGCGGCGTCTTCATTCGACAGCTCCACGGCGCGCTCCAACTGCTCGACCGCCCGCTGGTGGTCTCCCTTCTGGTAATAGACCCAACCCAGGCTGTCGATGAAGAACCCGTCGTTCGGCTCGATCTCGAGCGCGCGCAGGATCAGCCGCTCCGCCTCTTCCAGCCGGACGCCCGCCTCGGCCCAGGTGTAGCCTAGGTAGTTGAGCGCCTGGGCATTTTTCGGATTGATCTCGATCGCTTTCTGCATCTGGGCGATGGTCTTTTCTTTGTTCTTGGCGTCGTCGTACATGGCGCCCAACTGAAAATAGGCCTGATCGTTCTTCGGGTCGAGCGCAACTACCTTCTCCATCGTCTCGATCGCCCGCGTGAGATCCTTCGCCTTGCGGTAGAGCGAGGCGAGGAGAGTCAAGATCTCCTTTTGCTCCTGCTTCTTGGCGAGCGCCTGCGTGACCGCCTCGATCGCTTTTGGAAGCTCGTTTTTCTGGTCGTATAGGTAGGCGAGCTGGAGACGGGCGTCGGCAAAAAACTCGCTCTTTTCCGGGATGCGGAGAAACTCCTCCATGGCCCGCTCGGGAACTTTCAGCTCAGAGTAGACTGAGCCCAGATAGTAGCGGACGCGGTCGTTCGCCGGGTCCGCGGCCAGGACCAGGTTGAATTCGGTCGCGGCCCGCTCGAACTCTCCCTTTTCATAGTACACCAGCCCGATCTTGATCCGCGCCTCGCGCGGGTCGCTCTCGATCCGCTCCAGTTTCTGAAATTGGGCGAGCGCTTCATCGAGCTTGTTCTGCCCGACATAGAGCTCCGCCACCCGTTTCGTCGCCCAGAGATTTTTGGGATCGGCCTCGATCAGCTTTTGGTAGGTTTGAATCGCTTCGTCGGTTTTCCCCTCCAGCTCATAGACCAGCGCCAGATCGAGTAGCACCGGCTCGGAGCGCGGGCTCAATTCGAGCGCCTTGCGGTAACTTTCCTCCGCTGCGAGATAGAGCTGGCCTTTCGCCCTCACCTTGCCGAGGTAGTAGTAGCCGAGGACGGAGGCCGGATTGAGCGTCAGCAGTTTGTTGAGGAGCTGGGTGGCTTTTTCGGGATCGCCCAGCTTGAGCTGCAGCGCTCCGAGGTACAACAAGGCGTCTTCATTGGCGGGGTCAAGCCGCAGCACCTCTTCATATTCCCGCATCCCTTTGGCGTCTTCCCCCAACGAAGAGTAGAGACCCGCCAGAAGCAGGCGGCTCTCCGTCCATTGGGGCGCGAGACGCGCAGCCTCTTCGGCCTCCTTCAAGGCCCGCTTGAAATCGCCCTTGCGCAGGAAAAGAGTAGCGAGGCGGTGTTTCAAAAATGCGTTCGCGGGATC
Source organism: Binatia bacterium (assembly GCA_041483675.1). Classification (GTDB taxonomy): domain Bacteria; phylum Desulfobacterota; class Binatia; order UBA9968; family UBA9968; genus 2-12-FULL-60-19. Next base: position 13,117 of record JBGPGE010000059.1, read on the forward strand.
GGCGGCGGCCGCCGCCTCGAACTCGGGCAGGGCCTGGTTGAACTCGCCCTGAGCCAGCAGCATCTGCCCCTTGGAAAAATGGAGCATCGCCTTGGCCTCGACGGGAATCTCGGTCTTTTTTTCGTTGCGGAACGGAGCGGGGTCGGTCTCCCAGACCAGCTCTTTGGGAGGCTCATCGACCGGGGCCGGCCCGAAGATGGCGCAGCCGGAAGACAGGGCTAAACAGAGCGCCCCTAAGATAGCGATTCGCATTACAAAAATTAGTTAACACACTCCCCCAGGGGGGTCAATGAACGTTCTCACACGGTCCGCTTCTCGCCGGCGTCGGTTTGTGCTATTTTTCTGCCTCAGAAGTTGGACGAAAGAAACGCGCCGCCGCCAGCGTCATTCCCGCGCAAGCGGGAATCCAGGCCCTTTTCAACTCCCTGGATTCCGGCTCTCGCCAGCCTGAGGCTGACTCGGCCGGAATGACGGTCGGAAGTAGGATGACATATTTCTGAGACGCCACGCTAGTTTTTGGTGACATCATGGCGCCGTCCCGCGAAGAGACCAAAAAAGAGATTCTCCGCCTCCGCCGGGAGATCGAAAAGCACAACTATCAATATCACGTCCTCGACGCGCCGCTGGTCAGCGACGCTGAGTATGATCGCCTCTTCCGCAGGCTGGCGGAGCTGGAGAAGCAACATCCGGAGCTCGCCGCCGCCGACTCGCCGACGCAAAAAGTGGGCGCCCCACCGCTCGAAAAATTCTCCACCGTGCGCCATACGCTGCCGATGCTGTCGCTGAATAACGCGAACAACCGGGAAGAGGTCCAGGAGTTCGAAGAAAAAATTCAGCGCTTCCTGAAGACTTCCGAGCCGATCGAGTATGTCGTCGAGCCTAAGATCGACGGCGTGGCCGTCGAGCTGGTCTACGAGCAGGGCCGGTTGTCCGTAGGCTCCACGCGGGGCGACGGCGTCAACGGCGAAGAGATCACGCTCAATCTGAAGACCATTCGCTCCATCCCGCTCAACCTTCATCACGGCAAACGCGCCGCGGCGCGGCGACTGGAAGTCCGCGGCGAGGTCTTTCTCCCAACCGCGGCTTTTCAAAAGCTCAACCGCGAGCGCGAAGAGGCGGGCGAGCCGTTTTTCGCCAACCCGCGCAACGCGGCGGCAGGCTCGCTCAAGCAGCTCGACTCGGCGATCACCGCCAGGCGGCCGCTCGATATTTTCTGCCACGGCATGGGAGAGATAGCCCAAGGAGGATCGAGGGACGGTTTTTCGTCGCACGCGGAATTTCTCCAAGCCCTCAAGGACTGGGGCCTGAAACCGGCGCCGATCCTGGCCATCTGCCGGAGCGTTCAGGAGATCTGCGAGCTGCACGCGAAGACGGAGCGGGGGCGGGACGACCTGCCGTACGAGATCGACGGCCTGGTCCTCAAAGTGAACAGCCTGGAACTACAGCGCCGCCTCGGAGAGATCGCGCGCTCGCCGCGCTGGGCCGTCGCCTACAAGTTCAAGCCGCGCCAGGCGACGACGCGTATCGCGGACATTCAGGCCCAGGTCGGGCGCACCGGTACGCTCACGCCGGTGGCGAGCCTGGAACCGGTCGCCGTCGGCGGCGTCACGGTCAAGAGCGCCTCGCTGCACAATATGGACGAGGTCGAGCGCAAAGACATCCGCGTCGGCGACACGGTGGTCGTCGAGCGCGCCGGCGACGTCATCCCCTACGTCGTCGAGGTGATTGCGGCGAAGCGAAGCGGAAGAGAGCGGAAGTTCAAGATGCCCGAGCGCTGTCCCGTATGCGGCGCCGCCGTCTACCGGGAAGAGGGAGAAGTCGCCTACCGATGCTCCGGCCTCTCCTGCCCGGCGAAGCTTAAAGAGAGTCTCAAATTCTTCGGCTCGCGCGGCGCCATGGATGTCGAGGGGCTGGGCGAGAAGCTGATCGATCAACTGGTCGACCGGGAGCTGGTGAAGGATATCGCCGACCTCTACGGTCTCGAAAAGGGCGAGCTGGCCGGCCTGGAACGCATGGCGGAGAAGTCGGCGCAAAACCTGCTCGACGCGCTGGAGCGGAGCAAGGACGCGACTCTCTCCAAGCTGCTCACGGCGCTCGGAATCCGCCACGTCGGAGAGGCCACCGCCAAGCTGCTCGCGGACCACTTCGGCGGTCTCAAGCCGATCATGGAGGCCGGCGAGGACGACCTCAAGGAAGTCCGGGAGATCGGGCCGGAAGTGGCCAAAAGCATCGCGCGCTTCTTCGCGCAAAAGGAAAACCGCAAAGTGATCGACAAACTCCTTAAGGCGGGAATCCGGCTGAAGCATGAGCCTAAGCGGGCCGGTAAACTTGCGGGGGCGACGTTTGTCCTGACCGGAGGTTTGGAGATTATGTCGCGGAGCGAGGCGCAGAAACGGATCGAGGGCCTGGGCGGGCGCATCGCCTCCGCCGTCAGCCGGAACACCGACTACGTCGTCGTCGGCGCCGAGCCGGGCTCCAAGCTCGCCAAGGCGAAGGAGCTCGGGATCAAGATCCTGGAGGAAAAAGATTTTCTCGCGTTGATCGGCGCGTGAGCCGGAAAAATGGAGTCTTGGAGTATGGGAGTATCGGAGTGTTGGATTTCTAAATCCACTACTCCATGACTTCACCGCTCCGGTACCCCAATTTTATCGCTCCTGACTACCAGCGGTTCTGGCGTGGACCTCTGCCACCCCCGCCGCCGGACCGTGGCTCACGCGGCTCCTGAGGCCGGGCTTCGCTGACCACGATGGTCCTGCCCTCGAACTCGGTGCCATTCAGAGCGGAGATCGCGCGCTCCGCCTGCTCGTCCGACTCCATCTCGACGAAGCCGAAGCCTTTGGAGCGTCCGCTGAATTTGTCGGTGATGATCCGGGCACTCACCACTTTTCCTTGCTTGGAAAAGTGCTCTGCGAGCGTCGCCTCGGTGACCGAATAGGGGAGATTCCCCACATACAACTTCGCAGCCATGTTGACCCTCCTTAGTCCGAACGACAGCCTGTGGTGAGCACCGTCGAACCACGCACCGCAACTTCGGGATCGACTTACACGGAAGGCCGGGGCGCGAAAGGTCTCACGGGGAAAAGGCTCTCGGCAGGCTCTTCGGTAAACGGATCCTTACAAAACAACGCAAGCTTAGGCGCGATGGAGCCCCGTTGTCAAACAGCAACGAAGGCACCAGGCGATAGGCCGTAGGCAATAGATCTTTCTCTCTCTTGCGAGGCGATGAGACGACTCGCTCAGAAATGAAAATTGTAAAATGTAAAAGTTAAAATGACGGAAAGAGGCCGGACCAGAAGCCGTCTTCTGTCTTTTCACTTTACACTTTTCATTTTGCATTTTTCATTTTACATTTGCAGCGCCTCCTTGCGCCTTCTGCGGCGCTGCGTTAAGAAGTTGCTTCAGGCAAGTTATGACCCATTCGACTAAGCTCACCCTTCGACGAGCTCAGGGTGACCCTGAGTTTATCGAATGGGTCAGGGTTACAGTGGGAAAGATCGAACCGTGAGCAACGCGGAAAATCAATTCCGCGTCCGCTTGCGTGTCGAGGGAAGGGTGCAAGGCGTCTTCTTCCGCGCCTCGACACGGGAGCAGGCGATTCGACTGGGTCTCACCGGCTGGGTGCGCAACTGTCCGGACGGCTCGGTCGAGGTACTGGCCGAGGGCGCGCGAAGCCAAATCGACGAGCTGATCGCCTGGTGCCGGCAGGGGCCGCGCGGGGCGCAAGTCAGCGATGTAAAGATTCAGTGGGAGGAGTTTAAAGGAGAGTTCGCCGATTTTCGGATCGCACGGTAGGGAGGGGAGGTTTGTGGATCTGCCGCTTGGCGTGCTCGGCAATGGCGGCTTCGCGCGCGATTGGCTCAAGCCAAGTCGTTGGAGGCCGGCCCTACTCGTATCTCAGCGCTTCGATGGGATCTAAGTGGGCGGCTTTTTGGGCGGGGTAGAAGCCGAAGAAGATGCCCACACCGCTCGACACCAGCAGTGCGATAGCGACGATGTCCGGACGGACCAAAATAGGCCACTCCATGGTCCGGTGGACGATGTCGGAGCTGACGATCCCGATCAGGACGCCGAGCGCGCCGCCGATCGAAGCCATCACCACCGCTTCGACGATGAACTGAAGCATGATATCGCGGCTGCGCGCGCCGACGGCCATGCGAATCCCGATCTCGCGGGTGCGCTCGGTCACGGACACCAGCATGATATTCATGATGCCGATCCCGCCGACCAGCAGAGAAACCGAAGCGATGCTGCCGAGCAGGATCGCCATGACCGTCGCGCTGTTGGAGGCGGCTTCGGCGATGTCGGAGAGATTGCGGATATTGAAATCGTCATCCCGATCCGGCGGCAGCCGGTGACGCTGCCGTAAGAGCGCGGCGATCTCCGTTTGGGCCTGCTTAACCTTGTCCGCGCTCACGGCCCGGACGGCAATGCCTTGAACATAAGTGACGCCCATGATGCGCTTCTGCATCGTGGTGTAGGGAATCATGACAATGTCGTCCTGATCGGTGCCCTGGCTGGTCTGTCCCTTAGGTCCCAGAATGCCGACGATCCGGAACGGGATCTTCTTGATCCGTATGATCTGATCGATGGGCTCCTCGTTGGGAAACAAATTTTCCAGAACGGTCTGTCCGATCAAGGCAACTTTGGCGGCGGCATCCACGTCGGCCGGGCTGATAAAGCGCCCTTCTTCCACCACCCAGTCGCGGATCTGCTGCAGTTCGGGCGCGACACCCTGGACCGCCGCCGACCAGTTCTGTTCCCCTCCAATGATCTGCTGCGTCTGCCGAAGGGTGGGCGAGGCAAGAGCGACGGAGGGGACCTCCTCCATAATCGCCTTGGCGTCGGCGTCCACCAGAGACTGCACTCCGCCCGAGCCGGTTCTCGCTCCGCCCATGGTCACCGTCCCGGGAAGAACGACCAGCACGTTGGTCCCAAGACTGGCAATCTGAGAGCGCACGAGCGCCTTGGCGCCCTCGCCGATGGCGACCATAGTGATCACCGCGCCGACACCGATGATGATCCCCAGCATGGTGAGGAACGAGCGCAGCTTGTTTCTCCTGAGCGCCCTGAGCGCGATTCTTAGAGTCATGAAATCCATATTTTCCGGTGAGCCGTGAGAAGCCAGCAGTGAGCAGACCCCTGCCTAACTACTCACTACCCACTACTCCGTGTCTCGCTTCTCCGTCTTCTCGTCCGAAGTGACCAGTCCGTCACGAAAGTGAATCTGCCTTTTCGCATAGGCTGCAATATCGTGCTCATGCGTGACCAACACGACCGTGATGCCCTCCTTCGCGTTCAAGTTTTGGAACAGTTCCATGATTTCGGCGCTGGTCGTGGAATCGAGGTTGCCGGTAGGCTCGTCGGCCAAGATCAGCGAAGGGCGGTTGACGAGAGCGCGCGCGACCGCCACCCTCTGCTGCTGGCCGCCGGAGAGTTGATTGGGCGTGTGGTGCAGTCTATCCCCCAGCCCGACCAACGACAAGGCATCCAACGCTCGCTTATATCTGTCCCCGCCGCGAAGCCCATTGTACATCATCGGCAACTCCACGTTCTCCAAAGCCGTAGTCCGGGGCAAAAGATTGAAGCCCTGAAAGACGAAGCCGATCTTGTGATTGCGGATGGCGGCCCACTGGTCCGGCGAAAGCGATCCGACCTCCTGACCCTCGAGAAGGTAACTTCCCCGGCTCGGCCGGTCGAGACAGCCGAGAATGTTCATGAAGGTGGATTTGCCCGAGCCCGAAGCTCCCATCACGGCGACGAACTCGCCCGCGTCGATACCCAGACTGACGCCGCGCAGAGCCGGGACTTCAACGTCTCCCATCTTGTAGATCTTGTGCAAATCCCTCACCCGGATAAGGGCGTCTATCTGAACCAAGGGAGACCTTTCGTGCGGGCCGGAGGCTGGGTAGCGGCCTTCGCCCCCTCGGACATCGCCAGAATAACCTCCTGCCCCTCGGTAATTTCGCCGCCCAATACCTCGGTATACGACCCGTCGCTTACTCCCAGGCGCGCTTGAGCCTGAGCAGGCTGCATATCTTTAAGCACGTAAACTTTAGCCGACCTTCCCTCTCCTCCGCCTCCGCTGCCCGACGCCTTCCGCGCGCCGCCACGACTCCCCCGGCCGCCGTCCGCGCGACCCGCCTGACGCGCGACCTCTTCCGCGTCCTTCTTTTCCCACGGCGGCTTGAAGCGCAGCGCGGCATTAGGAACCTTCAGGACTTCGTTCCTCTGGCTGACCAGAAATTCGACGTTGGCCGTCATGCCCGGCTTGAGCAGCAGCTCCTTATTGTCGACCGCCACTACGGCGTCATAGGACACTACGTTCTGGACCATAATGGGCGCGTTGCGGACCTGGAGGACCTTCCCCTTAAACCGCCGCGTCGGATAGGCATCCACGGTAAAATTCGCCTCCTGATCGACCCAGACATTGCCGACGTCGCCCTCGCTGACGTTGGTATCCACCTGCATCTTGGCAAGATCGTTGGCGATCAAGAATAATACCGGCGCCTGGAGCGACGCGGCGACCGTCTGCCCGACATCGACGTTGCGCGACACGACGATGCCGTCCACCGGCGAACGAATGATGGTATGGTTGAGATCCACCGCGGCCTGGTCTAATCCGGCTTTGGCTTGCTCGACTTGAGCCTGGTTGACGTTAAGCTGAGCCACCGCGCTGTCATAGGCGGTCTGAGCGGCGTCCAGATCGCTTTGCGCGACGAGATCGCGCTTTCTGAGTTCCCGGTTGCGCTCGAGCGTCCTCAGAGTGTCCTCCACGCCTACCTTGGCCTTGCCCGCAGTGGCCTGAGCCGAAAGGACGTTGGCTTTCGCCTCGTCCACCGCCGCTTTGAATTTATCCTGATCGAGCTCGGCGACGACCTGGCCTGCTTTGACCTTGCTGTTGAAATCGGCATAGAGCTTGGCGATAGTCCCCGACACCTGGCTTCCCACCTGAACCGTCACCACCGCCTGGAGGCTGCCGGTGGCGGTGACGACCTGCGTGATATCGCCCTTTTTCACCGGCATGGTGACATAAGGCGACTCCTTGCCCCCATCCGTGAATTGCCAGAAAATGAGACCCGAAAGTCCCGCCAGCACGAGAACAGCTATAAACCAAAGTCTTTTCCGCTTCACCGTTCGTTCCGCACTCCTTGAAAAATTTTTTCGACGATTTCCCCGACCTCTTTTTTCTCGGGCCGCTGGAAAGTCACCCCGCTGGTGATCAGCGCGTCCGGCTCCTGATCTTCCGAAAGCTGCTCGACTTGAGCGCAAAACAAAGACATGAACGCCACGGCTTCCATGGACGCTCGAACTTCACGGGCCTCTCCCTTGATATAATAGTTGATCCCTGCGTCGGTAATCAACAACGTGATCTTGCCCGTGCGGCGGAGATTTTTCGCCGTCGTGCTGGTCTGGCCGACGGCCAGATCGATCCTCGACCGGCTCTTCGCGACGACCTCGTAATAGGAAAGCATCGCGGGATGCGCCCAGCCGCGCTCGTCGACGGTGACGATCACGATCGCCTTGCCCTTTTTCGATCCGACATGGTCGCCTTTCAGGCGGGTGAAAAGCTCCTCGGTCAGTTCTTTGCCTAAAAGCTGCGACACCTTTCCTCCTAACCTCCCAATCCCCGCCGATTTTTGATTTTAGATACTTCGACTCTGCTCAGTACAGGTTTTGGATTTTAGATTCAATCGAAAATCGGCAATCGAAAATCTAAAATTCCGTTATTCGCCTAGAATGAGCTCCTGCCTCTTCCCAAAACCGAACTTTTCATTGTCGATGTAAAAGAGCTTCTCCGGGACCACGCGGTAAAACTTCACCTTGAGAAAAGCCCGGTAAAAAACTCCGCCCGCCGGATCGGCAAAGACCTTCATGACCTCCGGATACTTGCGCGCGTAGGCCGCCATCGCCTTCGCCTTTGCCAGGACCGAATCGACCAGGCTCGCTTTCCCTTCGAGCTGGATCCCCTTGATCTTGCGCCAGTCCCGATAATCTTCCTGGATCGTCGCCGCGACGCGTGGATTGCCGGCCAGGTTCTGACAGTGGCGGGACTCCGGCGCGGAAAAAAAATAGAGCTTCAAATCGTCGCTGGCGTAAGACACCGTGGCCGCCCAGGGAATATTTTCCCCGCAAGTCCCGAGCGTCATGGTGTTATGGCTCTCGATGTAACTCAGAACCTGCTGTTTAAGTTCGTCCGACATAACCGGCCAAGGACCGAACGCTCAGGACCGAGTCCCCCTCCCCCACTCAGCACTCAGCACTCGTTACTCAGTCCTGCGCACCAGCGGCGCTTTCCTGAGCGCCGCGAGATTCGCCGCGCCGACGCACAACATCGCGATTTTGATCTCGTAGACGATCTTGCCTAAAAATTCTATCACCTTGCCCGGAGATTCCAAAGCCGGCGCCAGCAAGGGCTGGCCGATTGCGCCGATGTTCGCGCCGAGAGCGACGGCCTTGGCGATGTCGAGGCCGCTGCGAATGCCACCCGACGCGACAAGCTCCATCTCCGGCACGGCCCGGCGCACCTGGACCAGCGCCTCATCCGTCGGTATACCCCATTCGGCAAAAGTGTCTTCGGCGGGTTTTCCCTTCTGCGCCGCGCGTCTAGCCTCCACCGCGTACCACGAGGTCCCGCCGCGGCCCGCCACGTCGATCGCCTTGACGCCGGCCGCTTTGAGCCGCAGCGCGACGTCCGCCGATATGCCGAAGCCCACTTCCTTGGCGACGACCGGCTTTCCTAGCTCGCGGCATACTTGCGCGATGCGGTCCGTCAGTCCTGTGAAGTTCCGATTGCCCTCCGGCTGAACCGCCTCTTGCAAAACGTTGAGATGGAGAATCAGCCCGTCCGCCTCGATCATGTCGACGGCCCGCCGGCACTGGTCGAGACCGTAGCCGTAGTTGAGCTGCACCGCGCCGAGATTTCCAAGCAGCAGGATGTCCGGCGCCAGATCCCTGACTTTGAAAGAGTCCGCGGCGCTCGGTTCTTCGAGCGCCACCCGCTGCGACCCGACGCCCATGGCCAACCCGAGCTCCTGCGCGGCGGCGGCGAGGTTGCGGTTGACCGTGCGCGCCATATCGAAGCCGCCGGTCATCGAAGAGATCAGCAGCGGCGCTTTGAGATGTTTGCCGAGAAAACTCGCACCGAGATCGATCTCGGCGATGTCGAGTTCGGGAAGCGCGTTGTGGAGGAAGGCATAACGATCGAGGCCGCCGCCGGAGGGAGCGGTAACCGAGCCCGTGTCGAGACAGAGCTCGAGGTGCTCCTTCTTCCGGCGCTGCGTGGCGGACAGGGATTTTTTAGGGCTGCGCGGCATGTTGCGGCAGAGTTTCTCCGCTCACTCCTCACGCCTTACTTTTTACGGCGCGAGCCGCCCTTGGCTTGCGGATGGCGGGTCATCTGCTCGTCGCTCCAGCGCTGGAACAGGTTCACATCGATGTTGAACTGGTCGAGAATCCGGGTGACGGTTTGGTTGATGACGTCATCGAGCGTTTTCGGTCGGTGATAAAAGGCCGGCACCGGCGGAAATATCACCGCGCCCATCCGCGTCAGTTGGGCCATGCTCTCCAGATGGCCCAGATGAAGCGGCGTTTCGCGCGCGACGAGAACCAGCCGTTTTCGCTCTTTGAGAATCACATCGGCGGCGCGCACCAGGAGATCCCCGCCGATCGAATGGGCGATCCCGCCCATCGACTTCATCGAGCACGGAGCGATCACCATCCCTTCGGTGCGAAAAGAGCCGCTGGAGATGCTCGCGCCGACGTTGTTGATATCGTGCACGACGTCCGCCATCGCCTCGACCTCTTTGACCGAGTGGGGCGTCTCGACCTGGATCGTCATCTTGGCCGCGCGCGTCATGACCAGATGCGTCTCGATGTCCTCGACCTTGGAGAGCACCTCCAGGATTCTCACGCCGTAGATGGCGCCCGTGGCGCCCGATATGCCGACGATTAATCGCCTCATAGCACCTCAATCCACGAACTCTATTGTGACTCGCTCGCCGTCCTTGACCCCGAGTTCGTCCTTGAGCCGGACGGGAGCGATGACTTCAACCTTGTCCTCCGGGTAGTTCGCCACCTCGGGTAGGACGACCGCGCCTCGATGCTTGCCTTCAATTTCGACCAAGAAGCAGCGCGCATGGCAGTGTGCCGGATCCTGGGAGACGATCTCGATTCCGCGCCGCTCGCGCATCTCCCGCCAGAACTCCATCGCCTCATCCGTTTCCAGCCTGAGGTTCAGCGTCCCCGGATAGGGAGTAAATCCAAGACTCTTCCGCAGCGATTCCCGCACCCGATCCAGCGCCATGAAGGACCCCGCGCGACCTAGATCGGAGAAGACGACTCCGGTAATCTTTCTTCCCTCCGCCGCCTGGGTCATCGAGCTCCAATGCAAAATGAAAAGTGCAAAGTGAAAATTTTAAATTTTTCAATTTGCATTTTGCACTTTGCAATTTCCAGCACGCTGGAGCTATTTCCCCGACAACGACTTCGCCGTTCCTCCGCGGCGCACCTTGACGATCTCCGCCATGATCGACAGCGCGATCTCCTCGGGCGTTTCCGTCCCGATGTCCAGCCCGATCGGAGCATAGACCCGCTGGATCACCTCTTCGGCGATCTTCTCTTCCTCGCGGAACCGCTGGAAGCAGGCCTGGATACGTCTCCGGCTGCCGATCATGCCGATGTACTTGGCCGGACTATACATAATCTCGCGCAGACAGAGCTCGTCGTATTTATGGCCGCGCGTAATGAGAACGATGTAGGTCGAAGGCGTGATGGACATCTCCTTCAACATGGCCGCCATGTCTCCGACCCGGACCTCGTCCGCGTCGGGGAAGCGGTCGCGATTCGCAAACAGGATGCGGTCGTCGAGCACGGCGACGTGGAAGTCCAAAACCTTCGCCAGCTTGGCGAGCGGCACGGCGATGTGGCCGCAGCCGACAACGACCAACTTCGGCGGCGAGGGGAGAACTTCGAAAAAAAGATCGATCTTGCCTCCGGCCTCCGGCGCTTCCAAAGAAACCATCTTCGATTTCTCTTCCTTAAGACGCGCCTCGGCCTCTCTGAGAACGGCGTCGAGCAGTTTGGCGTGGCGCATCGTGCCGCCCGCCAACTTCCCGTCGCGGACGAGACAGTTATCGCCCGGCTGAACTTCGCCGTTGCGCTCGACCTCGACGACGGTTGCCAGCACCCCGGCAGCGCCCTCTTCCTGGATGCGTATCAACTCCTCTACCAAGCTCTCCATCTTCTGCCTGTCCTGAGCCGCGTCGAAGGACCTTCTGTTTACTGCCTACTGCTTACGTCCTGCTGCCTCTTTATCCTTCCACCACGCTTCGATAAATACGTTCATAATGCCGCCGCAAACCGCCGGGCTGTCGGACGAAATGTCGTCCAACAGATCGACGCGCACGCTTCTCGGCTGGCGCGTCTGAATCACCTCGATCGCCTCGCGCTTCACGTCGGCTTCGCCGCAGCCGCCGCCGATCGTTCCCAGGATCTCGCCCCACGCGGTGACGACCATCTTGGCGCCCACTTCTCTCGGCGTCGATCCCTTGGTCGACACGATCGTGGCCACGGCCAGCGTCTCTCCCTTGTCGAGAAACTCTTTGATCTGGTGATAGATCGAACCTTTTTTCGGGCCTTTGATATCCCGATCTTCCTGACACGCCCCTGGTCCGGCCATCGTCGGTACCTCCTCTTGGTAAATCCTTCGGAGGGCGCGATGCCTCGCGCCCCTACAGTCTATTCTTATGCCACCATTTTTTGCAGCGTCCGCCCGAGCGTAACCAGACTGTTGAGATTATGCACGGACAAGAAAACATCCAGATACGGTAGCGCCGCCTGCATTCCCTTGCACAGCGGCTCGTAATTCTCGCTCGCCAGCAGCGGGTTGAGCCAGACGATTTTATAACATCTGCGCCGGAGAGTCCGCATCTCCCGCTCCAGCAACGTCACATCGCCCCGGTCCCAGCCGTCGCTGATGATCACGACGACGGTTCGATGCGTCACGAGGGTCGGCGCAAACTCGCGGTTGAAGGCGGCAAACGACCGGCCGATATTGGTCCCGCCCGACCAGCCCACCACCGAGTTCGAGATCCGCTCCAGCGCGCCGGCGATGTCTTTCGATCGTATCAGGTGGGTGATGCGGCTCAAAGCGGTGCTGAAGACGAAGGTCTCGACGCCCCAAAGCTCGTTCTGCAGGCCGTACATGAACTGAATCAGAAAGCGGCTGTAGCAATCCATCGAGCCGCTCACGTCGCAGAGCAGCACGACGCGCGTCTTCTTGATCCGGCGCTTGCGGGTCACCAGCTCGATCACCTCGCCGCCGTACTTGATGTTCTTGCGCATGGTCCAGCGCGGGTCCACCTCGTCGCCTTTGACGGAGCGCTTCTTGCGCCGGCTCACTTGCGTGGCGATCTTGGTGGCGATCAGCAAAATCGCCCGGGTGATGGCGCGGCTCTCTTCGATCCCCAGGTCGCTGAAATCTTTTTTGGCGAGCGACTCGCTCGGGCTGTAGGTGGGGATGGGGATTTCCTTGGTCGCTTCATCCCCGCGCGCCTCCCGGCTGGACAACGACTCCAAAAGCTCTTCGACGTTTTCTTCCCCACCGGTCGAATCTTTCTCGGGCTGCGTCGATTGGAACGAGGGAAGGTCGGAGGTTTCGAGGGAAAGCTCGCGTGAGCGGCGCATCTGCCAGAAAGCGTTGAAGGCGCGATCGAACAGCTCCAGCTCTTCCCTGTCAGAAACCAAATTGGAACGCAGCGCGGCGCGGAAATCGCCCCGGCGGGCGAGATCGACGAATTCGAGCGCCCGGCTCGCGTCCATCGCCTGGCTCAAACCGATCTTGATCCCCAGCTCCTTGAGAACCCGGCCGAAGGCGAGGACATTCGCCACGGTTCCCCGGCCGCGCACGGAGGCGAAGCGCTCCACCGCCCGGCCGATCGTTTCATCGGAGATTTCCATAGCTCACGCGGAATGGGCCGCCGCCTCTTTCATAATATGCTCCAGATCGAGCTTCTTCCCGACCAGCTCCTCCTGGAGATGGTGCAGATCCTCCCGGTATTTAAAAACGCAGCCCATCGTCTCCTCCACCGTCTTTTCGTCCAGCTCGTGGCGGTTGAGCGTGAGCAGCGCGGAGGCCCAATCGAGCGTCTCCGCCACCCCCGGCCGCTTGTAAAAATTCATCTGCCTCACCTGCTGCATGAAGGCGCAGATGTGCCGGGCCAGTTGCTCGCGGATGTGGGGAAATTTGGTCATGACGATCTCGTATTCTTTGTCGAACGTCGGATAGTCGATCCAGTGGTAGAGGCAGCGGCGCTTGAGCGCGTCGTGAATCTCCCGCGTGCGGTTGGAGGTGAGGAACACATAGGGGCGCTGCTTGGCGCGGATCGTGCCGATCTCGGGGATGGTGATCTGGAAGTCTGAGAGCACTTCGAGCAGAAACGCCTCGAACTCCATGTCGGCGCGGTCGATCTCGTCGATCAGCAGCACCGGCGGCGTCGCGCCGTCGGTCTGGATCGCCTCCAACAACGGCCGCTTGACCAGATATTCCTCGCTGAAGATCTCCGTCTCCACGGCGTCGCGGTCGCCGCGGCGCACCTCTTCCAGCTTGATCCTGAGCATCTGCTTGGGATAGTTCCATTCGTAGAGCGCGGTGTTGGCGTCGAGCCCCTCGTAGCATTGGAGACGGATCAGCTTCGTCTCCATCACCTCCGCCAGCACCTTGGCGACTTCGGTCTTGCCGACCCCCGCCTCGCCTTCGAGCAGCACCGGCTTGCCCATCGCGATCGACAGGTAGACCACGGTCGCGAGCGCGCGGTCGCAGATATATTTCTCCTTGCGGAGCGCCTCCTGAACTTTTTCAATCGTCAGCTTTTTTGGATTCATCCCACCCTCAGCAGGTTGTAGTCTTATTTTGACTCTTGCTTTCTGTGATTTATATTTTGCATTCGTCGATGTTCTTCAAGGAGTGGAGAATAGCCTCAAGCACTCCTCCGGCGATGGCGCGCGCCTTGTCGGAAATCAGATAACAATACTCTGCTTCCCTCCTTGGATCAATGTCACCCGCCTTGATCCCCTGTTCGACGGCGATGCCGTCTTTGAGCAGGCCGCGCAATATGCCGCGGATCTGCGCGCGGACGGGTTGGCCGTCCACCTGGGCTACGACATCCCCGACTTGAACGCTGTCGCCGATTTCATGCTGCGTCGTGAACCGCCCTCTTTTCGGCGCGCGCAGCACCCGCTCGTCGGTGTAACCCGAAACCGGCGCCGGAACGCCGGTATCCCGCTCCGCTTGCCCCTGCCACAGGACGCGGCCGAGGTTGTGGCCGCGATTGGTCTCCACGACGGCATGAGCATGAACCCCCGCGACGAAACCAGGGCCGACGCCGATCACCAGCGGCGCATGGGACTTGTCCGTTCCCGTTTCCCGCTTCGCCATAATCGCGTCCACCAGCACGTGCGGCTGTATCTCTCCCCGAATCTTCCCCTCGGGATCGACAAACAACGGGACCGCGCCTCCCTGCCAAGTGGAATAGGCTTCAGCCGCCGATTCAACCCGCACCGCCTCGACGCCTTCGATCGCGTGCCGCCCGCGATAAACCGCCTCGGCAAAGGCCACCGTGCGGCGCACGGTCGTCGGCGCGGCGACTTCCGTAATCACAACTTTCATGTGGCAGCGATGCAGCCGATAGACGATGCCGCTCGCCATCTCGCCCCCGCCTCTGACCAGAACTTTTATATCCGACAAGCTCAGCGCCATACCACCCTATGGTTCATCATAACAAACCGTGCGTCCCTATGAAAACCCCTCTCATTTTCGATTTTAGATTTTAGATTAATCTGTTCGGGTCGATTCCCCGCAGCTTGCTGCGTAATGGCGATTCCAAGTCTTCTCATGGTTCGATCTTCCTCACCATGACCCTGAGCAAAGTCGAATGGGTCAAGGTCCGTCATTCCCGCATGCTTTTAGCGGGAATCCAGGCGAAACTCGGACTGGACCCCCGATAAAAACATTCGGGGGTGACAACTTTGGGGAAA
>JBGPGE010000060.1:0-28022 GCA_041483675.1 Binatia bacterium
AAAAGAGATGGAACTCGCCGCAGGGGCGCTCGGAGTGAAGCTTCAATACCTAGACGTACTAGATCCCAAGGATATTGAGACTGCATTCCAAGCCGCAAGCAAAGGGCGCGCTGACGCAGTCCTCGCGCTAGCGAGCCCCATCCTTGAGTCTCACCGAAAACAGATTGCAGATCTCGCGGTAAAGAGCCGGCTCCCGACGATATACCACGTTGCGGAATTCGTCGAAGCCGGGGGACTTATGTCCTACGGCGTGAGCTTTATTGACTTGTACCGCCGCGCCGCCACTTATGTGGACAAAATCCTGAAAGGTCGGAAGCCTGCTTACCTGCCCGTTGAGCAGCCGATCAAGTTCGAGTTCATCATCAATCTCAAAGCAGCGAAGCAAATCGGCCTGACGATCCCGCAGTCGGTGCTGTATCGGGCGGACAAGGTGATTAAATGACAGCCATCATCGCAAAGGGACGATCGATCCAGACCCTAACGGGAGTTCGAGGGCGTGAGCAAGGGCGCGATTGAGTTGGGCGAGTTTGATTGCCGACAAGGTGGAGACAAAGTGGTTGAGCTTACTCTTGAACATCAGCGTGAGAAAATCGCAGCGGATTGCGGAGGCGCGGGGCAGGCCGTCCTCCGGACCCAACACAACCTCGGTTGTGAGTCCCAGGACTTCTCCGTAGACAGGAGCGCAGATGACCGTCGAAACATCTTCGTGCTCGGCGACGAATGTTCGAGACACTACGACGTAAAATCCCGGCTTTCCGCCGCGCTCGGGAACGCGCTCGCGCGTGCGGTAGATCTCGCCTCGTCTCACGGGCGCGCCTGTTCCGCGACGAGAAGGCGCGTCTGGTGCGCCAGGTGCTTGCGGTGTTTCCGGAAGACCTCGCCGTCCTTCGCCTCAATTTCTCGGCGGCGTTCTCGTTCAGCGAACTCGCGCAGCGCCTTTCGAACAAGCGCGGAACGACTTCCAAGTCGCGGGGAGGCGCCCGTCAACTCATCCAGGAGTTTCAAGGTGACTTCGTCAACAGTCACAGCAATAGTTTTCATATTGTTGATGGTATCAACGGATTGGATCAATTTCAATATGCTCGTCGTCTCCCGCTATTGTGGGGCAACAAGGTGATCAAGTAAAAAGGGGCGAGTGTCAAGTGTCGAGTGACGAGTGGAGAGAGCAGAGAAAAAGATATGAAGAAAAACATCACGGTCCTTACTCTTTGCGCTATGGTCTTTGCGCTTTGCGTTTCAGTTGAGGCGCAGCAGCCCAAGGCGCTCCGCGAGATCAACACGTCGTATCCGCTCGGCGGCTCGACGAGCTTTTTCTGGGTGGCGTATCGCTCCGGAGCGTTCGAGAAATATGGCCTGAAGCTGAAGCCGGTCTATATTCGCGGCAGCGTGACCGCCATTCAGTCGCTTCTGGCCAAAGAGCTTTCGATCCAGATGGAGGCCGGGCCTGCGGGCATCCGGGCGTGGGCGCGTGGGGCGAAGGAGATCACGTTGATCGGAGCGGTGGGAAACAAGCTCGATTACGTCCTGGTCACGACGCCGTCGATACGAAAGGCGGAGGAGCTTAAAGGTAAGAAAATCGGCGTGAGTCAGATCGGCGCCAGCTCCGACTTCATCGCCCGCTACGCCGCGCAGCAGTTGGGGTTGAACCCGGAAAAAGAGGTGACGATCCTGGCGGCGGGCGGCATGGGGCAGCGCTGGGCGGCGCTGACCGCCGGACATATCGACGCCACGGTGGCGCAGCCGCCCTACACGCTGCTTGCGCGGAAGGGCGGCTACCCGGTGCTGCTCGACATTTCCAAGCAGGAGTTTCAATACCCGATCTCCGCCGTCTTCACGACCCGTTCTTTCATCAAGGCGGAGCCGGAGACGGTGATGAGCTTCATGCGCGGCCTGGCGGAGGGAATGGAGTTTTACCGCGACGAAAAAAACAAAGACCGGGTAATCAAGTTTCTCGGCGAGTATTACAGATCCAACGCGGTTGAAGAACTCGAAGAGACGCGCCGGGCTTACACCCAGCTCACGCCGGGATTGCCCGTCATCACGGCGAAGTCCATCGAAAACGTGATAAAGAACGACAAGGATCTGGCCGCGATGTCGCTAAATCCGACCGATATTCTCGATCTCTCATTCCTCCAAAAACTCGAGGAAGAGCGAAAAACCAGAGGGCGCTAATGTGGTGTGTCATAAAACCGTCGCCAATTCTCAACGTCATTCCGGCCAAGTCAGCCAGAGGCTGACGCGAGCCGGAATCCAGGAAGGGTCAGGAGCCTGGATTCCCGCTTGCGCGGGAATGACGAGGAGTGGGGATCTCGTTAATTTATCGCATTTCTGACTCAGAACGATAGAGGGGGGACGCATGCAGCTCGGCACCGTCATCTACGAAGTCAAAAACCGGATCGGCTGGATCACTTTCAACCGGCCCGACGCGATGAACGCGATCAATCAGGAGATGGCGCAGGAGATCGTGAGCGCGTGTCGTGAAGCGGAGCAAGACGAGAGCGTTTGCGTCGTTATATTCAAAGGCGCGGGCGAGAAAGCGTTCTCCAGCGGGATGGATTTGAAAGAAAGGGCGCAGGGCGCGCCGGTCTCTGTCATCGACAGACGGCAGGTGAAGACGGCGCCGGAGGCCAACACGCCCACCAAGGCGGTGGCCGCGATCGCCAAGCCGACGATCGCTGCGATCAACGGCTACGCCGTCGGCGGCGGTTTGGAATTGGCGCTCGCCTGCGATCTCAGAATCGCCGCCGAAGATGCCAAGCTCGGTCTCACCGAAGTGCGGCACGGGATTTTACCGGGGGCCGGCGGGACCCAGCGGCTGGCGCGTGCCGTGGGAATCGCCAAGGCATTGGAGATCTGTCTCCTGGGTCAACTGATCGACGGCAAGGAGGCCTTTCGCATCGGCTTGGTCAGTCAAGTCGTGGCGCGCGAGGAGCTGATCGCGGCCGCGGAACGCATGGCTGAGACGCTGCTCAAGGGCGCGCCGTTTTCGCTCCGCTATATAAAGGAAGCGATCCGCAAGGGCTTCGACCTTCCACTGGAAGAAGGGTTGCGCCTGGAGGCGGATCTCTCGGCGCTGATCGGCACGACCGAGGACAGCAAGGAGGGGCCGCGCGCGTTCGCGGAGAAGCGGACGCCAATCTGGAAGGGCAAGTAAGAATTTTGGATTTTGGATTGCCGATTTCCGAATAACTCGCTATGAGTTTATTCCCCGCAGCTTGCAGGGCAGTGGTAGTTGGTGGCTCTGGTAGAGTCCGTCATTCCCGCATGCTTTTAGCGGGAATCCAGGCGAATTTCGGACTGGACCCCCGACCCATTCGACGTGGCTCAGGGTCGTGGTGAGCACCGTCGAACCACGATTAAAACATTCGGGGGTGACAACTTGGGGAAAAGTCATACGAGGGCCTCTTGATAGCCCGCAGCTTGCTGCGGGGTTGTTCATTCTAAAATCCAAAATCTAACATCGCAAATGGAAAAGTTCCTGTTGATAGCCGACGCGCTCAGGCGGAACGCCTGGAAGTATCCGGTTAAAGTCGCCATTAAAGACTCCAGGCGGCAGGCCACTTATCGGGAGCTTAACGCCAGGGTTAATCGGCTGGCCCGCGCTCTCCTGGAGATGGGCATCAAGAAAGGCGATCCTGTGGCGCTCCTGGTCGGCAACCGGATCGAGCATCTGGAGATTTTCTTCGCGCTGGCGAAGATCGGAGCTTTGTCGGTTCCGCTCGATGTGAAGTGGCGCGCGCTGGAGATGGGCGCCGTCCTATCCTCGCTCGGGCCCGCCGCGCTGTTTCTTGAGACAGCGTGCGCGGATGAGTTCGCAAAAGCGAGGACGGCAAACCATCTCGCTTCGCTTAAAACGATAGAGCTCTCGCAGGCAGCCTACGGACGTTTGGTGGATGAAGGGGACGCGGAGGAGCCGGCCGTAGAGGTCTGGGAAGACGATCCCGTCGCCGTGCTGATCACTTCGGGGACCACAGGTCTTCCCAAAGGCTGTCTGACGACTCACCGGGCCTATGTTCTTCACTGCATCAACAACGCCATCGAGAAAGGACTTGGCGTGCACGACACGGGGCTGCTCTCATCTCCGATCTACTTCAGCGCCGGGAGATCGTTTACTCTGGGGATTTTGTACTTCGGCGGCACGATGATTTTGCATGAACGGTTCGATCCGCGCGAAGTCTTAAGGACAATCGAAAATGACAAGGTGACTTATCTTGGGGCCGTTCCGACCATGTGCGAGCGGTTGCTGCAAGTCCCTGACGTCGAGAAATACGATACCAGCTCGCTTCGCTGTCTCGCCATCACCGGCGGCAAGGTCCACGGCCCCGTGTTGGAAGGGCTCAGAAAATATATCACGCCGAATATCTATCGGACCTACGCGTCTACGGACTCCGGGCAGATGGCGATATCCAAGCCCGCAGATATGGCGACGAAACCGCTCTCGGCCGGCCGCCCCGTCTGGTGCGTGGAGCTGCGCATCGTCGACGACGCGCTGAACGCGGTGCCCGTCAACGAGGTGGGGGAGATTATCTGCAAGAGTCCGCTCGCTACCCAGGGCTACTACAAAAATCCGCAGGCGACTGCTGCATCGTTTCGCGACGGCTGGTTTCACACCGGCGATCTGGGCTATTTTGACGAAGACGGTTATCTCTACATCGTCGGAAGAAAGAAGGATATGGTGAAGAGCGGCGGCATCAGCATCTATCCGTTGGAGATCGAGACGGTGCTGTATCATCACCCCGACGTGCTGGAAGCGGCGGTGATCGGCCTGCCCGATGCGAAGTGGGGAGAAGTCGTGACGGCGGTGGTCGTTCCGCGCCAGGGGGCCGCGCTTCGCGGCGACGAGCTGATTCAATTCTGCAAGGAGCGGCTGGCATCTTACAAAGTTCCGAAGTCCGTGGAGATCGTTGACTCCCTGCCGCACACGGAGTTGGGCAAGGTGGCTAAAGAGCAGTTGAAGGAAACATTCAAATCAATCACTTAACTTACTGAAAACGAAAGGAGTTTATATGACAGATTATAAGACCATCCTGGTCGGGAAGAAGAACGGGATCACGACGGTTACGTTCAACCGGCCGGAGCAGCGCAACGCGATGAGCCCGCAGCTCCACCGCGACATGTACGCCGCGCTGAACGAGCTGCGCTACGACAAAGAGACGCGGGTGATTATTTTAACCGGCGCTGGGCCGAGCTTTTGCGCGGGACAGGATTTGAAGCAGTATTTCCTCGAGATGGACTCGCAGCCGCAGAGCGTTCGGGATGAGGTTCGCGATTTGTCGCGGCGCTGGCGCAATGAGCTGCTGCGCACGATGCCGCAGCCGGTCATCGCCATGATCAACGGCTGGTGCTTCGGCGGCGGCTTCACGGTCGTCACCGCCGCGGACATCGCGATCGCCGCCGAGGACGCCGTATTCGGTTTGTCCGAGGTCAACTTCGGCCATTTTCCCGGCGGAGAAGTCACCATCGTGCTGACCGAGCATCTCCAGCCCAAGCACGGACTTTTCTACGCGCTCACGGGCAAGACCTTCACGGCAAAAGAGGCGGAGCGCATCGGACTCATCACCAAAGCGGTGCCGCGGGCGGAACTGGAGAAAGAGACCATGGAGATCGCGCACAATCTGGCCGAGAAGGACCCGGTTGCGCTGAAGGCGGTCAAGGAGGCCTGGTACTACACCTTTTATAGTTCGCCCGACGTGGCGTATGAAATATCCGGGCTGATCTCTCAGCGCGTAACGCAGCAGCACGGCGGACGACCCGGCATTCAACAGTTCAAAGAGAAAAGATATCAGCCGGGGCTGGGGGCGTATAAATGGGAGGAGAATAAATAAATACCGTGCTCGCGATCGTGGCTCGTGTTCGTGGATGAAAAAAACGAAGACAAAACTAAATCACGCGCCCGAGCACGAACCCGCTCACGACGGAGAATAACGACCATGAAGATCGCTCGCGTGATCGCCGTATTGGTGTTGCTTGCTACGGGTTCCTTCGTCTCAGCCCAGGAGAAAGTCAAATTTCCGGTCAGCGCTTCTTCCAAGACGCTTGGCTACAGTCCGATGTGGGTGGCGCTGAAGCAGGGCTTCTTCAACCGCAACGGGCTGGACGTTCAACTCGTTCTGATCTCCGGCGCCGATAAGTCGATGATGGCGCTGCTCGGCGGGTCTGTTTATGTTTCGAGCGGCGCGATCGACGCCGGCATTGCCGCCGCGGAGCAGGGAGCGGATCTCGTTTCGATCGGGGGGATTATCAACGGGTTGACCCATATGATCATGGCGGCGAAGAAATTCAAAACCTACGAGGATCTGCGCGGCGCGACGATCGGCTCCTCCGGCCTCACCTCGGGGACCGCTTTCGTTCTCAGAAAAGTGCTGCAAGCGAAAGGGTTGGAATATCCGCGCGACTACAAGCTCATCAACGTCGGCGGCTCGGCGCAGTCCTTCATCGCTCTCACGGCAGGCCGGGTCGATGCGGCCATCATCGCGGTGCCGCTGAGTTTCGACGCGGCGGCCATGGGCTTCAACGTGATCGGCCGGGTGGTCGACGTCATCCCCAACTATCAACTAACCGAGATATCGTCGAAGCGGTCGTGGGCGGAAAAGAACCGACCGCTGCTCGTCCGTTTCATGAAAGCGATGGCGTTGTCGATGCGTTGGCTCTACGACAACAAAGAGGCGGCCATCGCATTTCTGGCCAAGGAGATGAACTTGAAGGCGGATCAAGCCCGCCAAGGTTGGGAGTATTACACCGAGAACCGCATCTGGGACCCCAACGCCGACCTCAACATCGAGGGCGTCAAGGTGGTCATTCAGATTTACGCCGAGCGGATGCAGATGAAGGGGTCGCCGCCGACGCCGGCGAAGTATGTGGATCAAAGCTACCTGAGAGAGGCGCTGAAAGAGATCGGGAGCAGATAGGGCACGGGGAGAACCGGAGAAGCGGGGAATCGGGGAGTCGGAAAATCGGGGATGCGGGATGCGCGATGCAGGATACAGGATGGAGGATGGAGATACGGGATACGGGATACGGGATACGGGATACGGGATACGGAGAAGTCTCATGAGGTACTTGTTGCCGAGTAGAGGAGTGCAAGTGGCGTTGCTAAGCGCAGTCGCCATCCTGATGAACAGCGTCGTACTCGCGCAGGACTGGACGGTAAAGGCGCGGGAGGAGAAGTCGCTGGTCCTGTACCACACCAGCAATGTTCCCGACACGCAGAAGATTCTCGACGGCTTTCGCCAGCGCGCGCCCTATCTGGCCGTCGAGCCGTTCCGCGCGACCGGAGAAGGGCTGATTCAACGCATCACCACTGAAATCAAGGCCGGCCGCCATCTGGCGGATGTTTATATTATCAGCGGGCTTCAGGCCTGGCTGCTGAAAGACGCCGGATATATTGCGCCGTACCGCTCGCCCGAGCGCGAACGGGTGAACTCCGCGCTGAAAGACCGCGAGGGCTACTGGAGCGGCATCTACTGGAACCTTGAGGTCCTGGGCTATCACACAAAACTGACGCCGGCTCAGGAAGTGCCGAAGCGCTGGGAGGATTTGGCAAGCCCCCGTTGGAAAGGGCTGGTCGGCCTGGAGGAAGAGGACGTCCAATGGTACGCCTCCATTTTGCAGCTCATGGGGGAGGAGAAGGGAAAGGAGTTGATGCGCCGGATTGCCCAACAGCTTCCGCAGATCCGCCGCGGCCACACGCTGCTCGGCCAGCTCATGGCGGCGGGAGAGTTCGCGTTGGCGCCGACGTTGCGAGTCCATGAGGCCGAAGCTCTTAAGCGCAGGGGCGCTCCCGTCGATTGGCACGCCATCGAGCCGCTCGCCCCGAACCCGCCGGTCTGCGTGATGCTGCCGAAAGGCGCGCCTCGGCCCAACGCCGCCAAGGTCTTTATCGACTATATTCTTTCGCGCGACGGCCAGGAGATCATCCGCCAAATGGGGAGGAACAGCTCGCGGGTCGACGTCGAGCAGCCGATCGCCCGGGTTACAAAGATAAAACTGATGGAGATGGATTGGGAAAAAGTGCAGAAGAACTACGCCCGCTACGCCCAAGAGTTCAGGGAGATATTCGTCACAGCGCAACCGCGTTAAGCGAAGCGAGGAAGAAAATGGGATATTGGATTCGTTTTCCGAGACACAGCCGAATCGGGGCGGCCTTATTCCTGCTTTCCGTGGCCATGGTTATCTCTGTTGGCACGGACACGAGCTGGAGCCAGACGGAACAGACGTCAAAGGTCGTCGAAGGAGCGAAAAATGACGGGAAGCTCGTCTGGTACACCTCGATGGCGATCGACACGTCGAAGCCTTTATTGGACGTCTTCCTCAAGGAATATCCCTTCATCAAGGCGGACCTAGTGCGCGCCGGAGAGGAGCAGCTTGCCAACCGTATCTTGACCGAGACGCGGGCGGGACGGTGGTTTTTCGATGTGGTCTCGTCGAGCTCCATACAAGTGTTGGCCTTGAGGAATTTTCTGACACCCTACGCTTCTCCGGAGGCTCATGCCTACAGCAGTGAATTGAAAGATCCGCAGAGCCGTTGGACGGCGGTCTACAACAACAATTTGATTCTCGGGTACAACACCAAGATGGTGTCGGAAAAAGACGCGCCGAAGGATTATGCCGATCTTTTGGAGCCGAGATGGAACGGCAAGATTCTCATGGACTCGACCGATTACGATTGGTACGGCACGCTCATCGCTGTCTGGGGAAGGGAGCGAGCGGCGCGTTACATGGAGCGGCTGGCGCAGCAGGGGCCCGCGTGGCGAAGAGGGCACGGCCTGCTCGCGCAGTTGATCGCGGCGGGTGAAGCGCCGGTGGGATGGGCCTATAGTTTTCGCATCGAGCGGATGAAGAGCGAGGGCGCGCCGATCGAATGGAGCACGAGCTTCAATCCGATCGTGACGACGATCAACGGGATCGGCCTGAGCGTGAAGGCGAGCAACCCGAACGCGGGCAAACTCTTCATCGATTTCATTCTTTCGAAGAGAGGGCAGGAGATGATTCGCGACATGCGGCGCATCCCCGCGCGGAGCGACGTGAAGCCCCTGGCGCCGAAGATGGACCAGTCCAAGCTCCATCTCAAGGTCGTGCCGGCTGCAGTCTCCGTCAACGCCGATAAATACGCCGCCGAGTTTCGCAAGATCTTTGGCTTATAACTCGGATCGTCGTTTCGATTCAGAGCCGACCGGAGGCTTATCTCGGGGCCTCGACCTCTCCCCGATCGTCAAATCACTCCCTGCTCTTTTAAGTCGGCGAGCGCTTTCTCGTCCCAGCCGAGGGGCTTGAAAAGCTCGACGTTGTGCTCGCCCAAGTCCGGCGGGGGAGACGGATGCGGAATTTTCGTCTCGCTGTATTCGACCGGGAAGCGCACGGTGCGGATCGGCGGTTTACCTTGGCGAGCGATTTCGATCTCCATGCCCATGTGCTTGATGTGAGGGTCCTGAAACAGCTCGGCCATGTCGTACACGGGCGTGTGGGGAACATCCTCGGCTTCGAGCCGGCTGAGCCAAAAGGCGCGCGGCTTTTCCTTCAGGATGGAGTTGAGCGTTTGCTGTAACTCGGTGTAGTGGCGCCGGCGATCGGTCCGGCTCTTGAAGCGGGGGTCGTCGATGAGTTCCCGACGGTCCATCGCTCTGCACAGCCCCTCCCAGAATTTCGGCGGCGATGAGAGATGGATGGCCAAGAGGAGTCCATCCGAGCAGGCGCAGGCGTAGGTCTGAGAAGAGCGCGGACGAGTGGTCGGCCCCGGTATTTCACCGGAGGCGAGGTATTCGGTTGCGGGCGCGTTGAGGAAACCGAGGATGGCGCCGACCATCGAGGTCGAGACATATTGGCCGCGACCGGTTCGCGCCCGCGCGTGCAGCGCGCCCAACACCGCGATGGCTCCGAACATTCCCCCCAGACAGTCGGCGAAGGCCGGCCCGATGGGCCGAGGGTTGTCGCGGTCCATCAAGAGGCTCGTCATGCCGCCGAGCCCTTGTCCCACCGTATCGTAGGCGGGCCTATGAGCATAAGGACCGGTTGAGCCCATCCCGGTGATCGAGCAGTAGATAAGTCTTTCGTTCATGGGACGGAGGGTTTCGTAGTCGATGCCCAGCGTCTTCGTGACGCCGGGTCGATAATTTTCCATGACTACGTCGGCCGTGCGGCAGAGCCGGTAGAATATTTCGCGACCTTCTGGGCGCTGAAGATTCAAGGTGACGCTTTTCTTGCCTCTGTTGTAGGCCCAAAAATTGGGCCGGTCTCCTCCCAGGTCCCAGGCGCGGAACGGGTCGCCGCCCTTAGGGTTTTCCACCTTGATGACTTCGGCTCCCAGGTCGGCGAGAAACATCGCCCCAAACGGGCCGGCGATGAAATTGCCCAGGTCCAACACTCTGACTCCATCCAGCGCGCTTGCCATCGAGATCTCCTTAAAGCATTTCCTGGTTGCGCCGGCGCAACGCCCTTCCTAGCGTCGGAGACTAGCCCCAAGAGCAGGCCAGGTCAACTTCAATCGCGATCTCAACCGGCCGTAGACAGCCGCGCCCGGTTGGGGTAAATAAGTTTTCATCCATCCCTTGAGATCGGCGTTGCAATGACGGCCAGGGCGCGTGACGGAACGGTGACGGTCAAAGCGAGCAGCCATGTCGCGGGGCTGTACGCGGGCAGCCGGCTCGGCCATCTCGGCGGCGCGGTCTTCAAAGTCGAAATGCCATAAAAAGGAGTGAGCCATGAATTTTGACGTGCAAGACGATCCCCCGGAAGTTGTTCCGTTTCGGAGAGAAGTCCGCGCGTGGCTGAAAGAGCACATGCGCGGCGGAGAGCATCTGCGATGGTCCGCTTCCTGGTCGACGCGAGAAAACGATGAAGAGTACCGGTTCCGCCGTAATCTCGCCAACAAGCTCGGCCAAAGGGGCTGGCTCTTTCCGATGTTTTCCGCGGAGTACGGCGGCGCCGGACTGAGCGTTCACCACCAGATGGTGCTGGAGACGGAACTTATCACGTATGGCCTCAACCTGTCGCACGTCTTCTACACTCTGGCGCGCATCGTCGCCCCGGTTATCCTCAAGTGGGGCGCCGAAGAACAGAAGCGGGAGTTTCTCCCGCCGATGGCGCGCGGGGAAGTTGCCGTCTGGCAAGTGCTCACCGAACCGCAAGGGGGAAGCGACGTTGCGAATTGTCTGACAAAGGCGATACGGGACGGCGACCATTACGTCGTCAACGGCCAAAAAGTCATGGTCGGCCACCACCTGCCGCCGGACTACCTTTGGACTCTCGTTTGCACGAACCCGGCCGGGAAGCGGCACGAGAATCTCGGCTGGCTGCACATCCCGGCGGGCCTGCCGGGAATCGCCATCCAGCCCATGCATCTGATGATGGGCATTAAGAACACGGTTTTCTTCGACAACGTCCGCGTGCCGGCGAGGTATCTGGTCGGCGGCGAGAACAACGGCTGGAAGGTCGCCAACACCCACCTCGAACTCGAACACGGCGGCGAGGGCAGAGTCGGCGTCGATCCGCTGGTGGAACGCGTGGTGGAGTACTGCCGGCGGACGGGGGTCGGCGGGAAGTTGCTCATCGAGGACGAGGGGATTCGCGACACCGTTGCCGACATGATGATCGAGCTGAATACGCTTCGGCGCTTCAACCAGCGCAACTTCTGGCATCGCTTCGCGCGCCAACCTCATCCCTACGGCGGGGCGCAGCAGAGATACTTCCAACGCATGGCCCGCCTCAGAAACGGCGAGCGGCTCCAGCGGATCATGGGCGCCGACGCGTTGGTGCAGGATCTTTCCGTCCATGAAGTCGTCGACTTCGAATACGCCGTGCGCACCGGACCGGGACAGTTGCACGGCGGCGGCACGCTGGACACGGACCGGCTGGTCTTCGCGCGGCGGGTCGGCTTGGGGCGCGCGGCGCAAGAGAAAGCGCCTGAAACTATTTAGGAGAGGCCGATGGACTTAACGCTCACTGAAACTCAGGAGATGTTCAAAAAGGTCGCGGCCGATTTCGTCAAGGCCGAAGCGCCGGCTCACCGGATGACGCAATGGTATCGCGCCAAAGAGACGTTCCGGCCGGAGATCTACCGGAAGGCCGCGGAGATCGGCTGGCCGGGCATGCTGCTGCCGGAACAGTACGGCGGCGCCGGAGCTTCGTTCACCGACTGCGCCGTGGTGTTCGAAGAGCTGGGTCGCGGGCCGGTTCCGGGTCCGCTGTTTTCCGCCGGGGTTTTCGGCGCTCAGATCATTTTCGAGGGAGGCTCGGAGGAGCAGAAAAAGTCCTGGCTGCCCGCCGTCTGCAGCGGCAAGAAAATTCCGATCGCCGCGATTACGGACCAGGCCGCCTACTGGGGAGCGGAAGGCGTCGAGAGCCGGCTCGCGCGGTCGTCCGAAGGTTATCTCCTGGACGGCGCCAAACGTTTCGTGGTCGACGCGGAAGCGGCCACCGACTTCATCGTCGCGGCAAGAACGGAGGACGATCAGATCGCTCTGGTTATCGTGGACCGAGCCGGCGCCGGCGTCTCGTTGAAGCCGCTCGCGGGCTTCGCCGTGTCGGCCGCCGAAGTTCGCTTCGACAAAGTGCGAGTGTCGAAATCCAACGTCATTACAGCGGGCAGCGGCTGGCAGGTGCTCGATGCGGCGCTGGAGAAGGCGCTGCCGATTCTCTGCGCCTATCAGGTCGGCGGTTGCCAGGAGATTTTCGATCTGACCGTCGAGTACACCCGCGCCCGCGTGGCCTTCGGTCAACCCATCGGCAGATTCCAGCGCGTTCAGGACCATTGCGTGGATCTCTCGATTCATCTCGATGCCGCGCGCTGGGCGACCTACGAAACGCTGTGGATGCTCGATTCGGGGATGGCGGCGAAAGCCGGCGTCCATGAGGCAAAGGCGATCGTCAGCGACGGCTACCTCCAGGCCTGCAACTACGCCCACATGGTCTTCGCCGGACCCGGCACGGACTACGGCCATCCGCTGATGGCCCACAGTGTGTTAGCGCACACCCTTTATCAGTTTTTAGGGACGCCGGCGCATCACAAACGACTGATGATGGATGCCTTGTATCCGAGAGGGAACAGGTAGTCGGCGGTGTGGCTGCGAAACTTCAAGGAGACTCAACGCATGACTAAAAGATCTTCTATTGAGGTCTCTTTTCCTAAGTTGGAGCGCGGGCAAGGCAAAGAAGGCCGATTCACTGAAGCCTACAAGAAATTCCTCAAGAAATACTCGCTCCAAGAAATCGGTAACGAAAAAGATTTCTTTCGGTCCGCTCGCATGAAAGGCGCTAGGCGTCACCGCGATTGCCAATAACCAGGTTTCCGCCGATGGTGAGCCACCGCCACCACCTCGATCAAGTCTCCCTTCATCCGATAAACTAAACTGAAGGGGAATCTTGGGAGTATGTAACGACGAGCACGTTTGCCGTGCCGCGGCCACCGCTCTGGGCCAGCTCGAACGCGCTCAACGGCCAAATCGAGTTCAGCGGCAAAGGCGCTTGCCGCCAGCGGATTCCGTTCAGCGTACCACCGCCGAGCAGTTTCTACCTCCGCAGCAGCCTTTTTGTGAAACCTAACCTTTAGTGGGGGCATTCAGGTCCCTGAAGAGACGCGCTCGCACTTCTTCCCAGGGAATGCTCTGAGCCTTCCCGGAGTCAAGCTCCTCCATGCGTTGCTCAACCTCAGCCAGCCATGCTGCCTCGACACCTTGTTCAACTTCCGTATCGAGACTTTCGATTAAGCGCGCCACGAGAGCCGCCCTTTCTCTCTCGTTGAGATTCAAGGCTTTCCGATACAGGTCTTCAGCTAATTTGGCCATGTTCGTGTAGCTCCTCCGTTTGATTGAGACCGCACCCAAGATCCTGTTTTGCAATCTACCGCAGTACACCTGGTTGCTCAAGCTCGCCGTGTGCGTTAGGGAGGCGGTCTAAATCGCATATTGTCAAGAAAGATAACTGCTGTAATGTCTATACGCCGATTGACGGCTGGACCAGGGAAGCCATCGTTAGCGCGGCGCGTTCCCCAAGGAGTTCCTGAGCGGTACCTTCATAATCGAACAGTCGTGCGCCTGCGTCGAATACTCGACTTTCCCGGAAAATCCAAAGGGAAATTTACCAAGGAGACGAGACACGCGATCCACGAGGGCTGGAAGCTGCTTCGGTTCTGCGTTCGAACCCGTTGACCGCAGGTGCTTCCCGTTGAAATCGGCCTCAATGCTCCACCACTCGCCGTCGGCCACTGGGGCGATGTATTTCTCGTCCCACTCAAAGACCCTTAATTCCTCCAGAGATGTGAAGAGATATCGGGAATCCGCTGCGCTAACCGAGAAGGACGTCCAGCGTGTCAGGGCTTCGTCGTCATACAATGAGCAGCGGTATAGCACGTCCGTGCCGCGCACGTTCAGATGAACGGTCATGCCTTTCCACGAGCTCAGGCTGAAGTACAGCGTGCCAATTTTTTCCGGTGGCCTGTCCGAGGCGGCGTAGGCGGTACAGCTCCAGCTTAGGAGCGCGAATAGCAACCAGATGCGGCGGTTCATCTCAAGCGTCTCAGAAGTAAAGCGTCGGGCCTGTGCCCAAAGTTCGCGTTGCCATCTAGACTCGGAATCGAACACAATATCCCTCATTACCGAAAGCCCTGTCAAGCGCAGTGTTCCTCTCACTTGACACGCAATTCCACGCTCCCATATGCTTGCTTGCAAAGCTCGTCAAGGAGGAAAATAGCAATGGCGACGAAGAACTATCAGACGGTGAAGGTTGAGAAAGATAGCGGGATTACGTGGGTGACGTTCAACCGGCCGGAGAAGCGCAACGCGATGAACCCGCAGCTTCACTACGACATGCTCGATGCGCTGACGGAGCTGGAGACGGACAAGGAAACTCAAGTCGTGGTGTTGACCGGGGCGGGCGAGGCCTGGTGCGCGGGGCAGGATTTAAAAGAATATTTTCGCGCGACGGACAACAATCCGGTGGAGCGGCGGCGCGCGAGCTGGGCGTCGCAGGAGTGGCGCTGGCGGCGGCTGTTTACCTTTCCCAAGCCGACCATCGCGATGGTGAACGGCTACTGCTTCGGCGGGGCGTTCACGCCGCTCATCGCCTGCGATTTCGCCATCGCCGCCGAAGAGGCGATCTTCGGCCTGAGCGAAATCAACTGGGGGATCTTTCCCGGCGGGTTGGTGAGCCGCGTGTTGGCCGACGCGATGAGCTATCGCGACGCGCTCTACTACATCATGACCGGCGATCCGTTCGACGGGAAGAAAGCGGCGGAGCTGAAGCTCGTGAACTATGCCGTTCCGAAGGCGAAGCTCAAAGAGGAGACGGTCAAGCTGGCAAAGAAACTCATGGAGAAAAACCCCCAGACGCTACGCGCGGCGAAAGAGGTTTATAAATTCTGCCGCACGATGGACTACGCGCAGGCCGAGGACTACATGTCGGCGAAAGGGATCGCGCTCCGGGCGACGGACCCGGAGAAGGGGCGCGAGGAGGGGACGAAACAGTTCCTCGACGAGAAGAGCTTCCGGCCGGGGCTGGGCGCTTATAAGAGGAAAAAAGGGTAGACAGAAGGTGACCGTAGGGGCGACCGGCCGGTCGCCCCTCCCCAAGCGCCTGCTAGAGGTCGGAACATGGATTTCAACTTACCGGAAGAGCTTCAGCTATTGAAAGAGACGGTGAGGCGGTTTGTCGATAAGGAGCTGATCCCGCTGGAGCGCGAGTTCCGTCCCGAAGGCGAGGAGATGCCGGAGCGCTTGCTCAAACCGCTGCAAGAAAAAGTGAAGGCGATGGGGCTGTGGATGCTCGACGTCCCCGCAGAATACGGCGGGGCCGGTCTCGGCCTGCTCGCGCGCTGCGTGATTCAAGAAGAAGTTTCCCGCACCGTCGTCCTGCCGTTTCGCGGCAGCGAGCTGTTCGGCCACGATGTGCGGCCGGTTTTGTTCCACTGTGATGACGAACAGAAAGAGCGTTTTCTCAAGCCCGTTCTTCGGGGCGAGGTGCGCGTCTGCTTCGCCCAGACAGAGCCTGACGCGGGCAGCGACCCCGCCGGCATGCGGACGCGCGCGGTGCGCGACGGCGAGTATTTTATTATCAACGGGACCAAGCGCTTCATCACCGGCGCGGGCCGGGCGGACTACGCGCAGGTGATGGCCGTCACCGACCCGGAGAAGCGCGCGCGCGGCGGCATCACCTGCTTGATGGTCGATATGAAAAGCCCCGGCGTCATCCTCGACCGCCGGTGGCCGACGATGATGGGCGACGCGCCGTGGCAAATTGTCTTCGACGGTGTGCGCGTGCCCGCCGCGAACGTCATCGGCAAAGTCGGCGAGGGATTTTCGCTGGCGCAGCAATGGATTCAAGACGGGCGCATCAAAGGGCACGGCGCCCGGCCCGTGGGCATAGCTCAACGGGCGCTGGAGATGATGATGGATTACGCCCGCAACCGCGTGACCTTCGGCCGGCCGCTCGCGGAGCGCCAGGCTGTCCAGTTCATGATCGCCGACTCCGCGATGGAGCTTCACGCGGCGCGTCTTCTGGTTCACGAGTGCGCGTGGCGTCACGACCGGGGCGAGGAGGTGCGTAATCTTTCATACATGGTAAAAATCGCCTCCACGGAAATGGCGAGCCGGGTGGTGGATCGCGCGATCCAGGTCCACGGCGGCGTAGGGCTCACGAAAGACTTGCCTTTGGAATGGTGGTATCGGCAAGTGCGGAGCATCCGCATCACGGAGGGGGCCACGGAAGTTCTACGATGGCGTCTGGCGCAGAATCTCCTCAAAGGGCGGCCATAAAGGGACATCTCGACCATCGGCCCGCCGGGGAATCTCTCTCCGGGCCTACGCGATACGTCGTTGTTGCGCTGTTCCGAGGGGATGAGAGTAACCAGGAAGGACGATTGTTGCTTCGCGTCCCGCGCGTAGGCCCTCCGAGAGACCCCCCGGCGGGCCTTGCGTCTGAAATGTTTTGAGCGGCCTTGGAGAGAGACAATAAGTCTCCGATTCCCCGTTTCTCCGATTCACGTTATGTCTCCGGTTAAACCCATTGCCGGTTACGCGACGATAGGGCAGGGCGCGGGGCCGATGATCGTGACGGAGAAAGCCGGCCTGTTCACCAAGCATGGGCTTGAGGTGGAAACTCGGCTAATGGGCGGTGCCACGGGCGTCGTGAAGGGTCTGATGAGCGGCGAGATCCTGTTCGGCAATCTGGCGGCGCCGGCGCTCCTCAGGGCGGTGTTGCAAGACGGCGCGGATCTCGTTTTTCTCACGGGCGGTATCAACCAGCAGTTTTTGGCGGGACGGCCGCGCATCAAAGATCGCAAAGAATTAGCCGGCGCAAAGATCGGCTTTGTCGGCGACGGCGGGCTGAACGACGCGCTGGTCCACTTCATTATTCAGCAATTGGAGAAGGGGGATGTTCACGGCCTTCGCCTGACGCCGATTCCAGGCGGCGGGAGGGAAGGGATGGCAACGCTACTGGCAGGTCAATGCGATGCGCTCGTGATGACGCCGCCTGAAGCCATCGAAGCAAGGAGGCGAGGCTGCGCGTTTCTCGTTGACTTTGCCGAGTTCGGCTTGAACTACGCTCTGGGCGGCATCGCGGCGCGGCGCAGAACGGTCCAAGGGATGCCGGACGTCACAAAGAGATTCGTTCGCGCATACGTCGAAGGGATGCACCGTTACCGTACGGACCGGGAATTTACGATCACAGTCCAACAGGAGTACAGCGGCCTCGCCGACCGCTCGATTGCGGAAGAGACTTACGATCTCACCCGGCCTGGAATGCCGAAAGTGCCCTACCCGCAGGTGGAAGGTCTTGCCAAGGTGCTTAGAGTCATGTCCGGAGATTTACCGCTGGCTGCGACAGCCGACCCGCGCCGCTTCGTCGACGATGGATGCCTCAGGGAGCTCGAGCGGGAAGGATTTCTCGCATCGCTCCACCCGGAAGGCGGCAGCGGAGGCGCCTGACGACTCTTCATCCTCAGCTCAAGCTATTCTGTCTGATCGGGAGGGACCTTTCCAGAGCGTGCGCTGCCGCTTAAGGCTCAGCGCAGCGCGGCGATAAGCGCGGCCAACGCAAGCAGGTTGCTTGCCGCGAAGGAGCGGCCGATTCTTCTTAGATGCCTGGGATGGATTCGCAGCGCTGAGCACGTCAAGGCGATCAGAGCCGTCGGGACGATCGCGGCAGCCGCGAGAACGGGCAGGAAGCCGGCAGTCGAGAGAAGCCACCCGATCAGGACCACGCCGGGGCCCGACCATGCCGCAAAGGCAAAACTCCGCCGCGAGTGTAGATTTTCCTTGGCGCCGCCTATCACGTTTCGAACGACGCTTGTCTGCAGCGAGAAAATGACCGCCCAAACGGCGCCCGCGATAACGGCGGCCTCGAGACGCGCATCGCCCGCCAGCGCGATGGGGACCAACGCGCTCGAAAATGTCAGCGCGACGAGCAGCTCGCCCACGGCCGTCTTTTCGCGGTGAGTGAAGACGAGCGGGATCAGCGCCGCGGCGAAAACCAACGGGATAAGGACGGCCAGGCGCGCCGCGGTGTTCGCCAGCCACCAGCCGGCGGCGGCGGCGAGGATCGCGGCGGCGAGCAATGCGGCCGCGGCGAGCGCCGCCCGATCTCTGAATTGATCGAGCGCGCGCCGCCCCCGCTCCCCGAGCATGATGAGAGCCGGCTCGTGGGCGAGAAACGCCGCGATCGCGCCGATGGCGAGAAGGAGTTGTGCGGCGTGCAGGTTGCCGAGCGCCAGGGCGGTCGAGAGGCTGAAAAGAAGCTCCAGGTACGCTCCATGCTCCCGCGGCAGCAGACCGCGACCGGCGGCTCTCTGTGCGATTTCGGGTTGCGACGTCATGATCGGCGTGAATCGAGCGTGTTTAAAATCGGCGGCGCTCGGCGCAGCGGGCTCGAACGAAAGAAGCGAAGATCATATTCCGGCGCTATCAGACGGGGAGGGTGAAGAAGAAGGTCGTTCCTTTTCCCTCCTCGCTTTCGACCCCGATCTTTCCGCCGTGCGCCTGTACGGTCATTTTGTGCAAATCGCGGGCCTTATTTCCGGCCTTTGCACGCGCCTGTAAAAGCGGAAAAGAGCTTTCTTTCAGCCGGGTCGCGGTGGACAAGAAACTCCGGGTGCCACTGGACGCCCAGAACAAACGCGTGATCCTCGCTCTCGATGCCTTCAATCACGCAGTTGCCGGCGGTGGCGTTAACGAGCAATCCTTTGCCCAGCCGCTTTACCGCCTGGTGGTGCGTCGTGTTGACCTCCAACGAGGCGCGGCCGACGATGCCTCGTAACTTCGTGCCTTCGTGAATTTTGACTTTATGGCCGCCGCGCTCTTTGAGCGCCCCCTGCTCGTGCTTGCCGGCGCCGGCGATCTGCGTTCCGATGTCCTGATAAAGCGAGCCGCCGAGGGCGACGTTGAGCGCCTGCGCGCCGCCGCAAATTCCGAGGAGAGGCAGGTCGCGTTTTAGCGCCAGCAAGATCAGCCCCAACTCGAATTCCGTCCGCTCCTTGCGGACGTGGCGCAGGCCGTCGATCGGCTTCTCACCGTAAAATTCCGGGTGGATGTCGAAATCTCCGCCGCTCACGACGAGGCCGTCCACTTGGTCCAGCATCGCCCGCATCGTCGCGCGCGAGCTGGTGATCGGCAGCACGACCGGGACGGCGCCGGCTTGCTCGATAGCGCGGACGTAGCGATCTTGGAGAACGAGCAGCGGTTCGCCTTGTCCGCCGGGCTTCGACGCCGGGGCAGTGGCGATGTCGGGCGTAATTCCGATGACCGGCTGCCTGCGGGACCGCCCGGTCATTTGTCTCCTCCGTAGAGCTTGCGGTAGATTCTCAAGTTACGCAGCACGAGCTTCACGTAGAGCCGGGTCTCGCTGTAAGAGATTCGCTCGATGAACTCATCCTCTTCGACCGGGCCGATCTGTTTTTCCCAGCGCGCCACGGCGTTCTCGCCGGCGTTGTAGGCGGCGATCGCCTTGACGATGTTGTTGGAATAGCGCTGCAAGAGATCTTTGAGATATTGAGTTCCCAGGGCGACGTTCAGCCCGGGCTCGAAGAGGCGCTCGCGGTCGGGTGGCTGAAGGCGGAGGCGGCGGGCGACCTGGGCTGCCGTCGATTGTAGCAACTGCATCAGGCCGAGAGCCGAAGCCCGGGAAACCGCGTTAGGGTCGAACGAGCTTTCCTGACGGATCAGTCCCACCACGAGGTAGGGATCGAGCCCTTTCTCCTGGGCCAGCGTTTTGACGGTCTCCCAGTAGGCCAACGGGTAGCGGTAACGAAAGAGGTCCTCGGAGCCCGTCGCAATCTGGCCCGCCAGCGCGACGCTCCGGTTGAACGCCCGGTTGCGCTCATACTCCCGTAGGAGGAGCAGGCGGAGCGGCAGCGGCTCGACGCCGCGGTTTCTCAACTCGTCCAGCTCGGCGGTAGCCAACTGATTTAAGGCCAGCTCGGACAGCTCGCGCGCCCGCGCGAGGTGAAATGTCTGCGTCGCGTTCAGCTGCGGCTCCGGCGCGCTCGCCGCGCTCGCTTCGCCTGTCCTGAGCGTAGTCGAAGGGGCGGCGCTCTTTTCTTCCACCGCCACTCCCATCCGCTCCAGCCATCCGGCGGCCGCGCCCTTATAGTAGCTCTCGTCGGGGTCGCGAAGGATGCCGAGAAAAATCTGCTTCGCCTCGTCCCGCCGCTCCAAACGGTACGCCATGCGCCCTTGCCAGTAGAGCGCCGCCGTGCCGTACCGCGTGTTGTCCCGCCGCGCCGCCAGCCGCTTGAATGCGGCGTAGGCGGCGTTGTCGTCGCCGCGCAGATAGTAAATCCACGCCGGTCTCCAGCCCGCCTCTTCGCGCAGCTCGCCGTCGCGCGAGCGCTCGGCGAGCGCCTGATATTGCGCCAGGGCCTGGTCGATGTTGCCGAGGGACTCGTAGATCCGCGCGGAGGCGAACTGGGCGTGATCGACGTGCGCGCTCGCCGGATAGCGCTCGCGCAGCCGGCCGAAGTGCTCCAGGGCCTTCAAATTGTCGTCGCGGTTCCAATAGATCGTCGCGAGGTGGTGAAGCGCCGTCGGCGCCTCCGGGCTGTCCGGGAATTCCCGGACGATCTCCGTCAGCAGCGGCACGGCTTCGTCGCGCTTGCGCTGCGCGCGCTGAACGCTCGCCAGGGCGGTCAGCAACCGCGGCCGGAGATCACCCCGGGGAGTTTGCACGAGCAGGACGCGATAGAGTTTTTCAGCCTCGGCATAGGCCTGTTCCTTCGTCAGAAGCTCGGCTTCGCTCAACTGCGCCTCCAGCGTCGCCGGGCCGAAGAGGTCGGGATATTTCTCTCGCAGGGCGTTGACCTCTTTTCTTACCGCCGCGCCCCAGCGGGAGAGGGGTGACGACCGCCGCAGCTCCTGGTAGGTGGAATAGGTTTGCTTGAGGTCACCCGCAAGATTATAGGCCTGGCCGAGGAGATAGGCCGCCTCGTCTAGAGTATCCCCTTTGGGCTGCAGGGCGCGGAGCGCGCGCAGCTGCTCGATCGCCTGGGCGTAGTTTTTCTCTGATAACGAGAGCTTCGCGAGCTCGAGGGTCGCCGGCGGGAGCCAGATGCTCTGAGGGAATTTTTGCCGGAGTCTGACGATATTTAGCTTCGCGCCTTCGCCGTCTTGCCGGGCGAGGGCGAGCTGCGTGAGATAGTACAGGCTGTAATCTTCGAGCGGGTAGCCACGGTCGAGAGTCTTGAGGAACACGGCTTCGGCCTCCGCTCCTTTATTTTGCGAGAAAAGGGCGTAGGCCGCGGGGAACAGCTCGCGCGGCGCCGGCTCCTGAGCGGAGAGGGGAGGACTGAAGCCAAGCCAGACGGCGGCGAATAGAAAGGTCAGAACCTTTTGCATACGACTGACAAAATTGTAACGGAGGCGGGGTGAGGATTCAACCGGCGTACATTCGTTCCCGCTTGACAGGAAGGCGGCGTGCAAATATGGGTGAGGGAGGCTTAGGCAGAAGGCAGAATTGTGTTGTTGCCTGCACATGAGGAATTCTAGATGAATCGCTGGGAAATCGGTATCCAGATGTGGCCCTGGTACTCGGTGAAGCAACTGCTCGCGTATGCTGAGCGGGCGGTGGAGTCTTATCCGTTCGACCAGATCTGGATGTGCGACGAGTTTCAATACGAAGACTCCATGACCGTCCTGGCGGCGATGGCGATGCGCATCAACGTCTCGGTCGGCACGATGGTGACCTTTCCTCATCGTAATCCGATGGAGCTGGCCCAGCGCTTCTCCAGCGTCGCGGGCCTGATCCACGAGGGGCGGGAAGTTTCGGCGGGCATCGGGGCGGGCGGTGCGGTGCAGGAGCAGGTGGTGAGCGAGAAGACCGCGCCGATGGCGGTGATGGAAGAGACGACGCGGTTTCTCAAGTCGCTGTTCGCCGGCGAGAGCGTTGAGCTGAGTAGCTATCCCAAGCTCTCCGCGCGCTTTCGCTATAATCAGCGGACCAAGGCAAAACTCTATTTTCCTCCGACACCTAAAGTCCCCGTCTATCTCGCCGCCGGCGGGCCGAAAATGTTCGACATGGCTGGAAGGTTGGGTGACGGCGTGATCCTGACTCAACTGAATCCCTGGACCTCGCTCTCCGGCATCCGCCGTGGCATGTTCCAGCAGGCGGTCGAGATGGTCGAAAACGGGCGCAAAGCGGCCGGCGGCAACGGCGCGTTCAAAAAAATCTACAACCTCCACATCTCCGTCTCCAAGGACGGCGACAAAGCCCGGCAGTGGGCCAAGCGCAACACCTCTTACGGCCTCGCTGGCAGCCGGGCGCGCTATCCCGACGTGCTCCAGGCGACCGGCGTGAATCTCGCCGACGTCGAGACGGTGCGCGAGGCTTACGTCAAAGGGCTGGGCGTCGAGGAGGCGGCGCGGCGCGTTTCGGACAAACTACTCGAAGACGCGGGCTTCATCGTTGCCGGCACGCCGAAAGAGGTCCTGGCGAAGTGCGAAGCCATCTTGCCGCTCGTGCGCGACTACGGCGTCGATCAGTTGGTCGTCGGCGTGCCGCTGGGGCCGAACGTTCCCGAAGCGCTGGAAATCATCTCCAAAGAAATCATCCCCGCGCTCAAATGAAACGGCTGTCCTCGAATCTCTATCTCGATCTCGTGAACGGCAGGGAGATGGTCCATTGCCGCTGCGGCGCCGTTTTAGGGCCGGGCGGCGGCGACCCAAAGAGTCTCTTGACCGTGAAGCGCGCCGACCTATCGAAGGCCGGTCCTAAAGTAAATCCCTATGGCATCGGCGCGAAGCGCTTCTTCCTGCGCGAGTATTATTGTCCGGCCTGCCGCCGTCTCATTGAAACCGAAGTGGCCCTTCAAGACTCATGAAATTCGTGCTCGGCGTCGATACCGGAGGGACCTTTACCGATTGCGTGGCGATCGGCGAAGACGGCTCCATCGTCTGGGACAAAGCCCACACGACGCCCCAGGACCACACCCAGGGAATTCTGGCCGCGATTGAAAACACGACAGCGCGGCTCGGCCTCTCGCGCGCCGAGCTGCTCGGCTCGACCGTAGCGCTGGGCATCGGCTCCACCGTCGGGCTGAACGCGCTCTTGGCCCACGCCGGCGCGAAAACCGGGCTGCTCACCACGCGCGGCCATGAGGATAATATCTTCATCGGCAGGATTCACCAGAAGGTTGCGGGTCTCGGCGAGGAAGAGATCAAAGACGTCGTCCATCTGGACAAAGCCTCCCCGCTGGTGCCCCGGTTGCTAGTCAAAGGCATCAACGAGCGGGTCGATTACAAAGGCGCGATTTTGGCGCCGCTCGATCTGAATGAAATCGAAAGCGCGGTGGCGGAGCTTGTCGGCCAGGGGATCGAATCGCTCGCGGTCTGTTTTCTCTGGTCGTTTATGAACCCCCAGCACGAGCGCGCCGTGCGCGACCTTGTCAAGCGGCGCTTTCCCAAACTCTTCGTCACGATTTCGAGTGAAGTCGCCCCGCTTCTGGGAGAATACGAACGGGCGAGCACAACCGTCATCAACGCGGCGTTGGGGCCGATCGTGGCGCGCTTCATGGGACGGCTGGTCGAAAATCTGCGGTCCGCGGGTCTCAGGAACCCGGTGTTGGCGATGCACTCGCTCGGCGGCGTGATCCCGTGCGAAGAGGCCGGCGACAAGGCCGCCCACATCATGGCTTCGGGGCCGGTCGGTGGGGTGATGGGGGCGCTGAGCATGGGGCGGATGCTCGGTCACAAGAACATCATCATCACCGACGTGGGCGGCACGAGCTTCGACGTCGGCCTGATCGTCGAAGGGCGTCCCGCGCTCAACCGCCAGCCGGTGTTCGAAAAATACACCCTTGCGCTGCCGATGATCGACGTCGTTTCGATCGGCGCGGGCGGCGGAAGCATCGCCTGGGTCGATCCGCTTAGCCGTCTGCTCCAGGTCGGGCCGCAGAGCGCCGGCGCTCTGCCCGGCCCCGCCTGCTACGGCCAGGGGGGAACGGAGCCGACCGTGACCGACGCGAATCTTCTGCTGGGCCGGATCGACGCCGGGACTTTTTTCGGCGGCCGGAAAAAATTGGCCATCGATCTCTCGCGTGAGATTATTGCAGAGAAGGTCGCGCGACCGCTGGGCCTCGATTTGTTCGCGGCGGCGAAGGGAATTTTAGAGATCGTCGACGCCCACATGGCCGATCTGGTGCGCAGAGTCACGGTCGAGCAGGGGTATCATCCCTCCGACTTTACGATCTATGCCTACGGCGGCGGCGGCCCCTTGCACGTCGGCTCCTACGCGCGCGACATCGGAGTCTCCGAGGTGCTGGTTTGTCCTTATGCTCCGGTTTTTTCCGCCTTCGGCATCGCCGGCTGCGACATCCAGCGCCAGTACACCCGCTCGCGGCCGATGACGCTGCCGGCGCGCGCCGCCGAGTTCGACGTGATTTTCCGCGAGCTGGAGGCGGAGGCGACGCGCGACGCCCTAAGATCGGCGGGAGAGTTGCAGCTGGAGCGCGCGCTCGACATGAAGTTCCGCCGCCAGGTGCACAACGTCCGTATTCCCGCCCCTGCCGGCGAGCTGGACGACAAGGCGATGGAATCTCTGGTCGTGAGCTTCGAGCAGGCCTATGAAAAGATTTACGGCAAAGGCACCGCCTATCGCAAAGCCGGCGTCGAGGTCAGCAACTTCATTGTAACGGCGACCACGAAGACGTATAAGCCAAGGCTCAAGGAAGAGGAGTCGGACGGGCCGAGTCCTCAAGGCGCGCGCGTGGGCGAGCGCCGGGTCTATTTTGACGGATTTATCCCGACGCCGGTTTTCAATATGGATCGTTTGCGCCCCGGAAATAACATCGCCGGTCCCGCCGTGGTCGAAAGCCCGGCGACTTCGCTGCTGCTCCATCCGGGGCAGACGGCGACGGTGGACCGCCACCGAAATCTGCTGGTGAAAGTAGGGTAGGGCCGTGCAGGAACAACGTCTCGATCCGATCCGCTTCGAGGTGTTGCGCCATCGGCTGTGGTCGATCGGCGCCGAGGCGGCGAGCGCGATCAAAAATATCTCCGGCTCGCCGATCGCCAGCGAGGCGCACGATTTCAATACCTGCATCATGAATCCCGCCGGAGACGCCGTGGTGATGGGCCCCTACGTCGCCTCGCTCGCCATCGGCCAGGGGCTGGTCGTGAAAACGATCCTCGACAAATATGCCGACAACCCCGGGTTCTTTCCCGGCGACATGTTTCTCTGCAACGATCCCTATTCCGGCGCGCTGCACCAGAACGACGTGACTCTGGTCGCGCCGGTGTTTCACGCGGACAAACTCATCGCCTGGACGGGCGCCACGATCCATCAGGTCGATGTCAGCGGCTCCTCCAAGGGCAGCCAGGCGGCGACGGGGGCAAAGTCGATTTTCGAGGAGGCGCCGGTGATCCCGCCGATCAAGATTATGGAGAAGGGCAGGCTAAGGCGCGATCTGGAAGAGGAATATCTCATTCGCTCGCGCACCCGCGATCTGAACGCACTCGACCTCAGGGCGAAGATATCGGCCAATCTGGTGATGGCGGAGCGGCTCGGAGCGTTGGCGGAGCGTTACGGGGCTGAAATGCTGGGTGAGGTCTTGACGCGCATCGTCGACTTGACGGAAGCAAAACTCAGGGCGCGGCTCAGCGAGCTGCCCGACGGCGAGTGGCGCCACACCTCGTACATCGACTACGACGGCGAGGTCTATGCGATCCGCCTGAAGATGGCGAAGCAGGCGGACCGGCTCACGCTCGACTTCACGGAGAGTTCCCGGCAGGCGCCGGCGGTGATCAATTGCACCTACTCCGGTTTGCTGGCCGGCGTGCAGGCGGGCGTGCTCGCCTATCTCTGCTACGACATCCCGATGTGCCCGGCGGGGATTCTGAGACCGCTGAACATCGTTTCGAAGAAGGGAACGGTGGTCGATGCCGCCTGGCCCGCGGGCGCGGCCAAGGCGACGACGGCGGGAAGTTTCGTCACCACGACCGCGGTCAGCGCCTGTTTGGCGAAGCTGCTCGACGCGAGCGAGACGCATCATTCCAAACTTATGGCCTGCTGGAACGGCGCGTCGGGACAGCAGGAGCTTTTCGGCCTGGATCAGCGCGGCCAGCCCTTCGGCTCGACGATCCTCGACGGCATGGCGGGCGGCGCGGGCGCG
Source organism: Binatia bacterium (assembly GCA_041483675.1). Lineage (GTDB taxonomy): Bacteria > Desulfobacterota > Binatia > UBA9968 > UBA9968 > 2-12-FULL-60-19. The sequence continues at coordinate 26,585 of JBGPGE010000060.1, forward strand.
CGCTACGACCGCGACGGGATCGACACCGGCGGCTTTGTCCGCTCGCTCGGCTGCGCGATCGCCAACGTGGAGACTTACGAGTTTCGCTATCCGGTCCTCTATCTTTATCGAAGGCAGGAGGCCGACACCGGCGGGCCGGGAAAATTTCGCGGCGGAGCGGGGGTGGGACTGGCGATGACGCCGCACGACGTGGAGGAGATTCCCACCTGCGTGATCCACGGTTGCGGGATCGAGCAGCCGGCCTCGGCGGGAATCGGCGGCGGCTATCCGGGGAGCACGACGCAGTTCAATATCCGCCGCGGCACCTCGGTGGAGGAGCAGTTGAAACGGGGCGAAGTTCCGGTCGATTTCAATCTTATGGACGGCAAGCTCGAGCCCAAGTCGAGCGAGGAGACTTTTCTGAAGAAGGGCGATGTGTTCGAGCGAGTGGCCTGTGGTGGAGGCGGATTCGGCGATCCGGTCGAGCGCGATCCGCGAATGGTTTTGGCGGACGTGCAAAACGGTCTGGTGAGCGCGCGGTGCGCCGAAGAGATTTACGGCGTCCTGTTGCGAGAGGATCTTCGCAGCGTGGATGAGGAAGGGACCGGGAAGAGGCGGGAGCGAATCCGCAAGGAACGGGCAAGTTAATGAGGTGTTTTATAAATTCGCTCCATCTTTCCAACGTCATTCCGGCCGAGTCAGCCTGAGGCTGACGAGAGCCGGAATCCAGGAGACAGAAGATTCACTGGATTCCCGCGTGCGCGGGAATGACGGAAATCGGGACGCGGATTTTCTCGGCGTGTCTGCAACTTAGGAACCCCGGAACATGACGGTGTTTAAAAGCGTCTTACTCATCATCGACATGCAGAACGAGCTGCTCGATCCCAAGGGCAAGCTCTACGGCCAGGGTTTTCCTCGTGAGTTCGACCCGCTCGTGTCCAACGTCCAAGGCCTGCTCTCCACTGCGCGAACAAAGGGATTACCCGCGATTTTTGTTTACACTGCGTATCACCCAAGCTTCGTCGATGCCTCGCCGCTGTCGCCGAGCCGGAAGAGCGGCTCGCTGGTCGAGAGGAGCTGGGGCGTGAAGATTGTCGAACAGGTCGCGCCGCGAGACAGCGAAGTGGTGATTCGCAAGCGGCGGCCGAGCGCGTTCTATGAAACGCCGCTGGATTCGGTGCTGCGCGGGCTGGGCGCGCAGTCGCTCTTTATGTGCGGCGTGGCGACCAACCGGGCGGTCGAGTCCACGGCGCGCGACGCGTTCAATAGGGATTATGAGGTCTTCGTTGTCGCTGACGGCTGCGCGGCCCGGAGCGTGGCGGCGCACGCGGCCTCGCTGGAGAGCCTGGGGGGATTTTTCGGCAAGGTGGTGACGGCGACGGAGGTGGAGGGGATGTGGTAGGCAGAAGGCAGAAGGCAGAAGGCAGAAGGCAGAAGGCAGAAGGCAGAAGGCAGAAGG
>JBGPGE010000061.1:0-28021 GCA_041483675.1 Binatia bacterium
AACTCCCCGGTAAGCTTCCCCTGTTCCTCGATCGAGGCCAGGATCGCCGCGCGCCGTTCTTCCAGCTCGCGCAGGTACAACAGCCGTTCTTCCAGGTTGCGGAGCTGCGTGTCGTCCAGGTTGCCGGTCGCCTCCTTGCGGTAGCGCGCGATGAAGGGCACGGTCGAACCTTCGTCGAGCAGCTGGGCGGCGGCAGCGACCTGCTGCGGCCCGACGCCGAGCTCCTTGGCGATGAGTTGGATAATTTTGCTATGTGTAGCTTCTGAAACGGTATTAGTCATCGGGGAAATGATGCGTGAATCCGACGGGATCAGCGACATCGACCGTCCACAACTCTATCAAAAGATTCCCGCGGCTGCCAGGTTAGATGCGAGAAAACGGAAGGAATCGGCGCGGGGTTTCGCTCGGTCAAGGTCATGTGGTTGTAATGGCCTGGACAGCGCAGTATAAGGCGTAAAATCCATGAACCCCGACGTAAGCGTCGTTATCCTCGCCGACTACGCTCCCGGCGACGCGGGCACCTACCGCGGCCTACGCGCGGCGCTACGGGGACTGGTGAATCAGTCGTTTGCCGGCGCGGCTGAGTTCATCCTGGTCGAGAGCGACTGTTTTCGCGACCGGTTTCCCGACGACCTGACGACCATCTTGCCGGCGCTCCGAACCGTGTTCGCGGGCGCAAAGGACTCTTTCAGCTTGCGGAACATCGGCGTGCGCCATGCGACTGCGGATATTGTCGCGTTTCTGGACGCTGATTGCGTGCCGGAACGCGACTGGCTTCGTTACCTCGTCGCCGCCTTCGATCGGGAAAAGGACATTGCCGTCGTGAGCGGGCGGACGACCTACGGCGGCGCGGGACCGCTCAAGCGAACCCTGGCATTGCTCTCGCGCGCTTACGTGGACCGCGGCGACGCGGGCGAGATCTTTCAACTCTCCAACCACAACGCGGCGTATCGCAGATCCATTCTCATGTCTCATCCTTTTCCGTCGGGCGCGAGTCCCTTTGTCACGGCGCTCCACGCAGGCGCCATCATGAGCGCCGGCGGGCGCTTGTCGTTCGAGCCGCAGGCGCGCGTCGTCCATGCCTATGGCGGATGGGCTGTCGAGCGCGAGGTGTCGCGTCACGCCGGTTGGGCGACGGTCGCCATCCGGCAGGTCACATCGAAGGCGCGTTTGTCCTGCCTGTTGTATCTCGGCTCCGCGTCGATTCCGGTGTTCGTCCTCGTCAGCCTGGCCCGGAGCTGGCGGCACTTGCTGCGGCTTTGGCGCTACTATGGATTGGCTTGGTACGAAGTGCCGTTCGGTTTCGCTCTTGCGACGGCGGTCAATCTGATGCAGATCCCCGGAATGCGCAGGGCGTTCCGCGGCGAGAAGATCACTGATACTCTTTATCGCTGACGGATAGCGGACCAACTCTCACGTTTCAGGAATTCCGCAAACGTGGAAGTATGGCTATTCCTCGTTCCCGGGACCTTCTTATGCTAAATCTTAAATCATGGCATTCAACGTAGTGTCACCAGGGAAAGAGAAATCGCTGCTGGAGCGCATGCGGGCCTTGGGCGTGCGCGAGCAGGACATCGAGGAGCAATTCGTCCGCTCTTCGGGGGCCGGCGGTCAGAAGGTCAATAAGACGTCCAGTTGTGTCGTGCTGCACCATCGGCCTACGGGTATTCGCGTGAAGTGCCAGCAGGAGCGCTCGCAGGCGCTCAATCGTTTTTTGGCGCGGCGAATCTTGCTCGACAAAATCGAGGCGCGGCTTCGAGGGGCCGCGTCGGCGGCGGAGCAGGAGATTGCGCGGATCCGTCGGCAGAAAAGAAGGCGCTCGCGCCGCGCCAAACAAAAACTCCTGGCAGACAAACGCCACCAGGCGGAAAAGAAATCTTCACGCGCCGGCGTGCGGCCTGAGCACTACGACGACTAGACGCTCGCCAAGTCCTATCGATCGTCACGCATCAGAGCGGCCGTATCGGGCATGCTGTTTTCGGTGGCCCAGCAGATCCGCCGCGGTTTTAAGCGCGATCAGCAGGATCACGCCCGCGGCCGGTGCGCGCAGGAGCATCGTCACGAAGCCCCCGAAAATTATGGTAAGGTGCATGACGAAAATCCGCGTGTAGGGTTCGCTCATCAGCCGCTTCCGATCCGTATCGAGGTACTCCCCCCGTCCCAGAAAGTTCGTGAAAAACGACACCCCGTGGCTTATGAAGAGCAACGCCAGCGCGAGCCGGAGCGGGACGAAGAGATCGAGCAGCGCATCCCATACGAAAGGCTCGGGGCCGGCGGCGTCGAGCCCGCGGACGAAGAAGTAGTAGATAAAAAGGAAATGGCAGGACATGAAACCGCCGAAACCGCCGACAAAGTACGGGGCGGTAACGAGGGCCGCCCATTTCTCGACGACCACGAGCTTGGCGACGCTCCAGAATCCGACCACGGCGCTCTCGGCCCAATAGAGAACCATCACGTCGCTGAGATTCCACCCCAGGACCAGCACTCCGAAAATCGGGACCAGATTCGCCGCGATCAGCGCGATTGCTGAGAACGGTTGAAGAGGTGGCGGGGGATCCTGGTCGGGCGAGCTGCCCGCAAGGACAGCAGACGATGCAGGTCGGGGTTCGGGCATGGCCGGCGTCGCGCTTTCTTCTGCTGCCACCCGGAGCGCCGGGGAAGCCCCTTCGCGGATTATCGCTACCAGCTTCTCCGCATCGGCACGGGGCATGGCGTCACCCAGGCCGGTGGCGCCATCCCTGTAATCAAACCGTATGCGGACGGAATCCTCGGATTTTCCGCCGGCGCTCTCCAGACGAAGATTACGGATTTTTGCGAGGTCATACTCGGAAATCATCACGAGCGGGCCGAGGCGCGGCATTTTAATCAGCCGGCCGTCATACAGCCGGGCGGATTCCCGGTAAAAGACGACTATAAATGTTATGGCTCCGAGCACGAACACGCCGGTCGACCAGCCCACCACCCAGAACCCCTGGAACAGGAAAAAGGCGAGGTCGAAGACGTCTTGGATCTTCCGGCCGCGCATCGAGCCGATTTGTGCCCAGGCGATGGCGGCCATGATGAAGAACAGAACCAGGAGAAAGAGCTTGAGCGGCCACAGCCGCCGGGAAGGAAGGGGAAGCGGCGTCCCGCCGCTTCCGTGACGGAGAGATATCCTGAACTTTTCAGGTCGAGCCAGCCGCTTTTGCATATGGGAGCTCTGCGTTCACCGTTGGCAATCGTTCTATCCGAAGGGAAAGTCATCGGCAGATCGGATCGTTCGTCGTTGGTTCAGGTCAATTATCACCGCTGGAGCGGCAGGTCAAAGTAAATGACGGCAAGCCGGGTCGTTCCGAGCAGGCGCCTCCGCACACAAAAGCATCACTGCCTTGCCGAAAGCGTAGGCAGCCGGTCGGGTTCTGCGCCTAGCAAAACAGCGGCGTCGGCAAAACCCCCGCAGCCGCGCCCACTTACTCTCCAGCGCTGCAATATGTTCTTCCTGGCATGCGCATTGCGCGAAGCCTACAGGGCGGGTATATCCTTCAACTCAATTTATCGGATCGGGGAGGGGTCGATCATGCAACAAAATCCGCAGCACAAGTACGGCGCATCGGGCGGCGCGGCGAGTCCGGAGATCTCTCCGATCCTCGCTTCGCTTCAGCAGATGCACTCGAAATATGGGCGGAACTTCGATGGCGCAGTGGCGACCTATATTCCCGAGCTGGCCAAAGCCGACCCAGTTCTGTTCGGCATAGCGCTTGTCACCGCCGACGGGCAAGTCTATGAGGTCGGAAATTCGCGCCATCTTTTTACGATCCAGTCGATCTCCAAGCCGTTTGTCTATGGACTTGCGCTCGAAGACCGTGGAGTGGACTACGTCCTCAGCAAAGTCGGGGTCGAGCCGACCGGCGAGGCATTTAACTCGATTGTTTTCGACGAGCGTCACAACCGTCCCTTTAATCCGATGGTCAACGCCGGCGCGATTGCCACCACCGCCCTGATCGAAGGCGACAGCTATGATCGCCGTCTCGCGCGTATTCTCGCTGTGTTCGCGCGCTTTGTCGGGCGGAACGTCGAGATCGACCGCTCTGTCTTTCAGTCGGAACGGGCCACGGGTCATCGCAACCGGGCGATCGCGCATCTCGAGCTGAACGCCGGCATGATCGGCGGCGAGATCGATGAACATCTCGATCTCTACTTCCAACAATGCTCCATTCTCGTCGGGGCGCGGGATCTCGCCGTGATGGCGGCGACGCTGGCCAACAACGGCATCAACCCGTTGACCGGCGAGCGGGCCATCGAAGAGCGCTACGTCAAGAACCTGCTCAGCGTGATGCACAGCTGCGGCATGTACGACTACGCCGGGGAGTGGGGCTACCGCATCGGGTTGCCGGCGAAGAGCGGCGTCGGCGGCGGAGTCATCGCGGTCTTGCCCGGGCAGTTCGGCATCGGAATCTTTTCGCCGTTGCTGGACGATCGAGGGAACAGCTGCCGCGGCATTCAGGTCTGCGAAGAGCTCTCGGAGCGCTTCAACCTGCATATGCTCGGGGCCCGTTCCGTCACCGCGTCGGTCGTCCGCCGCCGCTACCGTGGGGATACCGTTCGCTCCAAGCGGCTGCGCAGCCGCTCGGAGCAGGCGATCCTCGGCCGCAAGGCCGCCGGCGTCTGCGTCTACGAGCTGCAGGGCGATCTCTTCTTCGGCACGATGGAGCAGATCTTTCGCCGGCTCGTTCCGGAGCTGGAGTCGATCTCCCACCTGATTCTCGACTTCAAGCGCGTGGCGGCCATGGATGATTGCGCTCGGGCGTTGCTGGCCCAGATGAACGGCATGCTGGCGGGAAAGGGCCGGCGGCTGCTGTTCTCGCATCTCACGGACGCCACCGATCTCGCGCTCAGGGAGGAGCGAGCGGCCGGTTGGACGGAGAGCGATTTTTCCCCGGACACCGACGCGGCGCTGGAGTGGTGTGAAAACGAACTAATCGTGGCGGAGAGCGGCGGCAGCGCGCGAGACAACGCCGCGCTCCCCCTTGCCGCGATGGACATCGTTGCCGGCTTTGACCCCGGCGAACTTCTGCTGCTCCAGTCGATTGTGAAGGAGGTCCGCTATGGCGCGGGCGTGGCGATTATCAAGGAAGGCGATCCCGCCGACTCGATCTTCCTGCTCGCCGCGGGCCTCGCGAGCGTGCGCCTCAAGCTCGGCGACGGCGCGCGCCGGAAACGCTTGAGCACGATCGCCCCCGGCGTGGCGTTCGGCGAGCTGGCGCTGTTCGACGGCGGGACTCGATCGGCCGATGTCATCGCCGACGTGCCCGCCATCTGTTACGTGTTGCCCATCGCCGATCTTAATCGGCTTTCCGCCGGCAAGCCGGAGATAAACGCTAAATTGGCGCGCAACATCGGCCGAGAACTGTCCGCTCGCCTGCGCCGCGCCGACGCCGAGATACGGTCGCTGGAAGAGTAGGGCGCTTAGAGCTGGAAAGCGAGGAAATAAAAAGGGGGACAACCCGACCTGTTGCCCCCCTTGAGGGTCAATCGAACGTAAGAAGAACTACCAGCGATTACGCCCGCCGCCGCCGCTTCTGTCTCCGCGACCTCCACCTCCACCGCCCCCGCCGCCGTCACGGCTCGCCATCGGCTTGGCCTCATTGACCACCAGGGTGCGCCCGTCCAGCTGGGTGCCGTTCAGGGCCTGGATAGCAGCTTGGGCCTCGCCGCCGGAACCCATCTCCACGAAGCCGAAACCGCGTGATTGGCCGGTGAACTTATCCGAGATCACCTTGGCGGACTCCACGGTTCCGTGCGCCGAGAAAATTTCCTGCAGACGCCCTTCCGTGACGGAATAGGGCAGACCGCCCACATACAATTTATTACCCATGTTTTCCTCCTTAAAGAGAATGTTATCGTCTTTAACCCTGAGAAGCTGACCGCTAGGAGAAGCAGAACATGGAGAAGTTGGTGGCCGGGACCACGCTCTGGTCGGATTACCCTCTAGGTATCGTTTCGCAAGGACAGACTCTCCAGGCCTTTACCCTCTGTCTTTTCCTCCTTCAGAAGGCCTTATACTGAAGTTGGAACGCTCTTACTCTACGTTGGCTTATCCGTTCTGTCAACAGATCGGGGATTATCTTCTAGCGTCCGGCCTTAGGCTTAGGTTGCCCGAGAGCCGCAGTTCTCCGCGCGTAGCGCAGCTTTCTAAGAGCCATGGCTTCGATTTGGCGTATTCGTTCGCGCGTGAGGCTGAAAATATTTCCCGTCTCTTCCAGGGTATAATCGGTTTTTTCGTTGATGCCGAAGCGCATGCGGATTATCTTTTCCTCCCTCGGGCTGAGAGTCGCCAAAATCCTTCGCGTCTCTTCCTGAAAGTGAAGGTCCATGACCGCATTGGCCGGGTCGGTAGCGCGTTCATCTTTGACCAGGTCGCCCAGGCGGGTCTCTTCTCCGTCGCTGATGGGCGTTTCAAGTGAGATCGGTTCTCTTACCAGGTTGGGGATCGCCTGCGCCTTTTGTACGGGTATGCCCATCTCGGCAGCAATCTCCTCCAGACTCGGCCGCCGGTCGAGTCTGCGGCTAAGATAACGCGTGGTTTGGGTAAACTTGTTGGTCATGTCAATCATGTGAACCGGGATGCGGATCGTACGCGAACGATCGGCCAGGGATCGGGTTATGGCCTGACGTATCCACCAGGTTGCATAAGTCGAAAACCTAAAGCCGAGGCGGTAATTGAATCTATCCACGGCCTTGATCAGGCCAAGGTTGCCTTCCTGGATGAGATCAAGCAACTGGAGGCCCCGGCCGCAATACTTTTTCGCAATCGCCACAACGAGACGGAGATTGGCCTCGACGAAGTCTTTCTTCGCCAGGGCGACCTGGGCCTTTTCGTCCAAGATACTCCTGACCTTCCGCGCAATTTCCCGGGCGGGTATGCCCATCTCTTTTTCGATGGTCTCGGTCGCGACCCGTTTTGCTTTTCCTCCGACTTTCCGTTCCAACTCCTCGAGCCTCTCGTAGCTCCGTTTATGGCATTCTATGATAATTTCGATCTGGGCGCGATTGAGTTGGAGGCGCTTCACGCCGGGGGCGATTCTTTGCCTTTGGCGGACCAGTTTGTCGTCGAGCCGCTTCCGGCGCCCATCGCTCAGTCGCTTGTCCAGCTGCCTGGCGGTGCTTTCATAACTACTGGCCAGGTACTGGAGCTTTCTCATTTGCGTCTGAAAATGACCTTTGAGCTTCTTTTCGTCGACCGAGAGATTCTCCGCCGTCTCGTCCGGATCGCTTACCACGTCGCGGACGTTCACCAGTCCCACGGCGACTTTTTTCCCGAGATCGAGGGCGCAACGGAGCGCGAGAAGGGAAGATAACGCCTGCGCGGCAATCTCAGCCTCGCCATCCTGGATTCTTTGGGCCAGCTTTGACTCTGCTTCGCGACTCAGCAGTGGGATAGATCCCACGTCGCGTAGATAGAGAAGAACCGGATTTTCTGTGTTCCCTAAGGCGGTGTTTACGGAATCGCCGTTCGCCTCCTCCTGAGCGGGCGGCTCCTCTACCTCGTGCTCTGCCATGAGCAGTTGCTCAGTGTCCCAACCGCCGTCATGAGGGCGCCCGCGTAACTCGGTCTCCGACGAGTCTCGATCCTTGTCCAGCAAAAGGTCGGAATTCTTTGACTCCATGAGGCATCCCTAAGCTATGCGCGACAACGGCTGTAGTTGCGAGTTAGAAGGCGACCGACTTGTAGAGACGAGCCGAACCCATGCTAGTTAATTAACCGTAAATTGTCAACTGAAAATCTTTACCTGGCGGTGTAAATATAGTATAAATAACCAAGTTTCGTTAACTAGCAAGAGGTTCTTGTGAACATTCCGGATTTAATCAAGCAACGGCTGGAGGAGTTAGGCCACGAGCAGAGAGAGTTGGCTACTGTGGCGGAGGTTACGGAATCTTATATTTCCCAGTTGCTTACGGGAAAGAAGTCTCTTCCAGCGCCCCATCGGTCGGACATCTATGAAAAGATCGAGGGGTTCCTAAAGCTTCCTACCGGAGAGCTGACAAGGCTGGCCGACGCGCAGCGCAAGGAGAACCTCAAGAAAAAGATCGAAGAACCCGCCAGGCCGTTATTTCAAGAGATCCGGGAACGGATTCTGCGCAAGTGCAAACCGGAAAAGGCAAACCAACTGCGCGCTATTTTTCATCGGGAACCCTTCGGCGAAATAGAGCGCCTTATCACGCAGAAACTTTTGGACGTAGCCAAAGGAGTAGCCAGGGAAGAATGGAAGAACGAGGATTGGCTCCGGGTGGTCGGCCGGTTGAATCAAAAGAGCTACGAGGAGATGCGGGTCATCGTTTTGGAATTTTTCGATACAGATATCTTCAACTTATCGGTGCCGAACTTCGTCTATTTCCTGGAGCCGCTCATTCGATCCTGGGACATTGATCTTATGACCTTCGCTATGAAGGTTATTTTGGCCCCCGGATTGGGCCGGGAGCAGATAAAACAGTTTGAGTTTGTCGAAAAGGATCTCACACCGGTAGTGGAAGAAGAGCCGGGGCTCGGAGAGTTTCTTCAAGACACGGCCTTGAGTGGAGACCTGACCGAGGAGGAGCTTGCATTTCTCCGGCGCCTGAGATTTAAAGATAAAAGGCCCACGGAGATTTACTACTACCGGGAATTGCAAAACCTTAGAGATCCACTCCATTTCCAGGGCAAGAAATCGACGTAAGGGACCGGTATCCGGTCGGTTCGGAACCGGGGTAGATGACGGACAAGCGAGGTGCCGGCATGAACGATCTGGATAGACGGTTGTTTGTGGGGATAAAAATCTCCACGAAGTTGCAGGGGGAGCTGGACAAATGCCCCCGGGGAGCCGAGCATTACTTGAAAGAGGACAAGCCCGAGTCGCTCGAGATCGTGACCCTGGGAGAGGACAAGCTCATCGGGAGATTTTTGCAGGATGGTTTTCCCGCCAATGACATCGACAACGTCAGCCGCAACATCCGCAGCATCCTCACGCTCATCGCGCAGGGCCATCGGCTGGCCGAGGATTCCGTCCGCATCTACGTCGACTCGAAGGTTCGCTTGGCGCCTGCTGTCTGATACGGAACGCCGAGCTTAGAAGGGAACTCTATGGGACGCGAAACATTCATGAAGCGCCAGAAGGAGCTGGCCCGCCAGGAGAAGCAAAAGCAGAAGGCGGCTCGCCGGCTGGAGCGTAAAGAAGAAAAACCAAAAGACGAGCAACTGCCCATGGGCGAAGACCCGGACCTCGCCGGGATCCGACCCGGACCGCAGCCCAGAACCTTCGACTGACAACGATTCTTCCCGGAGCTCCCGAAGACTCATATCCGCGGCTCACCCCGACGATGGCCCGGAGCGGCCGCTCGTTCCCGCGGGTATCGCTCGTTAATTCGGAATCTTCAATGCAATACCGAGGGGCAATTCCGAAGCCCCCATGCTCAACGCGGTTCCGAGGCTCGTCAGGCGCCAGTTTTGGACAGCTTCCTTCGAGAAGCCGTCTTTAGGCGCGCCGGCCGTTTTCTCTACCGTGCCAGACTTGATGACGTATTGAACGTTGCCCCCGTCACTAAGCGTGAGGGATAGAACCCGATCTTTACTTCCGTCCACCGACAACGTCTGAATCGCAGCGATCTGTTTGGATACGGTCGTTGCCTTTACTGTGTCCAAATAGAGCCACCCCAACGAGCCGACGAACGCCAGCAGGACCAGCCAGGCATACTGACCAACCCTTTGCTGCCGTTTCATGGACCGGGATCTCTGGCTGTCAAATAGACTGCGGTACGCCCGCCTTTCGGCTTCTAACTTTTTTCCCGGATCATTCTCGGAGGAGCTTTGAGGTTGGTCAAATGAAATTTGGATACTATTCAAGATCATTCCCACTATCACCAACACTATCGGCACGGCGACGACATACAGGATATGCATATCTTTCTCCCTTTACCGGTTACGGACAGCCAAATAACAGAACCGCCAATCGACACTTGTCCCGCCACTCCAGCCTTGATCCATCCCTGTAGGTAAGATATGCGCCGCCTCAAAACGCAAACACACTATATCCCACCCCCCAGGCCGTAGCCAGCGGTATTTTTGAGCCGCCGGCGCCCTGCCAGAGCCACGGCCAATGGCAGGAATGGCTGGCATCGCTGGAACTTAGCTGACAACGGGGGAGGCTAGACAGTGCACATCGGGGGAAACTGCGCGGGCTAGGGTAAGCTTCCCTTCGTGCCGGGAATCTAACCGGGCGCCGCAAGATGTCGCGGTTTATTGGATAATACGACATCGTATTCTGTTTGAGCCAGCAGGTAAAACTTCCAATCGGCGGCGGCGCGCAATTTCTCGTACGTGGATCGGTCGGTCAACGCATAGATAGAGTCCGGACCGTTCCATTTTTGCCAGAACGTCGCGTCGTCATTGGCGCGCTTGGTAAGATCCTCTTCCCAGAGCTGAAAAGGCTCTATCCAACCGACTTGCGTAACGTGTCGCTGGAGGTAAAGCGGCAGGTCTTGATAATAGGCATGGTAGCTGGCTACCTCATCGTCGGGTAGCAGGCTGGGCTTGAGAGCAAGAGCAAGATCCTTCACCGAGCGGCGCTGATCGAAGATAGGCAAGCTGCTGTTGAGCACGACTAGAAACAGCGCGGCGGTCAGTCCGAGCGCTGCGAAGGCATGCCGGAAACCCCTTCGCTTGCCTAAGAAAATTGTGGCCAGCGCGCCGGCAAGCAAGATGACACTCTGCGCGACCATGTAGGGTCTCAATCTCAGGAGATCGGGATAGAGCGCTATAGAGGTCGATGGGATCGTGGCTTCATCAGTGGGAACTTCAAGGTTGGGCCAGTTTGAGTATCTTTCCAAATAATGCTGAGGGCCCTTTAACCCCAGGGCGACCACGATGAGAACCGTGATTAATAACAACCAGTATCCAGTTCGGATACCTTTGAGGTCGGGGCGGTCCCATGCGGCCGCGAAGTATCGGCCGATCAGGATCGCCAACGGTGGAAACATCGGCAGGATATAAGGAATGACTTTCGAGCTGGACACCGAAAAAAACAGAAATACCCAGCCCACCCATAGTATAAGAAAGACAGTTTCTTTGTGTTCGTGGCGAGAACGCAGAGATGGGTCGAAGTTGTATTTAACGGCCTGAAACAGGAACACTGTCCAAGGGAAAAGTCCGATTAGTAAGACCGGAACAAAGGTCCACGGATGGTCGAGCGGACCGTTCTTGTAGAGATACCGTTGAAAGTGCTCCCGAATAAAATAGAAATTAAGAAACTCCGGGTTGATCTTGGAGACGAGAATATGCCAGGGCGCAGCTACCATCATGAACAGAGCGAGGCCGGAGGGAAGATAGATGGTTCTTAAAATGCTCCATTCGCCAACAAGCAGCATCCAGCTGCCGATGATCAGACCGGGAATGGCGACTCCGATCAGGCCTTTCTCAAGGACCGCCAAAGCCATGCACACAAAAAACGTCCACATGGCGAAGCGCCGCCTGAATCCGGGCGGCTCACGTGTGCCTAACAAAAATGAGATCAGCGCGCAGGTCAGGAGTGCCGAGAGCCCGATATCGAGGCTGGCGACCCGGCTCATCGCATAGTGGAGACCGGATGTTGCCAGCACCACGGAGGCGATCCAGGCGGTTCTGCGTTCGAAGAGTTTCCTGCCGCCCACGTAGACCGCAAGACAGCCGAGGATGGCGAAGGTGGCGGGCCATAGCCGCAACGACCATTCATTTACACCGAAGGCCTTGATCGATGCGCTCTGCAGCCAATAGAAGAGCGGCGGTTTCTCAAAAAACTTAATGCCCTGGAGCCGGGGGGTAACGTAATCGCCGGTGACGACCATTTCCCTGGCAACTTCGGCGTAACGACCTTCATTCGGAGACCACAAGGCGCGGTCGCCGAGCTTGAATCCGAAAAGAACGCCAAGCACTACAGTCAGGATCAGGAGGTCGCGACCCCAACCGCCACCCTTCATCATCGGCAGACTACTACAGTCCATTTGAGACAGGTTGGTATTTCTTATTCATCGCGGCGGGTCCCGCAAGATCGGCCAAGGCGATAGGACCATATAACTGGTCCATCGCGGCGGCAAAAAAACTGCGATCGAACCTCTCGGAATTCCGCGCGAAGGCTTCTGGAAGCTTTATCCAAGGAACGCCCGGGTTGCGGTGGTGAACCCGATGCAAATTGAAATTGAGGAGGAGCTTGGACAAAAACCAGGGTAACGAAAGGTTATGGCCTGAAATCGGGACGTGCAAGGGAGTTCCGTAATGGTACACGTTATCCATAAAGGATATGAGAAACGTCCGGAGCACTAAAAAGCTCGCGAAAAGTTGCCAGTGTTCTCGATAACAGAACGCGCTCAGGCCGAAAATCAGGTAGATAGCGATACCATCTGTTCGAGTCTGTCGAATCCGCTGGTCGTCCATGAATTGTCTCGCCAGCCATTTTTCCTGAATGTTCCCCCGGTCGACGAGACGCTGCCTCAGCCTGCGGAAGATATTCGGCGGCAAGAAAAATACTAATGTCGAGGACACCTCCAGGAGGTAGAGCCCGCACAGGATGTAAACGAAGTATCTGAAACCGGCTTTAGCCCTTGAGACCTCGTTCGGATCGTATATCTCAGTTCCCTTTTCGAGCGGCGACCGGTTGAACTTGTGGTGCGAAAGGTGCGTTGAGCGCAGGACGTGAAAAGGCGCGCCGAAGAAGATAGAGAGCAATCTTCCGACGGCTAAATTTCGTCGCTCGGAGGAGCTGAACAGGTCGTGGATGGCCTCGTGAATCAACGCCCACAACGGGTTGTTCAAAGCCGCCAGGGGGATAATAACGACGCTCCACCACAGGGTCTTCGGTAGGAGGTACGCCGGGAGGATGAAAAGTTGAAAAATATGCAGCGATATTTGCATAGCCGCAAGGCCGAAATTGAGCCCGGCGAGCGCCGAGCGGCTGCTGGACGAGCCGAGTTGCGCTTCCGTGTTTCGGCGATGCGGCGTCTCAATGCTTTCCAGAGCGTTCAGGTTCATGTTTCACGCTGTCCTTCGCCGGTCGCGGTTTTCAGCAAGAGATTTTCCATGACTCTTCCGGCCTGCGCGGTCGTGAGGCAGCGCGGGACGAATTTGAGCAGCGAGACCAGCAGGCGATTGTGCCAACCCGCTATCACCGAAGGCTTCTTGCCCAATTTCTTTAGGGCCAAAGCCACTACGGGATTTGCCTGCATAGCCGCGACAGGTTTGATTCCGGCCAACTCGTGGAATTCTGAAACCGTTACGCCGGGGCAGAGCGCCAATACGTCCACACCTTCCCTTTTTAGCTCGTGCCAGAGAGATTCCGCCAAAAAGAGCTCATACGCTTTGCTCGCCGCGTAGGTAGCCTCGAACGGAGTCGCAATGTAACCGCTCACGGAGGATACAAAGATGATCCCGCCTCTTCCGCGCCCCGCCATCTTTCGGCCAAACTCATGGGTCAGGATCAAGGGAGCGCGGCAGTTGACATCCAGTAGAGCCACCTCCTTTTCCAGTTGATGATCTAGAAAATTCCCCGCCAGACCGAAGCCGGCGTTGTTGACGAGCAGGCCTACCTCTATCGACTGTGTCGCGGAAAGAATGACCGACATGAAGTCGGGCTGAGACAAATCCGCGCGGAGAGTTCTTACCTGAATCCGGTTTTTTTCTTCCAGGCGCTGCGCCAAGTCATCGAGTCTTTGCTTGCGTCGAGCTACCAGAATCAGGTTCAAGCCCAACTCAGCCAACTGGCCGGAGAACTCCGCGCCGATCCCGGACGAGGCGCCGGTGACTAAGGCCCAAGGCCCGTAGCGTTCCTTGAATGTCATGACAGGCAAATCTCCTTGCGCGTTTCCAAGCCCATGGCGGCGACCAGCGCCGGCATGTTTCGGTACTTGTTCTTCTCCGCGGGTTTCGGCAGGCGCACGTTGAACCAACGATCCCACCCCCCTCGCAAGCCGACGCGAAAGCGAGCGCCGGAAGAGCCGACAAGGAATGCGCCCATAGCCGCTTTCGAGCCGCTCACGTCAACGGCCGGGTCGTAGTGGACGGATCGGATCTGCTTGATGAGGTAAAAATAAGCCCACAGCACGTCCGGGAATCGGCGGATAATCCGATACCGGCGATTGATCGGCAGGTTCTGAAAGAGCGCCTCGGCCGTGGATGAACCGACGTAATCGATTGTCGCGTTGGGAAAATTTTTGTGAAATAGGGATATGGCGGGCGTCGCGAGGATCGAATCTCCCAGGCGAAAAATACCGCGGACCAAAAGAATTTTCCGAATCTGCCGTCTCTTCCAATCTGGACGGGCATCGTTCGACCGCGCCATGACTAGACCGAAAGTCCGCATGACCAGAGCGCGGATTTTTTTGTCAAGTCGATAACGAAACGGAAGTTTCATCGACCTAGCGGTCGTCACTGCGGTGCGTTCCATAGCGGCCGGAACAGCGGCCCGGCGCTTCTAACGGGCATCCGTGAAAGTCGGTTGTCCGTCGAAACGAAACTCGAGTGAGTTGGGCGGTTCCGTAGGGGGGAATCTACTCCTGCAACCTTGCTTGAGTATTTCCTGGAGATTACGTTTATGAAAGGTTCGACAGCGGGGGAGGATTCAACCGACGGGGGCGGGAGCGCTCGGAAGGTAGAGTGTAAAAACAGAGCCGCTGCCAGGCTCGCTTTGGACGCCGATCCGACCCTGATGCGCCTGGACCACAGCCGCCACCAGGCTCAAGCCCAGGCCCAGCCCAGGTTGAGAGCGACTCGCGTCGCCGCGATGAAGACGGTCCCAGATCTTGGAAATCTCGGGGGGCGGAATCCCCGCGCCGTTATCTCTGACTCGGATTACGATCTGTCCGTCCTGCTCATACGCGTCGATGACCACACTTCCTTTAGGATCGGTGTACTTGACCGCATTATCCACCAAATTGGCCAGGACCTGGCGCATGCGGTTGCGATCGGCGGTGATGCAGATGTTCTTGGGGCAGTTGAAAGATACGGCGATCTCCTTGTCCTCGGCGACGTGCTCATAGAGGTCGACGATCTCCTCGATCAGCTCCGACACATTGACCGCGGCAAGGTCCAGTTTCATCGTTCCGGTCTCCGCCTCCGAGATGTCCATGAGAGTGTTGAGGAGCGTCAGGGCGCGGTCTGATTCTTCAAGGCAGTCGGCCAGCGCTTCCTTCTGTTCGTATTGTCGGCTCGAATCCGATCTCAATGCCATCTCCGCGATGCCTCGAAGTCTCGTCAGCGGCGTGCGCAGATCGTGGGCGACGTTATCCAACGCCTCTCTCATCCCTTTGATCAGCCCTTCAATCCGCTCCAACATCTTATTGAACAGTGAGACCAGCTCATCCAGCTCGTCTCCGCTTCGGCGTGTGGGAACACGGGCGTCCATCTTTCCGGTATCCACGATGGATTGCGCGGTCTGGATCAGATTGCGAACCGGTCGCATCGCGCGAAACGCGAAAATCGCCCCACCCGCCAAGCCGATCAGAATCATCGGGATCATAACGCCCGCGATGGTCTGGCGGAATTGCTCCAGAATTTCGTCCCGGTCTTCGATGTCCTTGCCGACTTCCAACAGGTCGCCGTTGGGGAGGTATGCAAATGTGACCTCCAATACGTCCCCGCCTCGTTTGGCTGGAAAATACCACCATTCTCCCTCGACAGGGCGGTCTTCGAGAGGCTTGACATCAAATCTCTCCCACAGTTGCGGGGTGCTCAAAAATACGGTTCTGTTGTCCTGTCCGATCACGCGGACAAAGAACACGGTCCGCCGCCGGGCGCGTTGCGCGTCGCCTGCCGTATTTTCAATCGCTTGGAGGCCTCCTTCTCGCGCGAGGGACAGGTACTCCAAGAGCTTCGACTGAATAACCTCCCGGTTATCTCGGACCAAGGAGGATAGAAAGAGGTATGAGACGGTGAAGAGGATCATCGAGCCCAGGATAAAAGTTGCGGAGTACCAGAGGGTCAGGCGAAAGGCGAGCGTTTTGCGCGCGCGGCTAAGAAATTTTGAGGGCATAGCCTACTCCCCTGTAGGTATAAATCAGTTTCTTCTCAAAATCCCGGTCTATTTTGTTGCGCAGCCTGCAGACCAGCACATCCACGACGTTGGTTTGCGGGTCAAAGTCGTACCCCCATACATGCTCCATGATCATGCTCTTGGACACCACTTTTCCAGCGTGACGCATGAGATACTCCAATAACGCAAATTCACGGGGCTGCAACTCGATCTTCTTGCCTGCCCGCACCACCTCTCGCGTCAATAAATCCAGCGAGAGGTCGTGCGTCGTTAATCGGGCAGGCTCGGTCACCTTGGTGGCTCTGCGAATAAGCGCCTGCACGCGCGCAAGAAGCTCGGAGAACGCAAAAGGCTTTGTCAAATAATCGTCAGAGCCCGCCTGCAAGCCTTTCACACGATCATCCACCGACCGTTTGGCGCTCAGGATAATCACTGGGGTCTCGATTTTCTGACGTCGAAGCTGGTCGATGAGACTCAAACCGTCGAGTTTGGGCAGCATGATATCGACGACGGCGACATCGTAAGGCTCCGTCAGCGCGAGATGCAGGCCATCCTCGCCATTCGCCGCATGGTCCACGGCGAAGCCCGACTCCCTCAGGCCCTTCACCACAAATGAGGCGATTTTCTGATCGTCTTCTGCAACCAACACTCGCATTGTTGCGACCCCTAGCGTCGAGAGAGAGCATAAAGCCGGGTAGCGCAAGCGTCAAGCCCGCCTGCGCCGCGGGGCTGTCATAGCGTGTGAAAATGCGATTGTTCACGGCGCCTTGGTTTTTCTCTGCTTTCCGGTCTACTATTGTAACGATTCTCGTTGCGGTGAGGTGTAAGTGGCGCCGTCACAAGCAAGATTGATTGAGAAAATATCGGGTGTCGTCGGAGCGAAGCATGTTCTCACTGAGCCGTCGCGCTTGGACGAGCTTGCCTGGGATGCCCTTAGCGAAGGCCGGCTCCATCCTCTGAAAAGACCCGAAACCGCTCTGCCGCTTTGCGCCGTGGTGCCGCAATCTGCGGCCGAGATCCGGGAGATTGTTCTGCTCGCCAATGATGAAAAAATTCCCCTTATTCCCTACGGCGGCGGCTCGGGCCTGATGGGCGGCGCGTTGTCGATCCGTCCCGGGATCGTCGTCGACCTTCGGAGGATGAATCGGATTCTCGAAGTCGACGGCGTGTCGCGCTCCGTGCGGGTCGAGGCGGGGGCTGTGCTCGAATCGGTGGAAAAAAGACTGAACGAAGAGGGTTTCATCCTCGGTCACGACCCGTGGACTTTGCCCGTAGCCACGATCGGCGGCGCGATCTCGACCAACAGCATGGGCTATCGCGGCGGCCTCTATGGTTCGATGGGAGAGCAGGTTTTGGGGCTACAGGCGGTTTTGCCCGACGGCGGGATCGTCGAGACGCGCGCGGTGCCGAAATCGTCCGCCGGTATCGACCTCAAGTCTCTCTTCATCGGCGGCGAGGGGTGCTTCGGTGTCATTACCGAGGCGGCAATAAAAATTTTTTCAATGCCGGAGAAGCGCGCGCTCTCCGCGCTGAGCTTCGATTCCTTCGAGCGGGGCTACGGCGCGATCCAAAAGATGTTCGCGCGCGGCCTGCGCCCCGCCATGGTCGATTTCGGCGACAACGAGGAAAAATTCCGCGGCGCCGCGCTCCTCTATCTTGCCTTCGAAGGCATTCGCGAAATCGTCGAGGTGGAAGAGAAGCTCGCCCTGGCGATCTGCATGGAGGCCGGCGGGAAGAGCTTGCCGCGACTGCAGGCGGAGGAGTTCTGGAACGAGCGCCATTCGATCGCGCGGCGCTTCATGGAAAATCGCCGCCAGCGGAGAGAGCGCGGCCGGGACGGAGTCTATCGCGATTGGATTCACGTCGCCCTGCCGGCGTCGAAGGTCTTAGCGTTCCGGGCGGCCGCGATGGAGATCGTCGCGAAACGCGGCGTGCAGTTGCAGGAGAGCGGCCTCTGGGTCCGGCCGGAGTTTTTCTCGATGCCGCTCCGCATCGAAGACGGCGCTTGCGCCGACGCGCAGCTCGTCCTCGAAGAGACGGTGGAGGAACTGCTTCGCCTTGTTCAGCGGATGGGCGGCTCGATGGAGTACACGCACGGCGTCGGCGTCAAGCTCGCCCCGTTGATGGCGGAGGAGCACGGCTACGGGTTGGAAGTGATGCGCCGGATCAAAAAGACTCTCGATCCGAACAACATAATGAATCCGGGAAAAATGGGAATCTGAGCCAGTTGACCACGGCCGTCGGCCCGCGCGGGAATCTCTCTCCGGGCCGATGCAATACGTCGTCGTTGCGCTGCTTCGACGGGATGAGAGTAGCCACCGGGCTACGTTTGGCACCTCTCGTCCTACGCATAGGCCCTCCGAGAGACCCCCGCACGGGCCGATAATGGTTGGGCGCAGCCTTGCCACACCCACGTACCTGACCGGAGGAATAGCGTACTATCCTCCTTGGCTGGGTATACCGGCAGGCGTAGGCGGCAGGAGCCCGGTTGCTTCGCACCAGTAGCTCGCGTCGTAGAAACGCTCGGCGGGGCTGAAAGGAGGCTGGTAAACTCCCATTTCGATTCTCAGTTCCAACACTCCGCGGAACGCCTGGGGGTTGATCCGCGCCTTCGGGACCACTCTGGCGTAGGCCTCTTCCGCTCGCGGTACGTCGAGCCGTTCCTTCTCCACGATCAGCCGAATCGTCTCCGCGCGGTTCTCCGGTCGAAGCAGCCAATCTGTTGCTCCTACCCAAGCGCGGATGAAACGGACCACGACGTCGCGGTGGCGTTCGAGCCACGAGCGGAGCGCCCAGCCGCAGGTCAAAGGCCAATTGGGCACGTAGTTCTCCGCCTTTGCCAGCACCACGCCTCCGGCCGCCACGGCTTTTTCCGTCGAAGGCGGCGTGAGCATGGCGGCGACTACGCGCCCCTGGAGAAACGCCTCGAGCCGCTGGGGCGAGGCGCCGATGATCTCCACGCGATAGTCGTTTTCATGGATGCGGTGAGTGCGGAGGATTTTCATCCGAATGAGATCGAGGTTCGAGTCGCCGGGGTCGCCGGCCAACAACTTGCCGCGGAGCTGTTCCAATGAGGTCACGCCCGGTCTGCCGACGAGGCTCGCGTTCAATCCCTCTTCCGCCTGCATGAAGAGGAGGTAATCGACGCCGTCGGTCGTTGTGCGCGCGATCATCGTGTCGGCGCTGCTGAGCGTCAAGTCCCACCGTCCCTCGGCCATCCCCTGGTTGTGCTCCGGCGCGTAGGTCGCTACGTCGAACCGGACTTCCAGCCCCTCTTTGGCGAAGAAGCCCTTGTGCTCGGCGACGATGTGAGGCGGCCGCTTGTGGTAGCCCGTGGTGCGAAGAATGTCCATGAAACCATCTGTATCCCTCCTGCCGGAAAAATTCAATTTGGCGGCCTCTGTCCCGATTCGGCCTCCCGGCGCGAGTCTTCGGGCCGCAGCCGATGGGCGGCTACCCTAAGACGGCCCCTAAGACTAAGAGGTGAGCCTTTTTTCCGGATCGGGAGAGTTCGTCGCCGGATCGTTGCGGCTTACTTTCCTCCACGGCTCGTATTCGGTAAGCTGAATTCTGTTTCCGCTGATGTCGCTGATGACGTTGACGCCGCCGAGGTGGTCGTTGTGGTAGAAGACCTTCTTTGGAGGTTGGGAGTCGAGATCTGCGGTCAGTGACGGCTCGGGCGGATCCTCATCGTATTTCCAATGATGCCGCGATTTTGTCAGCGACCTCCTGAGCCTCTTGGCGCCAGTTCGTTTTATATCCGCGACTGTTGTCGACGAAATCCAAGCTAACAACCAAATAGCGATTCGGCGTGAGTGGCGCCGCGTAGTCTGTTCGATGGAATCCGCTGTTAAGAGAATAAGAATACATCAACCATTCTCGTCCACGGATGTTAACTCGCTTATATGTGTCGGGCGGCGTTATGATGAATCTTTCTTTCCCTTCCCGCCGAAGCTTTTCGTTCCTAGCAATATATCTCTGGTCTAGTTCACGCTTGATGAGTTCTTGCAAGTTGTCAAGGGATGTAAGGTCCGCTGCGTAATCGGTCGGCCGTCGCCTGACTCCAACCGTCAGCTGCAATGTGCCCATTACGCCTTTCCACAATCCCACGTCGAAGTCCCACACATGACTATAAACACCAAAGCCCGGCTTATCGCTGGTAAGATCGCGGTCGAGATCCACGCGCCGGATAGTAGGCCCGGGCGGCGCCGCTTCACTTTGTCCCCCCGGAACACGAAACACGAATTCACGTTCCGAAAGCCTGATCCGCTCCTCCGTCCAGTTATCCAAATCGATCCCTTTCCCAGCGAACGCACAAGAACTCATGATGGCCACTATACTCACCGTAAGCGCCAGAGTGCAAAGCGCTCGCTCATACTGCCTCACTTTGGGTCTATCGCGCGACAACATTTGCATGTCTTTCCTACGGATACGTGTGCGGACTGGAATTACCGAACAACCAGGGCGCCGCGAAAACCGAACCCACGACCCGAGCCGGATTCCCATTAAGTCCTACGATATTCGGCACGGCGTCGAAGAAATTATTCGTATAATTAACGTTCGTAATCCCCGCCCGGCCGAAAATTTGACCGCTCACCCACTCGTTGTTTGCGCAACCGTAGCATTGCACACCGGTGATGTTGGAGAGCGACCCGCCGGCTATCCGCGCCGCCTCGGAAAGGATGGCGCCTCCTTGGCTGTAGGCCACAATCCGAACCTCCTGACCGCTTGCTTGCACACCCTGTAAAACCCCTGCGAAGTCTCGCGCAATCGGCGTAGTCAAGCCGAACTTATCACGGCCGGTCTCCCAAAAATCGGCCAATAGGCCTTCCGTGGGATTATGGTAGAGAGTAAAGCTGGTCACGCTTGAATCTACTTTGAGTACTTGCTGAGCCATGGTTGTTATAGCATTGTTAAGATCTTGATTCACACCGTTTATCGCAAGGAATTTCGTCGCGACTGAGCTCACGGGTTGATAATCCACGACTTTTTTATCCTCTAAATCCACACGGTAGAGCTGGCCGGTACTTCCGCTTACCTCCCCACCGTCTCCGCCTCCTCCCCCACTAGCGGCCTGGGTAAATGATGACATAATTCCGTCACTGAAACCTCCCGTAAAGCTGTTCAGCCCAAAGCCGCCGCCGCTCATGGCGGAGTTGACTATCCTGCTCGCGATGCTCCCAAGGATCTGCCCAAGAGGACCTCCCAGCCATTGCGCGATGGCGAAGCCCGCAATTTTTCCTGCGATAGACTTGAAGAAACCGCTGAACAAGTTCCCAGTCGCGCTCCAGAAGGAGTGGCCGGTGGGGTCGATGTATTTGACCGGGTTGTTTCTGACATAGGTGTAGCGGTTAAGAGATTGCGGATCGCCTGGACTTGGGACAATCGGATCAGGAGAAATGAAGCGGGCGAGGTCTGGGTCATCGTGTCTTGCGGGATAGTAGGACTACCATCTTGAAATTCCTTTCCGGAACGTGACTTCGGGGATGCTGATCGGTTCACCGCCGAGGGTAACGCCGCCAACCCGCATTCTGAATTCGTCATCCACAGCTGGCGGCGGTGAGTCAAAGAAGAGCAGGAAGCATCCACCCTTAGGAACGACCGCTGACGAAGTGAGAGCGGGGATAGAGCGACGATAAGTCGGGTCCCAAATTTTACCGGAACATGGATATCCATCCGCGCGAAGCTTTTTGCCATCAGTAAGCTCAACGATAACGAAAGATGGATTAAATCGGACCTCAAAATTCTTTTTGGGAAGGAAAATCAGCCATAGCGCAAATCTATTCTTTGCTTTGTCGTTGTGTGTTTCAATTCGAATTGAGAGATCCTTGCCTACCAAAAAATCAACTGGCGGAGGACCACAATGCTCGTAGCCGCATCCTTGCTCTACGTTCCAGTCGGCGGTTGGCATAATCGTCGGCTTGCTGACAATATGATCCTTCGCAATCGCTGCACAGCCGAGCGTTAAAGTTAGTATGATAACCGCGAATGTCACGGACACCGGGGATAGTATCCCTCTAGAACATGCTCGCATGGGAATCCTTATCTAACTTGTAGGTCGGTTGAAAATACGTCGGCGGTGCCAATGCGACGCCGGTATAAACAGCAGCGATCGGCATCCCGAGGAAGCTGTACACGTCGAACGCGATGTCAAGTTTTCCCATCGAAACATAGTTTCCTTTTTCGTATGACCAACTATTGAAGAAGTCGTGAACCTTAGAGATATAGTTTATAGCACGGCCGAACGGAGAATTGACGTCGTATTCGATGCCGAAAATACGATTTTTCGGACTGTTTTCTCGTAGCATCTCGTACCACTTCGGCTCACCGCTATTTTCGCAGGTTGGACAAGCCCGTATTCCGGCAGTAACACGGTCTCCCCGGTCATTAAACAGTGGTTCAAGGATGCCTTCTTCCGACGAATTGTCTGTCGATTGCTTAGCGTATTCCCATCCCGCCTTCGCAAGTGACTGAACGCCGGCGAAAATCCCGCCCCCGAGGGCGCCGATGGCAACGTTCTGGAGGAAGTCGCCGCCGGATATAACGCTGTTGATCGCGCCAAGAATTGCTCCCGTAACGGCGCCGGCTTGGATCGCGCCGCCAAGTCCTCCGCCGAAGTGTTCGTATATCCCCGGACCGATGGCTCCCGCAATGCCACCAAGGACTCCTCCGGTAAAGACACTTAACCCGAAACCTCCGCCGTTGATGGCGCTGTTGACCGCTCCGGCCGCCATGCCTCCAAGCATCCCGGCAATCGGAGCGCCAAGACCGCCGGTGAGATAGCCGACGGCGATTCCCGTAGCCAAACCCGCGAGGGACTTGCCGAAGCCCTTGAAGAAATTCCCAATCGCGCTCCAGAAAGAATGACCCGTGGGATCGATGTACTTGACGGGGTTGTTGCGGACATAAGAGTAACGGTTGAGCGACTGGGGGTCGCCGGGAGAGGGGACGATGGGATCGGAGGAGATAAACCTTGCAAGGTCAGGATCATAATATCTTGCGCCATAGTAGTAGAGGCCGCTCTCCGGATCAAGGATCTGGCCTGTGAATCTCTTCTCAGGGTCGGGGGAGTTTGTCGCGGGGTCGGTCCGACTTATTTTCCCCCACGGCTCGTACTCGGTCAGTTGGATGCGGGCGCCGTTGATATCGTTGATGACGTTGACGCCGCCCAAGTGGTCGTTGTGGTAGAAGAGTTTCTTTGGAGGTTGGGAGTCGAGATTTGCAGTCAGTGACAGATCCGGCGGATCGTCATCGTATTTCCAAGGATGCCGCGATTTTGTCGGCGACCTCCTGAGCCTCTTGGCGCCAGTTCGTTTTGTAGCCGCGACTATTGTCGACGAAATCCAAGCTAACAGTTAGATAGGAGTTTGCGGCGAGGGGCGTCGAATAGCGTGTTCGATTGAACCCGCTGCTAATAGAATAAGAATACATCAACCATTCCCGCTGCCGAATTGTAACCCGCTTGTACGTCTCGGGCAGCATTACAATAAAGCGTTCCTGTCCTTCCCGCCGGAGCCTCTCATTCCTTTCGGTATATCTACGGTCGAATTCCCGTTTGATGAGTTCTTGCAGATTCTCAAGCGATGTAAGGTCCGCCGCGTAATCGTTCGGCCGTCGACCGACTCCAATCACCATGCCCAATGTCCCCATCACGCCCTTCCAAAATCCGACGTCGAAGGCCCACGTGTGATCATAAACAGCAAACACTGGTTTTTCATTTGTCAGATCACGATCAAGATCCACGCGTCGGATTGTGGGAAAAGGCGGCACGTCTTCACGCTGCCCACCAGGTACACGAAACACGAGTTCAAGCTCGGAAAGCTTGATCCGCTCCTCCGTCCAGTTATCCAAATCGATCCCTTTCCCAGCGAACGCACAAGAACTCATAAATGCCACTATACTCACCGCAAGCGCCAGAGTGCAAAGCACTCGCTCATATTGCCTCACTTTAGGTTTATCGCGCAACAACATCTGGAGATCTCTGTTACGGGTACGTGTGCGGACTGGAGTTAGTGAACAACCAGGGCGCCGCGAGAACTGAACCCACGATCCGAGCAGGATTCCCATTAAGTCCTACGATATTCGGCACGGCGTCGAAAAAGTTACTCGTATAATTAACGTTGGTAATCCCCGCCCGGGCGAAAATTTGACCGCTCACCCACTCGTTGTTTGCGCAACCGTAGCATTGCACACCGGTGATGTTGGAGAGCGACCCACCGGCTATCCGCGCCGCTTCGGAAAGGATGGCGCCTCCTTGGCTATAGGCCACGATCCGAACCTCCTGACCGCTGGCTTGAACACCCTGTAGCACCCCTGCGAAGTCTCGCGCGATCGGCGTCGTAAATCCTAACTTATCGCGGAAATTCTCCAAAAAATCGGCCCACGCGCCTTCCGTGGGGTTATGGTAGAGAGTAAAGCTGCTTACGGTTGAATCGACTGCAAGCACTTTCTTAGCCATGTCCCTCATAGCATCGTCAAGATTTTGTCGCACACCGTTAATCGCGAGGTATCCCGTCGTGACTGAGCTTGCCGGATTATAACCCGCGACATCTTTACCCTCTAAATCCACACGGTAGAGCTGACCGGTACTTCCGCTTACTTCCCCACCGTCTCCGCCTCCTCCACCAGTAGCAGCTTGGGTAAATGACGACATGATTCCGTCACTGAAACCTCCGGTAAAGCTGTTAAGCCCAAAACCGCCGCCGCTCATGGCGGAGTTGACTATCCGGCTCGCGATGCTCCCAAGTATCTGCCCAAGAGGGCCGCCCAGCCATTGCGCGATGGCGAAGCCGGCGATCTTCCCTGCCATCGAACGGAAGAAACCGCTAAACAAATTCCCGATTGAGCTCCAGAAGGAATGCCCGGTCGGGTCGATGTACTTGACCGGGTTGTTGCGGACATAGGAATAGCGGTTGAGTGATTGAGGATCACCCGGACTTGGGACGATTGGATCGGGAGAGATAAACCTTGCGAGGTCTGGATCATAATACCTTGCGCCATAGTAGTAGAGGCCGGACTCTGGATCAAGTATCTGCCCGGTGAATCGCTTTTCAGGATCAGGCGAATTCGTCGCCGGGTCGTTCCGGCTTACTTTCCCCCACGGCTCGTACTCCGTAAGCTGAATTCTGTTTCCGGTGATATCGCTGATGACGTTGACGCCGCCCAAGTGGTCGTTGTGGTAGAAGAGTTTTTTCTCAGGATTGACGACCGGACTCTGCTTCGCCGCCAGCAGCTCATTGCCAGCCCGGAAGAATTTGGTCTTCGTGCCGTCAGGCCCGATCTCATAGCCGGCGAAGGGGTAGAGGACTTGACCCAGCGGGCCGTACTTCTTGACCCTCTGCCCGGTGTAGTCATAGTCCATCGCCGTCGTGCCGCCCATGGTGACCGACTCGACTCGGTTGTCTGCCGTCCAGGCAAAGCTCCGGCCCGCACCGGTGAGCGTGTTGCCGTTCGGATCGGCGGTGTAGGTTTTGCCATCAGAAGTCGAAGTCACGAACGACGGGCGGTTCGGATCGTAGGAATATGTAATGCCCGCCTTGGTGAGGATATTGCCGACGGCGTCGTAGGCGTAGGCCTGCGTGACCTGGCTCTGATCTGTGCCGCCGAAGGTCCCGGAGGCCGAGACGAGCCGGCTCAAGTCGTCGTAGTCGAAATTGCGGTTGCCGGTGAACACGGCGTCCACCACCGCCTTGACGTTCATTACCTCGTCATAGTCGTAAGACAGATTCTGCAGCGTCCCGCCCGGTCCCGCGGTGGTCCTATTTTCCAGGGCGAAGTTGATAAACTGCCCGCTCACAGGCGGCGGATTCTGGTCGTAGTAATCGAATGTCGTGGTCACGCCGTTGGCGTAGTCGATCTGGTCTTTCTGCCCTCTGGCGTTGTAGAGGATCTGGTTGACGTAGCCGCCGACCGACTTGAGCCACCCGGCCTCGTCGTAGGTGTAGTTCGCGCTATCCAGGTCGGGGAACATCTCGCTCGTTACCTTGCTCAAGGCGTTGTAAGTCTGCGACATCGTGTAGGTGTAACCGTCGATCGTGCGCTGGGTCTGCGTAACCCGGCCGACTCTGTCGTACACGAACGTCGCAACCATCGCGTTCAGATCGTCCACGCGCGTAAGCCGGCCTTTGGAGAATTGGACTCCAACGTCGTCGAAGGTAAAGTTGATCTCTCTGGCGTCTGGGTAAATCTTCTTTACCTGGCGGCCGAGCAGGTCGTATCTGAATTCAAGCTGCTGATTCTTCGCGTCGGTCTGGAATCTCAAATTCCCCGCCTTGTCGTAGCTATAGACCCACGCGCCGGGCGTGTTCGTCTCGCACGTCGTCGTATTCGGCCCGGCGCCCATGTTGGGGTCGCACATGGCGAGCTTCCGTCCCAAGGCGTCGTATTTGATTCTCGTGTGGTGGCCGAGGGCGTTAGTCACGCGGACGAGCGATCCGGCGGTGTCGTATTCGTAGCTCGTGGTGTAGGTATCCGCGCCGCCGTTGTTTTTCTCGTCGATCTCTATCACTCGCCCGTAGGCGTCGAGGTGCTTGGTCTTCCCTACGCCGCGCTCGTCGATCGTCGTCACCTTGCCCGGCTCGTAGATGGTCCGGGAGAACCGGTTATCCGGATGGTCCGCGCGTGTCTGGCGGCCGAGGACATCGTAGGTATATTCCCAAGGAGGCAGCGGGGTCTCCCCCTCAAAGCGCGCCGGTTTCTTGCTGGTAACCAGCCCCCTGGAGTCATAGACGCTGTCTTCGACGATCATCCGAGCCTGGCCGGTTGCCGGATCGTTGGGGCCGGTGGCTTTGATGAAATCGAATCTCCCCAATCCGTCGAAAAACTCTTCCCGGACGACGACAGCCGTCCGGCCGTGATCTTTTCTCTTCGACGTTTTGATGCTCTGGAATTGGGGATCGCCCCAGTCGAGATAGTCCAGGGTGACGGACGGGAACGAAGGGCTGTCGAGCGGGCCGACGACTTTTGTGGGCCTGCCGAAGCCATCGAAGGTAAAGGTGCTCGTCTGGAGATTAGGATCGGTCTCGGTGAGCTTCGCCCCGAAGCGGGGGTCCCAGGTGAAGCTCGTTGTCTGGGGGGTAGGGTTTTCAGGGATGGAAACTTCCCAGAAACATCTGGTGACCGTCGCGGGAAAGGTTTTGGTGAGAGTCTCGACGGTCGTTGCGGTCTGACAGCCGAGCGGGTCTGTGGTCGAGATCCGGTTGCCGAAGCCGTCGTAAGTATATGTGACCGTGGGATTCGCCGCGTCCCCGCGTATGCCCGTGAGACTGCTCTCTTCCTTCGTTACAAGACCGCGCGTGCTCAAGACTCCGTATGCCTGGTCGTCGTAGTAAACCCATTTCTCTCTTGTGACGACCGTATCGGTTGAGTCGAGAAGGCGCGTGTGTGTAGGCCGGTGGAGCCAGTTGGTGCCGGCGGTGCTGAATACCCACTCGGTCCGCTCGTGGCGCTCATCGCCGGTTATCGAAGTATCCCCCTCGTGGAAGGTGTGGATGAGATTGCCGAAGGTCTTGCCGCCGGGGCCGTCCCGGTCGTATTCGGAGGTCGCAGCCGTCTTGAGACACAAAGCCTGCCCGTCGCACTGGTCTTTGACGGTCCGCTTCTGCGCCGGAAAGCGCACTTTGGGCTGCGTCGGCTGGGTGTCAAGGTCCTCGTATTCGTTGGTCACCTGGGCGAAGAGGTTGCCCCCGGCGTCGAGGGTCTGGGAACTCTCCAGCATGCCGATGAACGGGAAGTCGGGGAGCTTGGTTGTAGGATTGACCTGCTTGAAGTTGTTTATCACGGTGGCCCCGGCCGTCTCATCGACCGTGCGGGTCCAGGCAAAGCCCAATCCGCCCCGGCCCAGGTGATGGTACTTCACGCCGCCATAGTCGTACGTGAAGGTGAAGTTCTGCCCGTTGGCGTCGCCCTGGTTGCGGGCCGTATGGCTATCCACCACGTACATCGCCGGCTGGATGTCCATCACCGGATAAACCGCCCCGGTGCCTTTGGTGTAAACCGTGCTGTCGGTTAGCGGC
>JBGPGE010000062.1:0-27892 GCA_041483675.1 Binatia bacterium
TGAAGCTGAACAAGAAGATCCCTCCCGAGGTCCTCACCTCCCTTTCCGGGATCGACGGGGCCGGGCGGCTGTCGGATACGATCGCCGCGCACCTTCCGCTCAAGCTCGAACAGAAGCAGCAGATCCTCGAGATGTTCCACGTGGGCCGCCGGCTCGAGCAGCTGCTGCAGCTGCTGGAGACCGAGATCGACATCATGCAGGTGGAGAAGCGCATCCGCGGGCGCGTCAAGCGCCAGATGGAGAAGAGCCAGCGCGAGTACTACCTGAACGAGCAGGTGAAGGCGATCCAGAAGGAGCTCGGCGATTCCGAAGAGGGCGCCGACCTGGACGAGCTCGAGAAGAAGATCAAGGCCGCGCACATGCCCAAGGAGGCCAAGGTCAAGGCCGAGTCGGAGCTGAAGAAGCTGAAGCTCATGTCGCCGATGTCGGCCGAGGCGACGGTGGTCCGCAACTACATCGACACCATCGTGGGCCTGCCGTGGAAGAAGAAGATCCCTCCCGAAATGGTGATGTCCGTCTCGTCGATCGAAGACCCGGGACGTCTCGGCGACACGATCGTCACCCATCTGGGGATCAAGATCGAGGACCGCCAAAACTTGCTGGAGACGCTCAACGCGACCGAGCGGCTGGAGAAGATCCTGGGCCATATGCGCGCGGAGATCGAGATCCTCGAAGTCGAGCGGCGCATCCGGTCGCGGGTCAAGAAGCAGATGGAGCGCTCGCAAAAAGAATACTATCTGAACGAGCAGATGCGGGCGATCCAAAAGGAGCTGGGGGAGAAAGACGAGTTCAAAAACGAGATCCAGGAGATCGAAGAAAAGATCAAACAGAAAAAGCTTTCCGCCGAGGCCCGCGAAAAGGTCGAAAAGGAGATGAAAAAGCTCAAAATGATGTCGCCGATGTCGGCCGAGGCGACGGTGGTCAGAAATTACATCGACTGGATTCTGAGCCTCCCCTGGAATGAATTCACCGACGACAAGCTGGATATCAAAGAGGCCGAGAAGGTGCTTGAAGAGGACCACTTCGGGCTGGGGAAAGTCAAACAGCGCATTCTCGAATATCTCGCGGTGCAAAGCCTGGTCGGCAAAATGAAAGGGCCGATTCTTTGCCTGGTCGGCCCTCCGGGCGTGGGCAAGACCTCGCTCGGCCGCTCCATCGCCCGGGCCACGGGGCGAAAATTTGTCCGCGTTTCTCTGGGCGGCGTGCGCGACGAGGCGGAGGTTCGCGGCCATCGGCGCACCTACATCGGAGCGCTGCCGGGGAAAATCATTCAGTCGATGAAAAAGGCCGGCTCCAGCAACCCGGTTTTCCTGATGGACGAGGTGGACAAGATGTCGACCGATTTTCGCGGCGACCCGTCGTCCGCCCTGCTCGAAGTTCTGGACCCGGAGCAGAACCTGGCCTTCAACGATCACTATCTCGATCTCGATTACGATCTGTCGAGGGTCATGTTCATCACGACGGCGAACACGCTCGACCGCATCCCGCGGCCGCTGCAGGACCGCATGGAGATCATCCGCATCGCGGGATACACGGAGATGGAAAAGCTCAACATCGCCAAGAAGTACCTCGTGGGCAAGCAGCGAGAGGCCAACGGTCTGAGCGAGCAGAATATCATTTTGACCGACAATGCGCTTCTCGGCCTGATTCGCCACTATACCAAGGAAGCAGGGGTGAGAAGTCTCGACCGTGAGATCGCCTCGCTTTGCCGTAAGGTAGCCGTAGAGGTCGTCAAGACCGATAAAAACGCGAGCATTCAAGTCGGCAGCAAGAGCTTGCATAAATACCTGGGCCCGGTGAAGTTCCGCTACGGCAAGATCGAAGGGGAGGAAAGGATCGGTGTCACCACGGGACTCGCCTGGACCGAGCTTGGGGGAGAGCTGCTGGCCACTGAAGTGACGATTATGCCGGGCAAAGGGCAGCTCATTATCACGGGCCAACTCGGGGACGTGATGAAAGAGTCCGCCCAGGCCGCCATGAGCTATGTCCGCTCGCGGGCGGTGGAGTTGGGTCTCGACAAGGATTTTTACCAGAAGATCGATGTCCATCTGCACGTGCCGGAAGGTTCTATCCCCAAAGACGGGCCGTCCGCCGGGATCACCATGGCGACGTCGCTGGTTTCCGCTCTGATCCGGGTGCCGGTAGTGCACGACCTCGCCATGACAGGGGAGATTACGCTGAGGGGCAGAGTGCTGCCGATCGGCGGATTAAAAGAAAAGATACTGGCGGCTCATCGGGGAGGCATCAAGACGGTGTTGATACCCGAAGAAAACGAAAAGGACATCGAGGAGATACCTGCGACGATCCTCAAGTCGGTGAACCTGGTTCTGGTCTCCCACATGGATCAGGTGCTGAAAAAGGCGCTGGTTTTGGCGGATCCCGACGGCCTTTTCAAGCGCGGCGCCGAGCCGACGGTTGCGCCGAGAGACGAGGCGCGTGCTTTCAACGAAGAAAAGGACGTCGAAGTTCCCCAAAACATTCTGCCGCAATAGGGGCGGGCAAGGCCGGGCGTCTCTTAGGATTGACGCTTGGCCCCTCACCTGTTATAAATTCTCGATCGTCCAACGGCGGCCGGGTTTTACGGGTTTCTGCGTTGCAACATGACAAAGGCAGACTTAATCGAGTCGCTGGCGCGTAAGGCGGATCTCCCGAGACAGCGGGCCGAGGAGATTGTCAATGGGCTCTTTGACGATATCGTCACTGCCCTGAAGAACGGGGACAAGGTGAACCTCTCCGGCTTTGGGACTTTTTCGGTCGCTGAGCGCAAGGCCAGGACGGGTAGAAACCCGAAAACCGGAGAGGCGATCGAGATCGCTTCCTCGCGCGCCGCGAAATTTAAGGCCAGCAAGACCTTAAAAGAGTCCCTCAGCTAGATCCCTCATTCCGGCTCGCAATCGGCTACGGCCTCGAGCGACCTTGAGATGGACCAGCGCTCATGCAGGGCGCGAAGTTTGGGGCGCGGGGCTGTCCTGCCGGGAAGGGGCGGTTAGCTCAGTGGGAGAGCATCGGCCTTACAAGCCGGGGGTCACAGGTTCAAATCCTGTACCGCCCACCAGACAAAGTAAAAAGGTAAAAGTAAAAAGT
Source organism: Binatia bacterium (assembly GCA_041483675.1). Classification (GTDB taxonomy): domain Bacteria; phylum Desulfobacterota; class Binatia; order UBA9968; family UBA9968; genus 2-12-FULL-60-19. The sequence continues at coordinate 3,085 of JBGPGE010000062.1, forward strand.
AAAAACTTTCTGATTTTGCCTTTTACCTTTTTACTTTTGACTTTTTTGCGGGGTCGTAGTTCAGCTGGATAGAACGCCGGCCTGTCACGCCGGAGGTCGCGAGTTCGAGTCTCGTCGGCCCCGCCATAAAATATAAAGGAGTGTTAGGCTGCCGCAGGGCCGCGCGGAATCTCCGCGATGAGGATAGATCGTTATGGGGACATTTCAACTGAAAAAGAGCGAGGCGCTGAGCCAGCGCCGTTGGCATCTGATCGACGCCAACGGGCAGGTCTTGGGGCGATTGGCGACGAGAATCGCGGATATCTTGCGGGGAAAGCATAAAGCGGTCTTTACGCCCCACGTCGACGGCGGCGATTTTGTCGTCGTGATCAACGCGCGAGGCATCAAGCTGACGGGAAAAAAGCTGGAGAAAAAACTCTACTATCGGCACTCGGAATACCCCGGAGGGCTGCGCACCACCGTGGCGCAAAAGTTGCTGGCCGAGAAGCCCGAAAACCTCGTGCGTTTGGCGGTTAAGGGCATGTTGCCCAAAAACCGCTTGAGCAGAAGGCTCTATACCAAGTTAAAGGTTTACCCCGGAGGCGATCATCCCCACGCGGCCCAAAAGCCGGAGCCGCTGGCACTCGGAGCTTAGGAGCTGAATCATGGCGCAAAAGGTTTTTTCTGCGACCGGAAGACGGAAAACTTCAGTAGCCCGTGTCTTTCTGAAAGAGGGAACGGGAAACGTTTCGATCAACGACCGAGCCCTTGACGAATACTTCGGCCGGGAAACCGCGCGAATGATCGTGCTTCAGCCGTTTCACGTGACCCAGACGGTTGGAAATTACGACGCTGAGGTCAATGTTCAGGGCGGCGGCATGTCGGGGCAGGCGGGGGCGATCCGGCATGGTATTACCCGCGCCCTGATGGAAGCCAACCCGGACTTTCGCAGCCCGCTTAAGAAGGCCGGGTTTGTGACGCGCGATCCGCGCGCCGTCGAGCGCAAAAAATACGGTCGCCACAAGGCCCGCAAACGGCCGCAGTACTCCAAGCGTTAGAATCTGTGCGCGGTCTCTGTCCTTGTAGCCGGAGCAATCTCAGCCTAGGCCTCTTCGGAAGTGGAGTAAAAATAGAACGCAACCATCGCCATGGTGATGTTCGGAAGCCAGGCGGCGATCCAGCCGGGCAAAACGCCGCTGTGGCCGAGCGAGAGACTGAACGCCCGCATGAACCAGTAACCGAAGCCGATCAGCATCGTCAAGCCGAAGCTGATCGCCAAGCCGCCGCTGCGGCCGTGGCGGACGGCAAAGGGAATCGCCAGAAAGACCATCAGAAGAGGAACGAAAGGAACCGCCATCTTCGCCTGGAGATCGACCCGCTGCTCCGTGGTGTCTATTCCCTTGTCGCTCAAGTCGGCGACCTGCCTGCGAAGGTCGAAGAAACCGAACTCCTCCGGGTCCCGCGCCAGGAGCTTTAAATCTTCGGGGGTTTCGGCGATGGCGAGTACGGCGTCGGCCTTGCGTTGCATCATCGTGCCATCGGGGAGAAAGAGCCATTCAGAGCCGTTTTTCACCTCCCAGCGGGAACCGTTCCAAGTCGCCGCCGGCGCCTCGATCAGGCCACGCAGCGTAAAGTCCCGGTTCAGAAGAAATATCGACACGCCCTCCAAGACGGTCTTTTTTCGATCGAAATAGCTCACGTTGATGAACGCTTCCTCGGTGCGAAGCCACATGTCCTTGGTTCCGATGACGCTTTTCGGCTCCCGTTTTTTCACCTCGGTTTTATAGATGTACTGCGCCTCGCGCGCAAAAATCGGCGCCACCGTTTCGTTCCAAAAAAAATTCAGCGCTGAGATGAGCAGCGCGCAGGCGAACAGCGGCTGCGAGATGCGGAAGACGCTGATGCCGCCGGCGCGCATCGCGGTGATCTCCTGAGTGCGCGACAGCATCCCGATCGAAAACAGCGCGGAGAAAAGGACGGCGAATCCGAACACCCGCGAGAGCAGGAGCGGCAGCTTATAAGAGAAATAGCGGACCGAAGTCCAAAGCGAGGCGCCGGCCCTGAGGAGAGACTCGATCTTTTCAAAGAAATCGACAATGAGATAGAGGGCGGTGGTGCAGACGAGGCTGATGAGGACGATTTTCAGGAAGCCCCGTATGATGTACCAGTCCAGGATGCCGCCGACGGGCCACGGGATGAGGGATTTGATTTTCTCCATAGGGGTTTATAGGGGTCGAGGCTGTCGTCTGAGTCTGGCGAACCGGCGCCTCAAGTGGAACGAGAGGTCCTCCAGCTTGGTTTGGACTAAGAACGGCGATTCCTTCAGCGCCTTTCTGAAAAAATGGGCGGCGATCAGAGCCAGGACGATGTTGGGGAGCCAGGCGGCAAGGGCCGCCGGTAGAAGCTCTCTTGAGCCAAGCGCCTTGCCGGCGGAGAGCAGCCCATAGTAGACCAGCAGCCAGGTGAGGCAGAGGGCAAAGCCCCACGAGCGGCTGGCGCGGGAGCGGGTCGGCACCAGGACCAATGAAACCGCCAGGAGGGCCAAAGCCAGCGGGGCGAAAGCAAAGGAGAATCTCAAGTGCAGCTCCATGAGCTCCACCGTGAATCTCTCGCCCTGCTCCTGCTTGAGCTGGATCGCTCTTCTCAGGCGGCGCAGCGACATCTCCTTGGGTGAGGGGTCCTGGGGACGCGCGGGGCCCAAAACTTCCGTGGGGTCGAGCTTAAAATCGTAGGTGTTGAATCGGGTGCGGCTGAAGCCCGGTCGCTTGACCTCTCGTTCGTAAACGGTGCCTTCAAACAGCCGGAAATTTATGGTCTGCGACTCCTCGTCGGAAAAAATGAAGGCCACCTTGCCGAAAATTTCCTGCTCCCTATCCGCCCGGCGGCGATCGACGATCAGCACGCCCTTCGCGGTCTCCCCCGGAGGAACCAGTTCTTCGATGTAGATGAGAATCTTGGGAAAGTCGTCGTTGAAAACTTTTTCCTTAAGTTCGCTTGTGACCCGGCTCTTCGCGATGTTATACAACGCTTTTCTCATGGCCGTATTGGCCGCTGGCCTTACCTGGGTGGTAATGATGAGCGCGACTACGGAGACTACGAGGGCGATGGCCGCTACCGGCCAGACGATCTGCACGGGACTGACGCCGGAGGCTTTGAGGGCGAGGATCTCGTGATCGCTCGCCAGCCTGCCCAGTCCGAGAAATATTCCCAGCAGGAGCGCCATGGGCACGGTGCTTTCGAGAAACGTCGGGAGAATAAGCGCGAAGAGCTTGCCGATTTGCGCGAACGACACGCCGCGAGTTACGACCATATCCACGAGCTTGAGCAGGCGGGCGATCAGGAGAATAATCGTAAACGCCATCAATCCGAAGAGGAACGGCGGCACAATCTCCGAGGCGATGTAAAACCCTAATGTGCGCTTCACAACTTAATCATGTTAGCTGGTGGCGCACTCTTTGTAAAATGATTCAATGTAAACCCCGCCTCTTGAGGCGGGCACGAAACCGATGGGGTTTCCAAGGGGGAGAAGTGGCAACTCTCCCCTTTGGTCGAACACGGGGATTCAAACCCCGTGTTCGATATAAGTTGATCGGCGTAAACCCCGCCTCTTGAGGCGGGCGCAAAACCGATGGGGTTTCCAAAGGGGAGAAGCGGCCGCTCTCCCCTTTGGTAAGTTGATCCGCGCGGAAAGAAACGGCGGCGATGGATAAAGAAAAAGAATCGCTGGTTATTTTCGGCGTCAACCCGGTGCTGGAAAAAGCCCGGAGCCGCCCGGGCGATATTCTGGAAATCCTTGTAGCCCGCAAGCCGGGCGGCCCGGCGATCGGTTCCATTCTCGACCTGGCCCGGCGGAGCGGATTGCGCGTGCGCGAGGTCGAATCGAGCTTACTGGATCGCTTGACGGAAAGTCGGACGCATCAGGGAGTCGCCGCGCGCATCGCGCCCTATGCGTATCGTACTTTCGACGAGCTTGTGAAAGAGCTTTTGTCGGAGCCTTCGCCGAGCACGATTCTCATTTTGGACGGCTTGACCGACCCTCGCAATGTGGGCGCCCTGCTGCGCTCGGCCGAAGCCGCGGGGGTCCGTCATGTGGTGATCCCTAAAGATCGATCGGTCGCGGTGACGCCCGTGGTGGTCAAGACTTCGGCCGGCGCAGTGCACCATCTCAAGATCTACCGGGTCGCCAATCTACGGCGGGTTCTGGAAGCGCTCAAGGCGAGCGGCTGGTGGATCGTCGGACTGGCCCCGGCAGGCAAGGAGGGCCTGTACGACCGCTCTTATCCCGCAAAAGTCGCGGTGGTGTTGGGCTCCGAGGGGGGCGGGATGCGCTCCTTGATCCAGCGGGAGTGCGACTTTTTGGTGTCGATCCCGATGGCGGGGAAGATATCCTCGTTGAACGTGGCGGTGGCCGGAGCGCTCTGCCTCTATGAGCTGGTCCGGCAAAGAACGGCCGCTAAAGGGGGCTACGCGCTATAGCGCGTGGCCCAAAGGGCTGTTGACAAGCGGATTTGAAGGTGCTTTATATATTAGTTTACAGCGACTAACCTTGTTACAAAGTATTGTCTGTCTTAGGCTGAGGTCATAGCAAAATCAGACGGATTTTCCGGGCGTTAAATTTGACGGCCAGCAGGTAAGTTTTTGCATAGCCGGGCGGCGTGGTTTCTCAAGTTTGTTGAAGCTGGCGTAGCTCAACGGCAGAGCAGCTGATTTGTAATCAGCAGGTTGTAGGTTCAAGTCCTATCGCCAGCTCCAGACGCAAGGGATCGAGCGGGATGGGATTGGTAATCACCGAGGACCGGCCCTTCGACTTTGCTCAGGACAGGCAAAAGAGCAGAGAAGCGGGTTGTGGAGTGAAGGGAAAGGGAGCAGCGGAGAGGTTCCCGAGTGGCCAAAGGGAGCAGACTGTAAATCTGCCGGCAATGCCTTCGAAGGTTCGAATCCTTCCCTCTCCACCAGTTTGCGGGAATAGCTCAGTTGGTAGAGCGCGAGCCTTCCAAGCTCGGGGTCGCGGGTTCGAGTCCCGTTTCCCGCTCCAATTTGTGTCGTCCCCGACTGGCGTGCCCAGGTAGCTCAGTCGGTAGAGCACGTCCTTGGTAAGGACGAGGTCAGCGGTTCGATCCCGCTCCTGGGCTTTTGCCCGGTATAATTAAGTTAAGGTAAACCAGCAGGAGGGAGAGATGAGCAAACAAAAATTCGAGCGCAAGAAGCCCCATTTGAATATCGGCACGATCGGCCACGTGGACCACGGCAAGACCACGTTGACCGCCGCCATCACCAAGGTCTTGGAGAAAAAGGGGATGGCGAAGTTCATGGCTTACGATCAGATCGACAAAGCCCCGGAGGAGCGGGAGCGGGGAGTCACCATCAACATCGCCCACGTTGAGTATGAAACCGCCAAGCGGCACTACGCCCACGTGGACTGCCCGGGCCACGCCGATTACATCAAGAACATGATCACGGGCGCGGCGCAGATGGACGGCGCCATCCTGGTTGTCTCCGCGGCCGACGGCCCGATGCCGCAAACCCGCGAGCATATCCTGCTGGCGCGTCAAGTCGGGGTGCCGGCTATTGTCGTCTTCCTCAACAAAGCCGACATGGTCGACGACAAAGAGATCCTCGAGCTGGTCGAGCTGGAGGTTCGCGAGCTGCTTTCCAAATATCAATTTCCCGGCGATACCACTCCGATTATCACCGGCAGCGCTTTGAAGGCCCTGGAGGGCGACGCCTCGGATATGGGGGAGGGGGCCATCCTCAAGTTGATGGACGCCATCGATAGCTACATCAAAGAGCCGGTGCGCGATGTCGACAAGCCGTTTATCATGCCCGTCGAAGACGTTTTTACCATCAGCGGCCGCGGCACCGTCGTCACCGGCCGGGTGGAGCGAGGTATCGTCAAGGTCGGCGAAGAGATCGAGATCGTGGGCTTCAAGGCCACCCAGAAGACCGTCGCTACGGGCGTCGAGATGTTTCGCAAGCTGCTCGACGAGGGGCGCGCCGGCGACAACATCGGCGTCTTGCTCCGCGGCACCAAGCGTGAAGAGGTGGAGCGAGGCCAGGTGCTGGCCAAGCCGGGCAGCATCACCCCGCATACCCAGTTCAAGGCCGAATCCTACGTCCTCACCAAAGAAGAGGGTGGAAGGCACACGCCGTTTTTCAACGGCTACCGGCCGCAGTTCTATTTCCGCACCACCGACGTGACCGGCGTGGTGAAGCTGCCGGAAGGAACGGAGATGGTGATGCCGGGTGACAGCGTCACCATGGATATTTCGCTCATTACCCCGATCGCCATGGATGAGGGGTTGAAGTTCGCCATCCGAGAGGGCGGCAAGACGGTGGGCGCCGGAGTCGTTACAAAAATCATTCAATAGCCAGGGTGAGGGGCAGCCATGCGGGAATTGATCGGTTTCGCCTGCGATCAGTGCAAGCGAAAGAATTATACAACGTCGAAGAACAAGAAAACGACCACCGGCAAGTTGGCCTTTAAGAAGTTCTGTCCTTTTTGCCGAAATCATACCCAGCATCGCGAGGTGAAATTATAACGAGAGCCCGGGGTCAGTAGCTCCAACTGGCTAGAGCGCCGGACTCCAAATCCGGTCGTTGCAGGTTCGAGTCCTGCCTGACCCGCCATCTCATCGTGTTCGGCATTCTCATGGGCGAATGGATACAGAGGGCCAAAGATGCGTTTCGGCGCTCGGCGGAATTCTTCAACGAGGCTTGGCAGGAGCTGAAGAAGGTCCACTGGCCTACGCGCAAGGAAACCTATGTCGCCACGCTGGTCGTCGTGGTGGTGGTTTTGCTCATCGGTCTTTTCCTGGCATTTGTGGATTTCGGTCTGACCCGGGCCATCCAGGCTATCGTCAGCTAACGCTTTAGGTGATCATCCGGCATGGCTAAGCAATGGTACGTGGTGCATACGTTTTCCGGCTTTGAGCACAAGGTCAAGGCCGCTCTTGAGGAGCGCATAAAGAGTCTTGGCAAGGCGGAGTACTTCGGGGAAGTCCTGGTGCCGGTTGAGAAGGTCGTCGAGCTGGTCAAGGGAAAAAAGAGAACCTCTTCGAGGAAGTTTTTCCCCGGCTACATTCTGGTGGAGATGGAGCTCAACGACGAGACCTGGCACGTCGTAAAAGAGACGCCCAAGGTTACGGGCTTTGTCGGCGACGGCACGAACCCAACGCCGGTCACCGAGGCGGAGGTCAAGGCGATCACGCAGCAGATGGAGGAGGGCGCGGTCAAGCCCAAGCCGAGGGTGCTCTTCTCCGAGGGCGAGAGCGTGAAGGTTATCGACGGTCCGTTTTCCGACTTCAATGGGGTCGTCGAAGAGGTCAGGCCGGAAAAAGGCAAGCTCCGGGTGCTGATCAGCATTTTTGGGCGCGCCACTCCCGTGGAACTCGATTTTGTCCAAGTAGAACGGAACTGATATGGCCAAGAAAGTCATTGGAGAGATCAAGCTGCAGATTCCGGCCGGCCAGGCCAACCCGAGTCCCCCGGTGGGACCCGCCCTGGGCCAGCGCGGAGTCAATATCATGGAGTTTTGCAAAGCGTTTAACGCCGCGACGCAGTCGCAGCAGGGGATGATTATTCCGGTCATCGTTACGGTTTATGCCGACCGCTCGTTCACTTTTGTGACCAAGACGCCGCCGGCCTCGGTGCTGCTCAAAAAGGCTGCGGGGGTTGAAAAGGGCTCGGCGGAGCCGGGTAAAGTCAAGGTGGGTAAGGTCACCCGCGCTCAGATCAAAGAGATCGCTCAGGTCAAAATGCGCGACCTAACCGCGAAAGATCTAGACGCGGCCGTAAAGACGGTCGAGGGGACGGCCCGCAGCCTCGGTTTGGAGATCGAAGGCTGATTCCGGCGACGGTTAGGTTGGGAGTAATGCCATGAAACGAAGGACCAAGAGCTACAACACCGCCCTGGCGAAGGTGGACAGGGGCCAGCGCTACCCGCTGGAAGACGGGCTCCGTCTGCTCCATCAGACTGCGCGCGCGAAGTTCGATGAGACCGTTGAGATCGCGGCCCGACTGGGAGTGGACCCGCGTCAAGCCGATCAGAACGTGCGAGGTACGGTGGTGCTGCCGCACGGTATGGGAAAAACGGTGAGAGTGGTGGCGTTTGCCAAGGGGGAAAAAGAGAAAGAGGCCGCGGACGCCGGCGCCGATTTCGTCGGCGCGGACGAGCTGATAAAAAAAATCACCGAGGGGTGGCTCGATTTCGACAACGCAGTTGCGACTCCGGACATGATGGGGGCGGTGGGAAAAATCGGTAAAGTTCTCGGTCCCCGTGGGTTGATGCCCAACCCGAAGACCGGCACCGTCACGATGGACATCGGCAAGGCGATCAAGGAGATCAAGGCCGGAAAGCTTGAGTTCAGAGTCGACAAAGCGGGCATCGTTCATGTACCCGTCGGCAAAGTTTCCTTCGGCGCAGACAAGCTCATCGACAATGCGCGCGCCGTGCTAGCCGCTATTTTAAGGGCTAAGCCGGCCTCGGCGAAGGGCAACTACGTCCGGGGCGTTACGTTATCGACGACGATGGGTCCGGGAATCAAGCTCGACCTCACTCAGGTCAGGGCGCTGGCGGCATAGCGCTTGGGCTTGATTCAATGTAAACCCCGCCTCTTGAGGCGGGCACAAAGCCGATGGGGTTTCCAAAGGGGAGAAGCGGCAGCTCTCCCCTTTGGTCGAACCAGGAGAAGTGAACATGGCTGAGGCTACGGCGGTAAGAGCAAGTCAACCGGAGAAAGCCGCCACGGTTGCGGAAGTTCACGAGAAGCTCAAGGCGGCGAAAGTCGCGATCGTCACCGAGTACCGGGGTCTCACCCTGGCTCAGATGACGCGGCTGCGCAGGGCGATACGCGATGCTTCTGGAGAATATCGCGTGATCAAAAACACCCTCGCGCGCCGCGCGTTGAAAGATACCGCCTATGGCGGCTTGGACCGCTTGCTCGAGGGGCCGAACGGCTGGGTCTTGGGTTACGACGATCCCGTGGCCGTCTCGAAAACGCTGGTCAAGTTTGTCGAAGAGAATGAAAAACTGGCGATCAAAGGGGGGCTCTTCGAGGGAGAGTTCCTCGATCGGGGCAAGGTCAAGGCCTTGGCCCAGATGCCGAGCCGGCCTCAGCTGCAGGCCACGCTGCTCGCGCTGATGCAGGCGCCGGTGGTGAGCCTCTTGCGGTTGGCGAAGGAGCCGGCCGCCCAATTGGTCAGGTTGTTAGAATCCGTCCGTAAGCAGAAAGATTCCCAAGGCTAAAAATATTCCAATAGGAGGAAGTCATGGAAGTGACCAGAGAGCAGGTTAAGGATTTCATCAAGCAGAGTTCCGTCATGGAGATCGCGGCGCTGGTGAAAGAGCTGGAGCAGGAGCTCGGCGTGAGCGCAGCGGCGCCCGTGGCCGTGGCCGCAGCAGCCGCGGGTCCGGCCGCAGCCGCAGAGGAAAAGACGGAGTTCAACGTCATTCTTACCGACGTCGGCGATAAGAAGATCCAGGTGATCAAAGTCGTCCGGGAGCTTACCGGCTTGGGTCTTAAAGAGGCCAAGGATCTCGTCGACGGCGCTCCGAAGCCCGTCAAGGAGGGCGTCTCGAAGGCCGAGGCCGAAACGATCAAGAAAAAGATCGAAGAAGTGGGCGGCAAGATCGACATCAAATAACGATCTTGTCGGCTTGGACTTTGAACTCGGCGTTTCGCCGATACCGGTCATACGAAATCGAAAGAGGGAGTATTATGGCTTTTCAGGTGGCTCAAAATCTGAGATTCCGCCGCAGCTTCGGGCGGATCAAAAAGATCATCGATCTGCCTTACTTGATGGAGATCCAAAAAAACTCCTACGACCTCTTTTTGCAGCAAAATATCGCTGCCGACCAGCGTCAGAATATCGGACTGCAGGGGGTCTTTAAATCCGTTTTTCCGATCAAGGACTTCAACGAAACGGCCTCGCTCGAGTACGTGAGCTACGGCCTGGGCGAGCCGAAATACGACGTCAACGAATGTCACCAAAGGGGCATGACCTGGGCCGCTCCGTTGAAGGTGACGGTGCAGTTGGTGCTGTGGGACGTGGATCACCAGACCGGAAGCCGCAGCATTAAAAACGTCAAGGAGCAGGAGGTTTATTTCGGCGAGATCCCGCTCATGACGCAGAACGGCACGTTCATGGTCAACGGCACCGAGCGCGTCATCGTCAGCCAACTCCATCGCTCCCCCGGAGTCTTTTTCGAACACGACAAGGGAAAGACGCACGCCAGCGGCAAGCTGCTCTATTCGGCGCGCGTGATTCCCTATCGCGGTTCCTGGCTCGACTTCGAGTTCGACCCGAGGGATATCCTCTACGTCCGCATCGACCGGCGACGGAAGTTCCACACTACCGTATTACTGCGCGCGCTGGGGATGACGACGGAGGACCTGCTCAACTATTTCTACAAGACCGACACGATCGCGCTCGACAGCCGCAAAGCGCAGCTGGCCTTCAAGCCCGAACACCTGGTGGGCGTCAAGGTCGGCTCGGATGTGCGAGATCCCAAAAGCAACGAGTTGATCGTCCGCGAGGGGAGAAAGCTGACCCGCCCGCTGATTCGCCAGATGGAGCAGTCCCGGGTGAAGCACGTTCCGATCGCCCTGGAGGACGTGCTTGGCCGCGTGGCCGCGCACGATATCATCGACCCGGCGACCCGCAAGCCGCTGGTGGAGTGCAACCAGGAGATCACTCAAGACCGGCTCGATCTGCTCCGTGACAAGGGCATCGGCGAGATCGAAGTTCTTTTCATCGAGGATTCTCGCGTCGGCCCCTTTCTGCGCGGCACGCTCCTGCAGGACCGGATTCAACTTCCCAAGGATGCGGTGCTGGAGATCTATCGGCGCCTGCGGCCCGGCGAGCCGCCGACGGTCGAGTCCGCCACCAATTTCTTCAACAACCTGTTTTTCAACCCGGACCGCTACGACCTCTCCAAAGTCGGCCGCTTGAAGCTCAACCACCGGCTCAAGCTGAACGTTCCTCTGGAGCATGGGACGCTCAGGAAAGAGGATATCCTGGAGGTGGTTCGTTTCCTGATGGAGTTGAGAAACGGCAACGGCGCCGTAGACGACATCGATCATCTGGGCAACCGCCGCGTGCGGGCCGTCGGAGAGCTGGTGGAAAACCATTTTCGCGTCGGGCTCGTCAGAATGGAGCGGGCGATCAAAGAGAAGATGAGCCTGCAAGATATCGAAACGCTCATGCCGCAGGAGCTGATCAACTACAAGCCCGTCTCGGCGGCGCTGAAAGAATTCTTCGGCTCCAGCCAGCTGTCGCAGTTCATGGACCAGACCAACCCGCTGTCGGAAATCACCCACAAGCGGCGGCTCTCCGCCTTGGGCCCCGGCGGTCTGACCCGCGAGCGGGCCGGATTCGAGGTCCGCGACGTCCATCCGACCCACTATGGCCGGGTCTGTCCGATCGAGACTCCCGAGGGACCCAACATCGGCCTCATCGCATCGTTGACCACTTATGCGCGGGTGAACGAATACGGCTTTATCGAAACCCCGTATCGCGAAGTCGAAGAGGGGCGGGTGACGGACCGGATTCGTTATCTCTCCGCACTTGAGGAGGAGGATCACGTGATCGCGCAGGCCAATGCGGCGATCGACGGGCGCGGATTTTTCACCGCCGATCTGGTTTCGTCGCGCAAGGGCGGCGAGTTTGTCATGGCGCGGCCGGAAGATGTCGGTTTCATGGACGTCTCGCCCAATCAGTTGGTGAGCGTCGCCGCCTCGCTCATTCCCTTCCTGGAAAACGACGACGCCAACCGCGCGTTGATGGGTTCCAACATGCAGCGCCAGGCCGTCCCGCTGCTCCGCACCGAGGCGCCGCTGGTTGGAACCGGAATGGAAAAAGTGGTGGCCCGGGATTCCGGCGTTACCATCGTGGCGCGGCGCGACGGCGTGGTGGAGGGCGTGGACTCCATGCGGATCGTCGTGAAGGCCGATCGCGTCTCGGGCTCGCATCGAGACACGGGCGTCGATATCTACACGCTGGTGAAATACCAGCGCTCCAACCAGAATACCTGTATGAACCAGCGGCCCATCGTCGTCGTTGGAGATCATGTCAAGGCCGGGGATGTGATCGCCGACGGGCCCTCCACCGAGATGGGCGAGCTGGCTCTCGGCCGTAACGTCATGGTCGCGCTGATGCCGTGGGGCGGGTACAACTTCGAGGATTCGATCCTCATCAGCGAGCGCGTCGTCAAGGAAGATATCTATACCTCGACCCACATCGAAGAGTTCGAATGCGTTTCCCGCGACACCAAGCTCGGTCCCGAAGAGATCACGCGCGACATTCCCAACGTGGGCGATGAGGCGTTGGCCGATCTCGACGAGAGCGGAATCATTCGCATCGGGGCGGAGGTGAAGCCGGGAGACATCCTGGTAGGAAAGATCACCCCCAAAGGCGAGACCCAGCTTTCACCGGAAGAGAAGCTGCTCCGCGCGATCTTCGGCGAGAAGGCCGGCGAGGTGCGCGACACTTCGCTCCGAGTTCCTCCCGGTGTGGAGGGGACGGTGATCAACGTCAGAATCTTCTCGCGCAAGGGCACGGGCAAGGACGAGCGTAGCCGGGTCATCGAGGACGATGATATCAGCAAGCTCAAGAAGGACCAGCATGAGGAGATTCGGATCCTGCAAGACGGCGCGCTGAGGCGGCTCAAGAAGCTTCTGGTGGGCCGGCGCACAGCGGCGCAGGTGCGCGACGATAGCCGCAAGGTTCTTGTCCCCAAAGGGAAGGAGATCGCCGACGAGGATCTCGAAGGAATTCCCATGACCTACTGGGGAGAGATCCGGGTCGACAATGAATCCGTGGAAGCCGAGCTCAAGCGCGTGGTCGAAAGCACGACCGAACAGGTCGAGCTGCTGAAGGTGGTCTTTCAGGATAAGATCGATAAGCTCAAAAGCGGGGACGAGCTGCCGCCGGGCGTGATCAAGATGGTCAAGACGTTTGTCGCGATCAAGCGCAAGCTCCAGGTCGGCGACAAGATGGCAGGCCGCCACGGCAACAAGGGCGTCATCTCGCGCATCCTTCCTGAAGAGGATATGCCGTATCTCGAAGACGGCACCCCGGTCGACGTCGTGCTGAACCCCCTGGGCGTTCCCTCCCGGATGAACGTGGGGCAGATCTTGGAGGCTCACCTGGGCTGGGCGGCGCGCACTTTGGGGAAGCAGATCGAGGCGCTGCTCGACGACGGCCGGCGGGAGATGGATCAACTTAGACACCGGCTCAAAGAATTTCTGGCAACGCGCGAGGTCAACGAGCTGGTCGATGGGCTCAAGGACGTGGATGTGGTGCGGCTGGCGAGCAAATATCGGGACGGCATCCATCTGGCGTCTCCGGTTTTCGACGGCGCCTCGGAAGAGGAGATCTTCAATCTGCTCAGAAAAGCCGGACTGCCGGCGACCGGGCAAGTGACGCTCCGTGACGGCCGGACCGGAGAGGCGTTCGATCAAAAAGTTACCGTCGGCGTGATGTATATCATGAAGCTGCATCACCTGGTGGACGATAAGATTCACGCGCGCTCCACCGGGCCGTATTCGCTGGTCACCCAGCAGCCGCTGGGCGGCAAGGCGCAGTTCGGCGGCCAGCGGTTGGGCGAGATGGAGGTCTGGGCGCTCGAGGCCTACGGCGCGGCCTACACGCTGCAAGAGATGCTGACGGTCAAGTCCGACGACGTCGTGGGGCGGACCCGCATGTACGAAGCCATCGTCAAGGGAGACAATATCATGGAGCCGGGGCTGCCGGAGTCCTTTAACGTCATGGTCAAAGAGTTGCAGAGTCTATGTCTGGATGTGGAGTTGGTTGAGGATAAAGGCTAACCGCCGACGAGGTGGACGTTATGGAAGATCTATTCAATCTCTTTGAGAAGCCCAAGAACCCGTTAAGTTTCAACGCGATCAAGATATCCGTTGCTTCGCCGGATAAGATCCACTCGTGGTCCCACGGCGAGGTCAAGAAGCCCGAGACCATCAACTACCGGACTTTCAAGCCGGAACGCGACGGGCTGTTCTGCGCGAAAATCTTCGGCCCGACCAAGGACTACGAGTGCAACTGCGGCAAGTACAAACGGATGCGCCACCGCGGAGTCGTGTGCGAGAAATGCGGCGTCGAGGTGATCCAGTCCAAGGTCCGGCGCGAGCGCATGGGCCACATCGAGCTGGCCACTCCGGTCGTTCACATCTGGTTCTTGAAAAGTCTGCCCAGCCGCATCGGCGCGCTGCTCGATATGTCGCTCAAGGATATCGAAAAGATTCTCTACTTCGAGGCCTATGTCGTGGTCGATCCCGGCTCGACGCCGCTGGAATATCAGGAGCTCCTGACCGAGGCCCGCTATCGCAAGGCCGTGGAAGAACACGGCGCGAATTTCACGGCTAAGATGGGCGCGGAAGCGGTGCGCCAGCTGCTCAAGGCGGTCGATATCAACAAGCTCGGCGAAGAGCTCAGGGCGGAGATGCGCGAGGCCAACTCGGAAGTGCGGCGCAAAAAAATCGCCAAGCGGCTCAAGGTCGTCAATGCCTTCAAATGCTCCGGCAATCGTCCCGAATGGATGGTTCTGGAGGTCATCCCGGTGATTCCCCCGGATCTCCGCCCCTTGGTCCCGCTCGACGGCGGCCGCTTTGCGACCTCCGACTTGAACGATCTCTATCGCCGGGTGATCAACCGCAACAACCGGCTCAAGCGGCTCATGGAGTTGAGCGCTCCCGACATGATCGTGCGCAACGAAAAGCGCATGCTTCAGGAGGCGGTGGACGCGCTCTTCGACAACGGGCGTCGCGGCCGGGCCATCACGGGGCAAAACCGCCGGCCGCTTAAATCCTTAAGCGACATGCTGAAGGGCAAGACCGGCCGCTTTCGCCAGAACCTGCTCGGGAAGCGGGTGGACTATTCCGGCCGTTCGGTCATCGTGGTCGGCCCGGAGCTCAGGCTTCACCAGTGCGGCCTGCCGAAGAAAATGGCGCTCGAGCTCTTCAAGCCGTTTATTTACAACAAGCTCGAAGAGCGCGGGCACGTGACCACGATCAAGAGCGCAAAAAAGCTGGTGGAGAAAGAGCGGCCCGAGGTGTGGGACATTCTCGATGAAGTTATCCGCGAGCATCCCATTTTGCTCAACCGCGCGCCGACGCTGCATCGTCTGGGGATGCAGGCGTTTGAGCCGATCCTGATTGACGGCAAAGCGATCCAGCTTCATCCCCTGGTCTGCGCGGCGTACAATGCCGACTTCGACGGCGACCAGATGGCGGTCCATGTCCCGCTCTCCGTCGAGGCTCAGGTCGAGGCGCGGGCCTTGATGATGTCGACCAACAACATCCTGTCGCCCGCCAACGGCAAGCCGGTCATCGTTCCGACGCAGGACATCGTTTTGGGTCTCTATTACATGACGCGCGAGCGGCTCAACGCCAGGGGAACCGGCCGCGTTTTTGCGAATCGTGATGAGGCGCGGATCGCCTACGACCAGGGCGAGGCGGATCTCCAGGCCCGGGTCAACGTCCGCATCGGCAAGGAAAGGATCGAGACCACCGTCGGCCGCATCCTGCTCTATGAGGTTGCGCCGCCGGAGATTCCCTTCCAGGAATTTAATCGCGTGATGAAGAAGAAAGAGCTGGCGAACCTGATCGATCTCAGCTACCGGCTGGCGGGGAACAAAGAAACGGTCATCTTTGCGGATCGGCTCAAGGACATTGGCTTTCATTACGCGACGAAGGCCGGGATTTCGATTGCCATCAAGGACATGATGATTCCGCCCGGCAAGGAGGCCTTGCTGAAGCGGGCGCACGACGACGTGCGCGAGATCGAGGAGCAATATAAGAACGGTCTCATTACCGACGGCGAACGGTACAACAAAGTTGTCGATATCTGGGCCGAGGTGACGGACAGCATCGCCGACGAGATGCTGCGCGATCTGGGCACTGAAACGATTACCGACGATAAAGGCGGCAAGACGACGATCCCGAGTTTCAATCCGATCTTTATGATGGCCGACTCGGGCGCCCGGGGTAGCGCGCAGCAGATCCGCCAGTTGGCCGGAATGCGCGGTCTCATGGCGAAGCCGTCGGGGGAGATCATCGAAACTCCAATCACGGCCAATTTTCGCGAGGGGCTGACGGTGCTGCAGTACTTCATCTCAACGCACGGCGCGCGCAAAGGCTTGGCGGACACCGCCCTCAAAACCGCAAACTCGGGCTATCTTACACGCCGGCTGGTGGACGTCGCTCAGGATTCGGTTATCAGCGAAGACAACTGCGGGACGCTCGACGGAATCGAGATCACCCCCCTCATGGAGGGCGGCGAGATCATCGAGCCGCTCGGCGACCGCGTTCTCGGGAGGGTCGCACTCGAAGACGTCAAAGACCCGTTTACGGGCCACATGATCGTTAAGGCGAACCAGGAGATCAACGAGGATCTGGTCCAGCGCATCGAGGATGCCGGGTTAGAGAGAATCAAGATCCGCTCCGTGCTGACTTGCCAATCGAGGCGCGGCGTATGCGTCATGTGCTATGGCCGCGACCTGGCGCGCGGTCACATGGTCAATCACGGCGAGGCCATCGGCGTGATCGCGGCTCAGTCGATCGGCGAGCCGGGGACGCAGTTAACCATGCGCACCTTCCATATCGGCGGCACCGCGAGCCGGCGAGCGGAGCAAACTACTCTGGAGGCGCGCAACGATGGATACCTCAAATTCATCAACCTCAACACCGTCGCCAACAAAGGCGGCGATCTGGTCGTCATGAACCGAAACGGCGAGGTCGCCATCGTAGACTATCCGGAGGGAGAGAAAGGCAGGGCGAGAGAGAGGGAGCGATATCCGGTGGTTTACGGCGCGAAGTTCAAGAAAAAAGACAGCGCCAAGATCAAGGCCGGAGAGTTGCTCGCGGAGTGGGATCCCTACACCATTCCGATCCTCACTGAAGTCACCGGCACGGCTAAGTTCGGCGATATCGTTGAAGCCATCACGATGGAAGAGCGGGTCGATGAGCGCACCGGCCTCTCGACTAAAGTCATCATCGATTCGAAGGATGTGGACAAACGGCCGCGCATCTCGATCAAGGATGTGAAGGGGCAGACCGCGCGGCTTTCGGCGATCGGCGAGGCGCGCTATCTCCTGCCGGTCGGCGCCCATATCAACATTCAAGAAGGGCAGTCGGTTTACGCGGGCGACGCCCTGGCCAAGATCCCGCGCGAGACGACCAAAACCAAAGACATTACCGGGGGGCTGCCTCGAGTCGCCGAGCTGTTCGAGGCCCGCAAGCCCAAGGAGTTTGCGGTGATCAGCGAAATCGACGGCGTGGTCTCGTTCGGGAAAGACACCAAGGGCAAGCGTAAAGTCGTTATCACTCCGGAGGTCGGCGAGCCGCGGGAGTACCTGATTCCGAAGGGCAAGCATATCAGCGTGCACGAGGCCGATCGCGTCCAGGCGGGAGAGCTCTTGATGGACGGGTCGTCGAACCCGCACGACATCTTGAACATCCTGGGCGAGAAGGCTCTCGCGAAATACCTGGTGGACGAAGTCCAAGAAATCTACCGGCTGCAAGGGGTTCGCATCAACGACAAGCACATCGAGGTCATCGTCCGGCAGATGCTCAGGCGCGTAAGGATCAAAGAAGTCGGCGATAGCGAATTTCTCATCGGCGATCACGCGGAGAAGTGGCGGTTTGAGGAGGAAAATCAGAAAATAATCAGCCAAGGGGGCAAGCCTGCGGTCGCCGAGCCGCTGCTGCTCGGGATCACCAAAGCTTCCCTGTCTACGGAGAGTTTTATCTCGGCGGCGTCGTTTCAGGAGACGACAAAGGTGCTTACGGAGGCCGCGATTCAGGGCAAGGTGGATTTCCTCTGCGGGCTCAAAGAGAACGTCATCATGGGCCGGTTGATCCCCGCCGGCACCGGCCTGGCGAAGTATGCCAAGCTCGAAATCGAGATGGACCAGCCGGAAGCCGAGGAGCTGGAGATTCCCGAGGCGGCCGGAGCCTAAATCGCTTTGACAATCGGCAGTTCGTCTGTTAATTATACTTTTTTACTAGAGACGGCTCCACTCGAGCAACGACGAGCCGCGAGATTGATACTAAAAACCTATGCCTACAATTAGTCAGCTAGTGCGCGTCGCGAGAGCGCAGCAGCGCCGCAAGAATACGGCGCCGGCGCTGCAGGGATGCCCGCAGAAGCGCGGTGTTTGCATCCGCGTTTACACCACGACGCCGAAGAAGCCCAACTCGGCGCTGCGCAAAGTGGCGCGCGTGCGTCTGACCAACGGGATCGAGGTGACCTCTTACATCCCGGGGGTGGGGCACAACCTGCAAGAGCACTCCGTGGTGTTGATTCGCGGGGGCAGGGTCAAAGATCTGCCGGGCGTGAGGTATCACATCGTGCGTGGGACGCTGGATTCGATCGGCGTCCAGGAGCGCCGCCAGAGCCGCTCGAAGTACGGCGCGAAGAGGCCGAAGTAGGAACCATGCCGCGTAAAGGGGAAGTCAAAAAAAGAGAGGGCTTGCCGGACCCCAAATACGGGGACAAGCAGGTCGCCAAGTTCATCAATACGATCATGAACGAGGGGAAGAAGAGCGTGGCGGAAAGAATGCTTTACGGTTCTCTCGATCTGGTGGCGGCCAAGAGCAAGGAAGATTCTCTCGCCATATTCAAGCGGGCCGTGGAAAACGCCAAGCCCACGGTAGAGGTGCGCTCTCGCCGGGTCGGGGGAGCGACTTATCAGGTGCCCGTGGAGGTGAGGCCTCAACGCAGGTTATCCTTAAGCATGCGCTGGCTGGTGGATTCGGCAAGGGCCCGAGAGGGAAAGTCGCTGCAGGACAAATTGGCGGCCGAGTTGATGGATGCGGCCAATAACCGCGGAGGGGCGATCAAGAAAAAGGAAGATACGCACCGGATGGCGGAGGCCAATCGCGCTTTCGCACACTATCGTTGGTAGCTTCGTCTAGGAATACGACACGAGCAGGGAGGCGGTTTGACCGCCTCCTTTTTTTCTCTGATAGCTGAAGATCATGGCAAGAACAGTCCCTTTAGAGAAGACGCGTAACATCGGGATCATGGCCCACATCGATGCGGGCAAGACCACGACGACCGAGCGGATTCTCTATTATACCGGAACCAACTATAAAATCGGCGAGGTCGATGAGGGCACCGCCACGATGGACTGGATGGTGCAGGAGCAGGAGCGCGGCATCACCATCACCTCGGCGGCGACGACCGCCCTGTGGCGCGATCACCGGATCAATCTCATCGATACGCCGGGCCATGTCGATTTTACGATCGAAGTCGAGCGCTCGCTCCGCGTCTTGGACGGCGCGGTGGCCGTGTTTTGCTCGGTCGGCGGAGTCGAGCCGCAGACGGAAACCGTTTGGCGCCAGGCGGACAAATACCGGGTTCCCCGGATCGCCTTCGTCAACAAAATGGACCGCGTCGGGGCGGATTTTTTTCGGGCGCTGCGGATGATCCAGGATCGCCTGGGCGCCCGGCCGGTCGCAGTGCAGCTGCCGATCGGCGCCGAGGACCGGTTTAAGGGCGTGATCGACCTCCTGCAGATGAAGGCCGTCGTGTGGGAAGAGGAGAGTCTCGGGGCCAAATATAGCATCGAGCCGATCCCCGCGGAGCTGGTTGCGCAGGCCGAAGAGTACCGCGAAAAATTGCTTGAGGCGGCGGCGGACTGCGACGAATCGGTCATGGAAAAGTATTTGGACGGCAAGGAGATCGCCGAAAGTGAAATCCGCCGGGCGATCCGCGCCGGAGGGCTGGCCCTCAAGCTGGTGCCGGTGTTGTGCGGCTCCGCTTTTAGAAACAAGGGGGTTCAACCCTTGCTCGACGCCGTGATCGACTACCTGCCGTCGCCGCACGACATTCCATCGGTCCAGGGTAAGAATCCGGATTCTCAACAAGCGGAAGACCGTCCGGCGAGCGACGAGGCGCCGTTTTCGGCGCTGGCCTTCAAGATCATGACCGATCCATTCGTGGGCACGCTGACTTTCTTCCGGGTTTACTCGGGGGTGCTGTTATCCGGCTCCAGCGTCTATAATTCAACCAAGACCAAAAGAGAAAGAATCGGCCGGCTGCTCAAAATGCACGCCAACAAGCGCGAGGAGATCAAGGAGGTCTACGCCGGCGATATCGCCGCGGCGGTGGGGTTGAGAAGCACGACCACGGGAGATACGCTTTGCGACGAAGACCGTCCGATCATTCTGGAGTCGATCGACTTCCCCGATCCGGTGATCTCGATCGCGATCGAGCCGAAAAGCAAGGCCGATCAGGAAAGGCTCGGCATCTCGCTCCAGAAGCTGGCCGGCGAAGACCCTTCGTTCAGGGTGCGGACGGATGAAGAGACCGGACAGACGATCATCTCCGGCATGGGCGAGCTTCACCTGGAGATCATCGTCGATCGGCTGGTGAGAGAGTTCAACGTCGGGGCCAACGTCGGCAAGCCTCAGGTCGCCTACAAGGAAACGATCCGCAAGACGGTCGAGCAAGAGGGCAAGTTTATTCGGCAAACCGGCGGTCGCGGGCAATACGGCCATGTCGAGATCAGGGTCGAGCCGCAAGCGCCGGGAGGCGGTTTTGAGTTCGAGGACGCCGTCAAGGGCGGGCGCATTCCGCGGGAATATATTCCGGCGGTGGAAAAGGGCATACGCGAGGCGACCGAGAGCGGCGGGTTGGCGGGTTATCCCGTGGTCGACGTGAAAGTTACGCTGCTCGACGGGAGCTACCACGACGTCGACTCGTCCGAGATAGCGTTCAAGATCGCGGGATCGATGGCCTTTAAAGAGGCCACGAGGAAGGCGTCGCCGGTGCTGCTGGAGCCCATTATGTCGGTCGAAGTGGTGGTGCCGGAGGCCTTCATGGGCGACGTCATCGGCGACATCAGCTCGCGACGCGGAAAAATCCTCGGCATGGGTTCGCGTCCGGCCGTTCAGGTGATCGAGGCGCGCGTCCCGCTCGCGCAGATGTTCGGTTATGCGACCGATGTGCGCTCGATGACCCAGGGGCGAGCGACCTATACCATGCAGTTTTCGCATTACGAGCCGGTGCCGGCGACTATTTCGGAAGAGATCAGCGCGAAAGCGGTGGGGCTTTGAGGCGATCTCGTTGGAGTAAGCTATGAACGAGAAGATTAGAATTCGTCTACGAGCCTACGACCATCGCGTTCTCGATCAGTCGGTGGGTGAGATCGTGGAGACGGTCAAACGGACCGGCGGCAGGGTGGCCGGGCCGATCCCGCTGCCGACGCGCATCGAGCGGTTTACGGTAAACCGGTCGCCGCACGTCGACAAGAAGTCGCGCGAGCAGTTCGAGATCCGGACCCATAAGCGGTTGCTCGATATCCTGGAGCCGACGCAGCAGACGATCGACGCGTTGGGGAAGCTCGACCTGGCCGCGGGCGTCGACGTGGAGATCAAGCTGCAATGATCCCTCACCCTTTCCCTCTCCCTTTGGGAGAGGGTAGGGAGAGGGCAAAAATTGATTCTATGAACGGACTGATAGGCAAGAAGCTCGGCATGACACAACTCTTCACGGCCGACGGCAGCGTCGTGCCGGTCACCGTGATTGAGACGGGTCCGTGCGTGGTCGTGCAGAAGAAGGAAGCTGAGCGCGACGGTTACAGCGCGCTGCAGATTGGATTCGGCGGCAAGAAGAACCAGCGCGTGCGCAAACCGGAACAGGGTCATCTGGCCAAGGCCGGCAAGGGCGCCTTCGAAGTCCTGCGCGAGTTCAGGTCGGAGGATGCCGCCCGGTACGCCGTCGGGCAGGAGATCAAGGTTGCCGACTTGTTCAAAATCGGGGATCGGGTGGACGTAGCCGGGGTCAGCAAGGGCCGGGGATTCGCCGGGGTCATCAAACGATGGAGCTTCGCGGGTTTCCCCGGTTCCCACGGGACGCACGAGTATTTTCGTCATGGCGGATCGATCGGCAACCGGTCATTTCCCGGCCGCGTGTTCAAGGGCAAGAAGATGGCGGGACAATTGGGGAACGAGCGGGCTTCCGTGCAGAATCTTGAGGTGATCGAAGTTCGCGCGGAGAGCAATCTGCTGTTTATCAAAGGGTCGGTGCCAGGCGCGCCGCGCGGAGTGGTGCTCGTTAGGCGGACGGTCAAGGGTTGAGAATAGTCATGAGCGCTCAGATCATTCATCCCGAGCTTAAGGCGGAGATTTTTGAGGTCGCGTTGCGCCCCCATCTGCTACATGACGCCGTCACCATGCAGCGCGCCAACCGGCGGGCCGGCACGGCGGCGACAAAGAGCAAGGGCTTTGTGCGCGGCGGAGGAAAGAAGCCCTGGAAGCAGAAGGGGACGGGCCGGGCGCGCGCCGGGAGTATTCGGTCGCCGATCTGGGTCGGTGGGGGAACGGTCTTTGGCCCCCAGCCGAGAGACTACTCCTATCGGATGCCTAAAACGGCGCGTCGCGAGGCGCTCTTGTCGGCGCTCAGCCTCAAGCATAAAGAGGGAAAGATCGTTGTCGTCGATAAGCTGGAAATGGAACAACCGAAAACCAGGATCATGCGCGAGCTGCTGGAAGGGCTGAATGTGAAGAGCGCGCTCATCGTCCTGCCTGAGGCCGATCCGCCCGTCCAGCTATCGGCCCGGAACCTGCCGAAGGCGAAAGTGATTCGGGTCGAAGGACTGAACGTTTACGATCTGCTCCGTTTCGAGCACCTGATCTTGACGGAAGGGGCGCTCAGGCTCATCGAGGAGAGGCTGGCGGCATGAAAGAGCCTCAACATATTATTCTGGCGCCGCTGGTGACCGAGAAGGGGACCTTGCTGTTGGAGAAGGCCAATCAGGTTTTATTCCGGGTCAGGCCCGACGCCAACAAAATCGAAGTCAAGCACGCCATCGAGACGCTGTTTAAGGTGAAGGTTGAGAAGGTGAGGATGAACCGCTATCTCGGCAAAATGCGGCGCGTGGGGAGAAATGTGGGCCGCCTCCCCCAATGGAAAAAGGCTTACGTGACGCTTAAAGAAGGGCACAAGATCGAACTGTTTGGCGGCGCATAAAGAATTTTAGATTTTGGATTGCCGATTTCCGATTGAATCTAAAATCCAAAACCTGTACTGAGCGTAGTCTAAGTATCTAAAATCGAAAATAAAAAACATGGCGATGAAGACATATAATCCGACTTCTCCGGGAATGCGGTTCAGGACCGGTTTCGACTTTGAGGAGATTACGCGGACCGGGGCGGAAAAAAGCCTGCTTCGTCCCCTCAAGCGCAGTGGTGGGCGCAGCAATACCGGACGCATCACAAGCCACCATCGCGGGGGCGGCCACAAGCGCCTCTATCGCGTGATCGACTTCAAGCGCGACAAGATGGGGACTCCGGCGCGGGTCGAGACCATTGAATATGATCCCAACCGTTCCGCGCGTATCGCGCTCGTCTGCTACGCGGACGGAGAGCGCCGCTATATCGTGGCGCCCGATCAACTCAAGGTAGGCGATTCGGTAATCTCGGGCGGCGAAGGGGTCGATATCAAGCCGGGAAACTCACTGCCGCTTAAGTTTATTCCGGTGGGCACGGTCATCCACAACGTGGAGCTCAAGCTCGGCAAGGGGGCGCAGCTGGCGCGCAGCGCGGGCGCCGGGGCGCAGTTGATGGCCAAAGAGGGACGTTACGCCTTGCTGAAGCTCCCCTCCGGCGAGCTGCGCAACGTGCTGGCCGAATGCCGCGCCAGCGTGGGGCAGGTCGGAAATCTCGACCAGGAAAATGTTTCGTGGGGCAAGGCGGGGAGGATGCGCTGGATGGGCAAGAAGCCGTGGACCCGCGGCATCGCCAAAAATCCCGTCGACCATCCGCACGGAGGCGGCGAAGGGCGTTCCAAGGGAAATCACCCGATGACGCCCTGGGGCAAGCCGACGAAGGGTTACAAAACCAGAAAGCGCCGGCAGTCGGATAAATATATCGTTCAGCGTAGAGAGGGCTGATCCCGATGGCACGCTCGATTAAAAAAGGTCCGTTTGTCGACGATCACCTCAGGCGGAAGATTGAGGCGATGAACGAGGGCAAAGATAAGCGGGTGCTAAAGACCTGGTCGCGGCGATCGACGATTACGCCGGACATGGTGAGCTATACGATCGCGGTCCATAACGGGAGAAAATTCATTCCCGTTTTTGTGACCGAAAGTATGGTGGGCCATAAGCTCGGCGAATTTTCCCCGACGCGGACGTTCCACGTGCATTCGGGAGATCGCAAAGCCGAAGCCAAAGAAGGGGGCGCGCCGCGGGCGGCTCCCGGGGCTCCGGCGGCCGCGCCGGCGCCGGCCGCTCCGGCGGCTGCGGCCAAGCCGAAGGCGTAATGGCTCGAGAGCGGGGAGTTCGGAGATAACAAAATATATGGAGACGCGCGCTGAAACTCGTTTTGTCAGTCTGGCCCCGCGCAAGGTGCAGCTGGTCGTGGATCAGATCCGGGGGAAGGGCGTTGAGGAGGCGCTGAACATTCTGAAGTTTGTGCGGAAGCGTTCGGCGGCGATTGTGACGAAGACTTTGAGGTCGGCCGTGGCCAACGCGGAAAACACCCAAAGCGTCGATGTCGATCGGCTCTATGTCAAGCGCGTTGCGGTTGACGAGGGCGGGATGCGTAAGGGTTTCATGCCGCGGGCGATGGGCCGAGGGGCGCGGATTCGCAAGCGGCTCAGCCATATCACCGTGGTGGTCGACGAGAGAGGATAGGCGCTCATGGGGCAGAAGACTCATCCGAAACTTTTCCGCATCGGAGTCATAGACACCTGGGATTCCAAGTGGTACGCGCAGCACGATTACGCGCGGCTGCTCCATGAGGATCTGAAGATCAAAAAATTTCTCAAAACCAGGCTCTATCACGCCGGCATCTCGAAGATCGAA
>JBGPGE010000063.1:0-27330 GCA_041483675.1 Binatia bacterium
CTGCAATCCCTACTTTGCCTTTCCGGCGATGTTGATGGCGGGACTGGACGGGGTGCGAAACAAGATCGAGCCGCCCAAGCCGATCGACAAGGACTTATACGAGTTGGAGCCGCATGAGAAGGCCAAGGTGGTGCAGATGCCCGGGTCGCTCGATCAGGCGCTCGATGCGTTGGAGAAAGACCACGATTTTCTGCTCAAGGGGGACGTGTTTACCAGGGACGTGATCGAGGTGTGGCTCGATTACAAGAGAAAGAAAGAGGTCGATGCGATACGGCTGAGGCCCCATCCGTATGAGTTCGCGCTCTACTTCGATATCTAGCCGCGGAGCGAAAGATTGGTTAGATGGAAGACATCCTCGTCTTTCAACATGATCCTTATGAGGAGCTGGGAATCTTCGTCTCGGTGTTGGAAGAGCACCATCTGAGCTTCGCTACGGTTCGTCTCTTCGAAGGTGAAATTCCCGCGGAGGATTGGGAGAGCGTCAAGGCGCTGATTATTCTCGGCGGGCCGATGAGCGCCCTCGACGAAGAGCGCTACCCGTTTCTCAAATGGGAAAAGGCGATCATCCGGGCCGCCGTCAAAGAGCGGCTGCCGATCCTTGGGATCGGCCTGGGAGCGCAACTGATCGCCGCCGCAACGGGCGCGGAAGTCTACAGCGGAAACGTTCAAGAAATAGGGTGGTATCCCATTTCGATGACTCCGGAGGGGCAGATGGATTCGATTTTTGGTTATCTGCCCGAAAATCCGACCGTCTTTCAGTGGCATAGCGACGCCTTCGATCTGCCCAAGGGCGCGCAACGGCTGGCTTCGTCGCTCCATTACGACAATCAGGCCTTTCGCATCGGTAAAAATGTTTACGGGCTGCAATTCCATCTCGAGGCGACGCCGAAGATGATCGAGCAGTGGATGGAGCGTCATTGGAAAGAGCTGGCCCAGAGCCCCTATATCTCGCCGGAGAAGATCCGGGCCGACACGCGTTCGTACGCGCAAGAGTCCCGATACTGCGGCGAGCGGTTTCTCGCCGAGTTTATTCGGCGGCTCGTGGTTTCAAAGGAACAAAGGGAGGAGAGGCACCCGGCGAAGGTATGAAAAGGAAGGTGTTGGTGATCGATGACCACCGCCCGTCCAAGACTCTTCTTATTAAGGCTTTGGTCGCCCGAGGCTTTGAGGTGGTCGGCGAGGGAAGTGACAGCAGGGCCGCGCGGGCCTTGGCGAGGACGATATCCCCCGATCTGATCCTGATGGCTGTCGGGCTGCCCGATCCGGACGGCATTGCGGCGGCGCAGGCGATCATGGAGGAGAATCCGCTTCCCATTGTCTTGTTGACCAGCCACTACGATGCGCCGACGATCGAACGGGCGAAGGAGGCAGGCGTGATGGCCTATCTTCTCAAACCCTTGCGTGAGGAGGAACTTGTTCCAACGGCGGAACTGGCGATCTCGCGCTTTGAGGAGTTTATCTCCGTAAAGAAAGAGAATCAGGATCTCAAGAAAACCCTGGAAGCGCGCAAGTCCATCGAGCGGGCAAAAGGCATTCTCATGAAAAACCAGGGACTCTCCGAGGCCCAGGCCTTTTCCTTGATTCAGAAAAAAAGCATGGATCTGCGGAAACCCATGGCGGAGATCGCCCAGGCGATTGTGTTGACCGAGGAGATGACAAGAGACAAGACAGGCTAAGAAGCGTTGCGAGAAAACTTTACGGCTGCGCTGTTGCAGCCCTCGACCGGGCAAAGGCGCCTATTCTCACACGGGACTAGGCGCCTTTGGTTTTTTCAGGGACGGCGATGAACAAGATCGAAGAATACAAAAGAGAAAAAGACGGACTCGATGTCCTGCAGGACGTCCCGCGCTACGCGCAGGAGGGCTGGGAGGCGATCACCGACGGCGATCGCGAGCGGCTCAAGTGGGGCGGCGTATTTTTCCGCAGGCAGACGCCGGGGAACTTCATGATGCGCGTGCGCATCCCCAACGGCATCAGCAACGCCGGGCAGTTTCGCGCCCTGGCTCGGATCAGCGAGGAGTTCGGCAAGGGCTTCGCCGATATCACGACGCGGCAGCAGCTCCAGCTGCGCTGGTTTCGGATCGAGCATGTGCCGGAGATTTGGGAGAGATTGAACGCCGTGGGCCTGGTCTCGCTCCAGACCGGCATGGACAACATCCGCAACGTCGTCGGTTGTCCCGCGGCAGGATTGACGCCGAACGAGCTGTTCGATGCTTCGCCGATCGTGCACGAATTTACCAAGATGTTCGTCGGCAACAAGGCCTACACTGATCTGCCGCGCAAGTTCAACGTCGCGATCACGGCTTGCAAAGAAAACTGCACGCACACGGACACGCAGGATGTCGCGCTAACACCGGCGGTGGGAGAAATTAACGGCGAGGAGGTCCAAGGCTTCAACGTCGCCGTCGGCGGCAAGATGGGCTCCGGGGGGTATCGGGTGGCTTCGCCATTAGACCTGTTCGTCTGTCCTGAAGAGGCCGCAACGATCTGCAGCCACATCGTGTTTATCTTCCGCGACCACGGCCTGCGCGAGTCGCGCACCAAGGCGAGGCTGGCGTTTCTCGTTGACGCCTGGGGCGCGGAGAAGTTTCGCCGCGAGTTGGAGCGTCGGGCCGACCGCCCGCTGCCGCCGGCGGGAAGAGACGAGAGGGTCAAGAAATACACGGATCACATCGGCATTTTGCGGCAGAAGCAGGCGGGGCTGAACACCGTAGGGCTTGCGGTGCCGGTCGGACGGATCACCACAAAACAACTTCTCGAGATCGCCTGCCTGGCGGAAAGTTACGGCAGCGGAGAGATAAGAATCACCACCGGACAGAATTTGATCATTCCTCACGTCCCTGATCGCAAGATCGGAGAGCTCACCGAAGAGCCGCTGCTCAAGGAGTTGCGCTACGATCCGTCCGAGGTCGCGCGGGGATTGGTGAGCTGCACGGGAATGGACTACTGCCACTTCGCGCTCATCGAAACCAAAGAGCTGGCGCTCCAGACCGCCCGTTATCTGGAGGAAAAGCTGGGCAAGACCAAACCCATTCGCATCCACTGGTCGGGCTGTCCGGCGGGCTGCGGCAATCACCTGGCGGCCGATATCGGGCTGTTGGGGAAAAACATCAAGATCAACGGTGAGGTGGTGGATGCCGTGGACGTTTTTGTCGGCGGGAGTTCGGGAGCGGAGCCCAAGCCGGGGAAAAAACTCCTGGAGGACGTGCCGTGCGAGGTGCTGCCGCAAGTTTTGGAGCAGCTGGTCCCGTATCTCTCCCGCGCGGAAATCAGAAGAGACAAAGCGGCAGAAAAGGAAGGGGAAGATGAAGTTCAGAGAATTTCTTAAGGCCGGCCATCCGGGCACGCTCGTCAGCGCCTTTCTCTATTTCGACGTAAGCTTCATGGTCTGGGTCATGATCGGCGCTCTCGGCGTCTATATTGCCGAAGACCTTTTCCTTTCCGCCACTGAGAAGGGTTTGATCGTTTCCGTTCCGCTGCTGGCCGGCTCGCTGCTCCGTCTGCCCATGGGTATCGCCGCGGACCGTTTCGGTTCCAAGAAGATCGGCGCCGCCGGGCTTTGTCTCACGCTCATTCCGCTCCTGCTCGGCTGGCTCGGCGCCAAGAGCCTGAACGATATTTTCCTGGTCGGCCTGATGCTGGGCGTCGCCGGCGCGAGCTTCGCCGTCGCTCTGCCGATGGCCAGCCGTTGGTATCCGGCGCGTTACCAGGGATTGGTCATGGGCATCGCCGGCGCCGGGAACAGCGGCACGGTGCTGGCCGCGTTCTTCGCTCCGCGCCTCGCCGAGCATGTCGGCTGGCAGGGCGTCTTCGGCCTCGCCGTCGTTCCGGTGATTTTGACTCTCGCGATTTTTCTCTCGTTGGCCAAAGACAGCCCGGCAAAACCGTCGCCCCAAAGCCTGGCTCACTATCTCGCCGTGCTCAAGGAGAGAGACGCCTGGTGGTTCAATCTGTTCTATCTGGTTACTTTCGGCGGCTTTGTGGGTCTAGCGAGCTTTCTGTCGATTTTTTTTCGGGACCAGTACGGATTGAGCCCGGTCATGGCCGGGAACTTCACCGCGATGTGCGTCTTTGCCGGCAGCTTTCTCCGCCCGCTCGGAGGATTTCTCGCGGACCGCTTTGGCGGCACCCGCTGCCTGCTGGTCATCTACGGCGCCATCTCCGTTCTCATGCTGCTGGTTGGGCGGCTCCCGCCGCTGCCGTGGGCCGGCGTTAGTCTCTTGCTTGCCATGAGCGCCCTCGGAATGGGCAACGGCGCGGTGTTTCAGCTCGTGCCCCAGCGATTCCAGAGAGAGATCGGCGTGGTGACGGGAGTGGTCGGAGCGGCAGGTGGCCTGGGAGGGTTCCTGCTACCCTCGCTGCTCGGGCTGCTAAAGGATTTCACCGGCTCTTACGGCATGGGGTTTTTCGGCTTCGGCCTGGCCGCCTCCGGCGCGGCGCTGCTGCTGGCGAATGTGCAACGGGAGTGGCGCGGGCAGTGGGCCAGAGAGAAAGGATTGGAGATTTCGCTTTGAGGCAGGATGACAACACCAACGGCATCGAGCGCTGGGTAAAATCCTACTGCCCCTATTGCGGCGTGGGTTGCGGCCTTCTTGCCGGAATAAAAAACGGCGCTGTCGCCAGGATCAAAGGCGATCCGGACCATCCATCCAGTTTGGGAGATCTCTGCGCCAAGGCGGTCTATCTCCCTGAAACGCTGAGGACTCCCGACCGCCTGCTCTACCCGCAGATCCGGCGCTGTCAGGACGGCGCTTTCACGCGCGTCTCGTGGGAGACGGCGCTCAAAGCGGTGGCCGGAAAATTCCGCGACATCATCGCGGCTGACGGACCGGACGCCGTAGCCTTTTATGGCTCAGGCCAGCTGACGACAGAGGAATACTACGTCGCCAACAAGCTCGCCAAGGGTTTTCTCGGCACCAACAACTTCGACACCAACTCCCGTCTCTGCATGGCCTCGGCCGTAGCCGGCTACAAAACTTCTCTCGGCGCCGACGGGCCGCCGGCTTCCTACGCCGACATCGATCTCGCGGACTGCTTTTTGCTCCTCGGCACGAATACCGCGGATTGCCATCCGGTGATCTTCAAGCGGATCAAGCGCCGGAAGCTGGAGCAGTCCGACAAAGTCACAATCATCGCCGTCGATCCTCGCCGCACCGAGACGGCGGACTTCGCCGATCTCCACCTGCCGATCCGTCCGGGGACCGACATCGCCCTGCTGAACAGCATGCTTTGCGTGCTGATCCGGGAAGAGCTCATAGACCTGGACTTCATCCTCAAACACACCCAAGGCTGCGCCGAAACTCTCGCGACAGTCGAGAACTATCCGCCTCACGTGGCGGAAAAGATCTGCGGCATTCCCGAATGCTTGATTGTCGAGGCGGCGATGATCTTCGGCAAGGCCGACAGAGCGATGAGTCTCTGGAGCATGGGCATCAACCAGAGCACGGTCGGCGTGCGCAAGAACAACGCCATTCACAATCTCCATCTCGCCACGGGAAAAATCGGTAAGCCGGGCTGCGGGCCGTTTTCCCTGACCGGCCAGCCCAACGCGATGGGCGGCAGGGAGGTCGGCGGGATGTCCCATATGCTGCCCGGCTACAGGGAGGTTCAGAATCCGATCCATCGCGAAGAAATCGCCCGCTTGTGGGAAGTCCCGCCGGAAAAAATTTCTTCTCAGCCGGGCTACAGCGCCTTGGATCTTTTCGAGGCGGTGGCCGAGCGCAAGGTCAAGGCGGTCTGGATCCTCTGCACCAACCCGCTCGTCTCCGCCCCCGACATCGACTTCATCGAGAAGGCGCTGAGACAGGCGGAGCTGGTGGTGGTTCAGGACGCCTACCATCCCACCGGCACGACGCAACTCGCGCACGTCCTGCTCCCCGCCGCCCAGTGGTCCGAGAAGGAGGGAGTCATGACCAATTCGGAGAGGCGCATCACCTACATGCCGCCGCTCGCCGAACCGCCGGGCGAGGCGCTGCCGGATTGGAAAATCATGACGCTGTTTGCTCGGGAGATGGGATTTGAAAAGGCCTTTCGGTATGAAACCGCGGCGGAGATTTTTGCCGAGTTCGCTCGGACGACGGAGGGGACGCTCTGCGACTATTCCGGCGCAAGCTACGAGAGATTAAAAAACGAAGGGCCGCTCCAATGGCCCTGCCCGACGCCGGACCATCCGGGCACGGAGAGGCTCTACGACGATTTCCATTTTCCCGCGCCGGAGGGTCGAGCCAACTTCATTCCAGTCGAACACCAGGAGCCGTTCGAGAGACCGGATGAGCAATATCCGCTGGTCCTCACCACCGGGCGGGTTAAAAACCAGTGGCACACGATGACCCGAACCGGGAAGGTGGAGAGCCTTAAGAAAAGCTGCCCCGATCCCTTCCTGGAGATGAACCCGGCCGATGCCAGGCGGTTCGCCATCCGCGATGCGGATTTTGTCGAGGTGATCTCGCGCCGCGGCAAGGCGGTGGTTCAGGTCCGGGTCACCGCAGAGATAAAAGCCGGCAGCTGCTTCATGCCGTTTCACTGGGGGAGACAGTTCGGCTTTTACAAAGCGGCCAATAATCTGACGGTCGCCGCCAGAGATCCGGTGTCGCGCCAGCCGGAGTTGAAGGCCTGCGCCGTGACGGTAAAGAAAGTGATGGACTTTCCGTTGGAGGATAACTGAAGTGGGATCTGCCGCCCACCGAATCGCGCGACCAGGGCCAGGCTGGTGCCTATTTCCTGGCCTTCTCATGATGAAGATTGAGGCATGTGAACCTGTGCCGCCAGGGTAAAATAGAAAACAGCTTTGATCTTCAAGGGGAAACAGGCGGTTTTCTCAGCCTATCTCCTGGCATGAGGATTGCTCGATTAAAAACAGCTTTGAGCTGCTCAATTGACAAAATAGGCGTTGCTTGGTATGGATGCGTAAATTACTGATGGGGGGTGTGCGATGAAAAGAGGTGCGGTTGGTTTAGTTGTTTTGGCGGTTTTGTTCTTGTCGACCTGGTCGCTCCAGGCGGCGGAGGAGCCTAAGGGGCTCCCGCCCGGCTGGCTGAGCTTGGACAGCACTGTCGGTATCCTCGATAAGAAGATCGAGGACGGCAAGGGGGTTGTCGAAAAGGCTCTAGGGATAAGCATCAGCGGCTTCTTCGATGCGGGCTATACGTGGAGTTCCAACCGGCCCGATGGGAAGAGTTCTTTTAAAAACATCGGCATGAGATATTTCGACCAGAACCATAACCAATTTGATCTTAACTTTTTCAATTTAACGATAGAAAAGCCGGAGAAAGACTGGGGCGTCGGGTTTAAAATCGTCGGCGACTTTGGCCGCTCAGCCGAATTGCTGAGAGAGGCCACCTTTTGGGGCGCAAACAAGTTTAGGGGATTTCCCGCATCCAAAGCCGGTGGAGAACCTTCTGCCGAACTGCGGGAGGCCTTTCTCACGACCACGATTCCTATAGGCGAAGGACTTCAGGTCAAAGCAGGAAAATTCGTCACGCCGTTGGGCACGGAAATCATCCCCGCCCCCGGCGCGTATAACGACAATATCTCGCGCTCTTACCTTTTCAACTTCGGCATTCCGCTGACGCACACAGGCGCCCTCTTTACCTATCAGGCGCACAAGATCCTCAGCGTCAGCGCGGGCCCCGTAACCGGCTGGGACAACCCCATTGACAACAACGGCGCGGTGTCGTTTTTGGGCGGCTTTAACCTGACGCCGACT
Source organism: Binatia bacterium (assembly GCA_041483675.1). Taxonomy (GTDB): domain Bacteria; phylum Desulfobacterota; class Binatia; order UBA9968; family UBA9968; genus 2-12-FULL-60-19. The sequence goes on from JBGPGE010000063.1 coordinate 7,706, forward strand.
GAGGCGATTTCGTTGGCGAGCAATGTTATCTTCGGCGCGGAGCAGCGCAATAAAAATGGTCCCAAAAGGCTTGCCTGGAGCAACGTGCTGACCCTCAAACCGACCGATCCTCTGACGCTCTATCTTGAGTACACCTACGGCCGCGAACAAAAGGTTACTCCGAACCTCAGGGATGCGACCTGGCAAGGGGTGTCCGCGATCGCTTCCTACAACTGGACGGATCGCTTCAACACCGCCCTTAGAGGAGAGTGGTTTCACGACGCCGATGGCATAAGAGGATTCCCTCTGAACGGTCAGCCGGTTCCTAAAGATACCAATTATGGGGAGATAACTTTGACGGCCGCCTATAAGTTTACTGCCAAGCTTTTGGGTCGCTTTGAGGTGCGTCAAGACTGGGCCGACGAGAACACTTTTGTCAGGCGAAGCACGGCAATCGACAAAGCTCAGACGACGATTGCCTTCCAGGGAATTTACGGGTTCTGATCGATTTTTCGGTGCTGTTATCTCTTCGGTAAAGGAGCACGGAATTTTTATGGGTTTTAAGAATAAAATCATTACAGTTGCCCTTATGTTTATGACCGGTCTTGGCGTCTTAAGCAGTGGAAACTGCGGTCGCCCCGGTCACCCCCGCGATTTTTCGTCATTGGCCGGGCCGGAACTTGCCTCACCCACGGAGCGCGAGCGCGCCGAGATCAAAGTGAAGAATCTACGGTCGTAACAAGGGGGCTCTTCGCGGCAAGGCCCAGCCGCGGTGTTGCATCGTATAGACAGGCCATCACCATCCCCTGCGCGCGAGCCTAGGGACGCTCTTCGATCCCTAAATTTCCTACAAAAGACAGGGTGGCTCCTGAGGAGAATTGACTTTTTCTCCTCAGCGAGCCATTTTGTTATCTCCCGTTTACAACGTAAAACATTCTGCATCCTATGTCGGACATGATCGAGCAGGAAAGAAACGGATCGGGGTCTTCACGAGGGCCTTTTAGCCGGCCACTTGTTTGGATAACTTTCCTGGCATTGCTCGCATTTTTGTCGTTTGGTTTTTTAGGACAATTTTTTTTTCAAGCGGAAAAAACTAGCCAGACTGCCGCGCGGGATTTCTTCAAGCGACTTGCCATCGAGAGGCCGGAGACCATCATCCAGGCGCCGGACTTTACCTTGGAAGATCTATCCGGTAATCGTATGAGCCTCCATGACTTCAAGGGGAAAGTCGTCTTTCTCAACTTTTGGGCGACCTGGTGTATCCCCTGCCGCGATGAGATGCCGCAGATGGAGAAACTCCACCGCGAATTCAAAGACCAGGGGCTGGAAGTCGTCGCCGTCAATTTCAGAGAAGACAACCAGACGGTAAAAAAGTTTGTCGCGGAGCTCGGTATAACTTTTAGAATTTTATTGGACCCCGACGGCAGCGTCTCGAATGAATACGGCGCCTGGGCGCTCCCGCTCTCCTATTTCATTGACCGCAAGGGGATTTTCATCGGCAAGGTCAACGGTGATCGACCGTGGGACGGCAAAGAGGCCAAGGATTTTGTCCGCGAGCTGTTGCGGAAAAAAAGCTGATAGCTGTTCCGGATCGGCAACCCAACACGCCGGCAGATGAGCGCGGGCGACGTTGAGGCACGGGACCGCCCCTATTTTTCGTCTGTTGATCTTCAAAGGCGCGGTGGTAGAGTAAGCTCCTATGTCGATTGCGACCATAGAAGAGGCCATCGAAGACATTCGCCAGGGGCGGATGGTCGTCCTGATGGACGACAAAAACCGCGAAAACGAGGGCGATCTCTGCATGGCGGCGGAGAAGGTGACGCCGGATGCCGTCAACTTCATGGCGCGTCTCGGCCGCGGCCTCATCTGTCTCACTCTGACCGAAGAGCGGGTCAAGCACTTGGGTTTGCCGATGATGGTATCGGAGAATACCTCTCCCTTCGGCACCGCATTTACCGTCTCCATCGACGCTGCCGAAAACGTGACCACGGGCATCTCCGCGGCCGACCGCGCCTATACCATCCTGGCGGCCGTCGCGGACAATGCCGTGCCCGAAGATCTGGTCACGCCGGGCCACCTCTTCCCGCTCAGGGCGAGAAGGGGCGGGGTGTTGGTGCGCGCCGGGCAGACAGAGGGCTCTGTCGACCTGTCGCGATTGGCCGGGCTCAAGCCGGCCGGCGTCATCTGCGAGGTGATGAACGACGACGGCACGATGGCGCGGCTGCCGGACATCGAAAAGTTCGCGCTGGAACACGGGCTGAAGGTCGTCACGATTGCCGCCCTCATTCAGTATCGCTTGCAAAACGATTGTTTGGTTTACCGGGTCGCCTCCGCGCGCCTGCCGACGCGGTCGGGGGGGGAGTTTCACGCCGTTGTCTACAATACCCACGTGGACTCGAGCGAGCACTTTGCGCTGATCAAAGGCGAGATTTCGCCCAACGAAGAGATCCTTGTCCGGGTGCACTCGAAGTATGTTCCCGGAGACGTCTTTGGCTTCGAGTTCCTCAACACCGGGGCCGTGATCCAGCAGTCGATGGAGATGATCGCGAAGGAGGGGAAGGGAATCATCCTTTATCTCCAGACGGAGGGCAAAGGGCTGCAGCCCGCTATGAAGACCTACCCGACGATTGAAGGCAAGCGCAGAACCGACGTCAATCCCTCCTTTGTCTATCATGCCGACTTCAGAGAGTACGGCGTCGGCGCCCAGATCCTGCGTGATTTGGGAGTGAGAAAGATGCGCCTGCTGACCAATAACCGGAGAAATCTGGTGGGGCTGTCCGGCTATGGGTTGGAGGTCACGGCGACCATTCCGCTACGGGACGAAGCGCCGGCCCGCCGCGAGCCGGAGCGGAGCCAGTCCAGGAGTTGAGGCAGGCTTGATTCAATGTAAACCCCGCCTCTTGAGGCGGGCACAAAACCGATGGGGTTTCCAAAGGGGAGAAGTGGCAGCTCTCCCCTTTGGTCGAACATGGGGATTCACACCCCGTGTTCGATATAAGTTGATCCGAGAGACATGGTAAGAGGGACCGCTTATGCCGATCTACGAGTATCGTTGCCCTAGGTGTCAAAAAAATTTCGAGCAGTTGATCATCTCGTCGCAAGAAAAGGCAACCTGTCCGCAATGCGGCAGCGCCAAGGTCGAGCGGCTGCTTTCGGTCTTCAGCTCGGGACGCGATATCGACAGCTTCGGCGGCGCAAGCGGCGGCGGTGGTGGTTGTGGGTGCAATCCGCAAACCTGTGGCTGCCGCTAGCGGGCCACTGAAAAAGGCCCGTCTACCGTTCGAGTTCCCTCGGGGTGGTGAGACAGGTCGAACTACCGTCAGCCCGCATGAGAATCTCTCTCTGGGCCGATGCGATACGTCGATGTTACGCTGCTCCTACGAGGTGAGAATAGCCAGCAAGTACGATTGGCCCTGCGCGTCCCACGCATCGGCCCTCCGAGAGACCCCCAGGCGGGCAGCGGTAACGGGTTTGACTCGGTGCTGAGATTCTCAGTCTTAGACAGGCTTCGGCGGGTTTAGGAAGTTCGGCAGGGCGGTCTGGAGATATCTGAGCGTTGCTTCTCCGCTGCGAAAAAGTTTCTCTTCGATCAACTCGTTGCGCACCCAAAAATCGACCGACGGACCCTCGATGAAATTGATGTCGATCAGTCGCTCGCCGATCGGCTCGCCGGTGATCATCACCCGCGCCGAGTAGCCGGCGTCGATGACCAGCGCACGCGCGCCGGAGGGGAGTTTGAGCGCGCCTTTGATCTTGGCCAGCCGGTCGGGCGGATAATTTCCTACCCCAAGCGACAGGTACTGCCATTCTCCCGGCCCGACGGTGATTTCTTTCAGAAACTTCGGGTTAAGATCGACGACGTTGCGAACCGCCCGCTCCTGGCTGTAGTCCTTGAGCAGCTCGTAGGTCCACTTTTCGATGATGCCCCGGCCGAGCGCGCTGTCCTTGTCGCGCTCCTTGACCGGTCCGCGATCGATCCACCACTTGGCCTCTTCTGCAGGCGGGTTTTTTTCGTCGGCCATAAGCTTAGAAAATATTGGCTATCATATTTTAAACTCTTCCAGCGTGTTCGGGGCAAAGAGGCTCTTCACATCGGGCGGCTTGCCGATCAGCCCCTGCTCGTGGGTGTATTGCACGAGGGTTTCCAGCACATGACGGTTGGCCTCCAGGCCATAGGGCCAGCCGTCGTCTCCGAAAATCTCCCGATTCTCTTCCATCTCCGCGATCGACCACGGGAGCATGTATTTAAGCGCCGAGAACTCGTACATCGATTCCTTGCAGATCCGCTTCGACTCCTCGAACGCCTTGCAGAGGCTCTGAGCGACCCACGGATGCTTCTCGTAAACCTCTTCTCTCAGTGCCACGGTGTGCATGATGGGGAAGATTTTCGTCCGCCGGTAGTAGTCCTTTTCGACGGCGGGGAAATTCGGGATGAGCCGTTTAACCTTCGGGGAGCGGCGCACGAAGGGCGACGGCATGTGGGCGGAGATCATCGCGTCGATCCCGCCGCTTTCGAGCATTGAGGAGAGCGTCTGGTCGGGGCCGATCGGATGGATATCGATGCTCGCTGGCAGGTTGTGCTTGATCTTGTCCTCGCGCCCCGGATGCTCCTCGCCGCCGGTAAACCACTTCATCTGCTCGGGCTTCACCCCATACTCGTGCTGGAGGATACCGCGCGCCCAGACGGCCATCGTGATCTGGTATTCGGGCACGCCGACGCGCTTGCCGACGAGATCCTTCGGTTCCTTTATGCCGGAGCCCGTGTTGACGTAAATGCAGGAATGGCGAAAGGCGCGCGAGGGAAAAACGGGAATGGCGATCAGCTTGGGAAAGCCTTTGTCCCGCGCCATGAGGTACGAGCCCATCGATAGCTCCGCCGCGTCGAACTCCTGGTAGCGCAGCATGCGCCAGAAGGTCTCTTCGACGCGCAGCGGCAAATAGGTCAATTCGACTCCTTCCACCTGGGCGGCGCCCTCTTGCAGAGCGCGCGTCCGATCATAGTTCCAGCAGGCCAACGTGAGGCGGATTTTTCCCATGCTTTCTCCCCCGTCTTAACTCATCTATTTTTCCGTCTTGGCGCCGGCCAGAAACTGCGCGGCGCCGACGACGAACTGTTTTCCATCGCCCTGCAGCACTAATGCCGGCTCCCCTGAGGCAAGCGTTGTGCGTCTCGTCACGCTATAGGGTTTGCCGCCGAACTCAACCTGCTGTCCTATCGCAAAGCGTTTGAGGCTGAGGTGATCCGGCAGCGGTTCGATCTTTTCCATAAAACCTTTTCATAGCACAGCGCGGGGCAAAGCTGAAACAGCAAAAGGCATGAGGCAAGAGGCAGAAGGGCGAAAGCGGAGAATTGACAACCGGGCGGCCACCATCTAAAGTTTTGCTTCTATGGGGATTGAAAAGCTGCGCATCGCCGTCATGGGCAGCGGCGCCGTCGGCGGCTACTTCGGCGCGTGTCTCGCGGCGTCGGGCCGGGAGGTGTCGTTCATCGCGCGCGGCCGCCATCTCGAGGCGATGCGCAAGGAGGGGCTGAGGGTCAAAAGTATCAACGGCGACCTCCATATCCGCTCGCTCTTCACTGAGGAGCCGGGCGACGTCGGCCCGGTCGATGTCGTTCTCCTGTGCGTTAAATCCTACGACACCGAAGCGGCGACGGCGCAGTTAGCGCCGATGGTGAGGGAAAAAACAACGATTCTCTCGCTGCAAAACGGCGTCGATAATCCGGACAAGATCGCCGCTCGTTGGGGGAAAGATCGGACGCTCGCGGGCGTGGTCTATCTCGGAGCGCTGGTTTCGGGGCCGGGAACGATCGAGCACAGCGCCGGCGGGCGCATCGTTATGGGCCATCTCGATGGGCAACCGAGTGAAGGCGCTATGCGCGTGGAGCGGATCTTCGCCGATGCGAAAATTTCATGCGCGGTCAGCTCGGAGATCCGTAAAACCATGTGGGCGAAACTCGTATGGAACGCCCCTTTTTGCGCGCTCTCGTGTCTCGCCCGCGCCACGGTGAAAGAGATCATCCAATCGGATTCGTTGCGTAAGCTCGCCGCGGACTGTATGCAAGAGGTGCGGGCAGCGGCCCGTTCCATCGGCGTCGAACTGGAGGAGTCGATCGTCGAAGAGACGTTCAATTTTTCCCAAGGTCTGGGAAATTTTAGGCCGTCGATGCTGCAAGATCTTGAGGCGGGAAAGCCGCTGGAATACGAGGCCCTGAACGGCGTCGTGGTCGATCGCCTGCGTCGCGCCGGCAAAAAAGCGCCGGTAAATGAAATTTTTTACGCGACGCTCAAGTTTTTCGACGACAAAATCCGCGGCGGATTGAGCGGCAAAGCATGATCGGTCACGCAGCCTTCACTCCAATGCTGCGTTTCGTGGTGGTCTTGCTGGGGTGCGCGGCTTTCGCCTCGCCGGCCGCGGCGCAATCTCGGGACGGGGACAAAGATTTAGTTGCTAAGGGCCAATATATCTTTTCCGTCGCCGGCGGCTGCGCGTGTCACACGGCGCCGAAGGGGACGCCGCTCGCAGGGGCGCGTGAGTTCCCGATTCCCATGGCGAAGATCTACTCAACCAACCTGACCGCAGATAGGGAAACGGGACTGGGCGGCTGGGCCGACCAACAGATCCACGATGCCCTCGTAAAAGGCATAAACCCCAAAGGCGAAAGGCTTATACCGGCAATGCCATACGGGGCTTATTCCGGCATGGCAGAAGAGGACCTCAAAGCCCTGATTGCATACCTGAGAACTCTCAAGCCGGTGCGGAAAGAGAACCGCCGGCCACCAGCCGTCGTTCGTTTTTTTCGTCCCCTGGTAACGCCACTATGGCTAAAACTCTTCGGCCGATTTTATGATTCCCCTCCCAGAGCCCCTACGAGCGGTATCGAAAGAGGACGCTATCTGGTGGATCATGTCTCTCTTTGCGGCGACTGCCACACGCCGCGGAATTTTCTCGGCGTGCCCGACCGCGCGCTTTACCTTGCCGGTGCCAAAAAGGGGCCGTTCGGCGAGGAGATGCCCAACGTCACGCCGGACAAAGGGAGCGGCATCGGCGAATGGAGCCGCAACGACATCGCGGAGCTGCTGCTGACCGGAACCAAGCCGGATTTAGACAACGTTCAAGGGCTAATGGCCGAAGTCGTCGAGGCTGGATACAAACACATGACGCGCGAGGACGCGCTGGCGGTCGCGGACTATTTGAAATCCGTGCCCGCGATTAAGAATAAGATCCGGTAATCGTCCGGTTTCAGCGAGCATACCGGATTGGATCGTTTGCGCCGGCTTCTTTAAATCCCCTCAGTCTTAACTGGCAGCTGTCGCACAGAGCGCAGGCCATGCCTTCCGGCGTGGGATCGTAGCAGCTCCAAGTGAGAGCATAGTCCAGTCCCAACTCCAGCCCCCTTTTGATAATCTCCGCCTTGGTCAGGCGGATGAGCGGCGTGCGGATTCTGAAGTTTAACTTTCCTTCCGCGCCGGCCTTGGTGGCCAGGTTCGCCACCTTTTCGAAAGCCCGGATATATTCTTCGCGGCAGTCGGGATAGCCGCTGTAGTCGAGCTGGTTCGCGCCGAAAAAAATATCCGTGGATTCAATCGTCTCGGCCAGGGCCAGAGCGAAAGAGAGAAAGATCGTGTTGCGCGCGGGGACGTAAGTGACGGGGATGCCGTTCGCGATTTGACTTGCGCTGCGGCCTTTGGGCACCTCGATCGCATCCGTCAGCGCCGACCCGCCGATCGCCCTCAGGTCAAAGGCCATCACGCGGTGCGCCGCTCCGAGAAAGCGCGAGACTTTGCTTGCCGCCTCGATTTCGCGCTCATGTCGCTGGCCGTAGCGGAAGCTGAGCGCATGAAGCTCGTAGCCCTCACTCCGGGCGATCGCCGCCGCCGTGAATGAATCGACGCCGCCGCTCAGAAGGACGACAGCTTTTTTGCCGGTCATGGTTCGAGTTTCCTCACCATGACCCTGAGTCCATCGAACGGGTCATAGATTGACGAGTAGCTCTCCGTGAAGCTCTGTCTAGCGAAGAGTCAGAAAACTCTTCCTTGCGAGACTCTGTTTCACGGGGCCGCCTCTTTAAATCCGCTGTGGCGGGTCAGTTCTTCCGGCGTCAAAACCCCTTCGTGGCGCTGTCCATTGATGAACCAGGTGGGATAAACTCTGATATTGGCCGAGCGGCAGACGGGGTCCTGAGGCTGCTTGGGGCCGAGCGGGCTGCATTCGATGTAAGGCAAGCGGCCGGCGGAGGCGCCGAACATCTCCTTCTGCTCGTTGCAATGGGGGCACCAATAGGCGCCGTAAAACTTGGCGTCGCTCTTCGTCAAGTGCTCGGCCAAAGCGCGCAGCCGAGGCTCTTCAGGTCCGGCGGACTTACCCAATACGCCCGCGTAGTGGAGATGCACCGCCAGGACAAGAACCAGCCCGCTGCCGGCGGTCTTAACCAGCCATGGTAGCCAGGAAAACTTCGGCAGATCCGCCGGCCGCTGGTAACCGACGGTAGCCAAAACGATCACAAACAGGGTGGCCGAGGCGAGGCAATAGGGACAGGCTGCGTTCAGTTCCACCAGGGAGATCGAGCTTAGATAGAGACTGTACAAGACGCCGAAGAGCGAGAGTAGCCACGCCGATTTCCACTGTGTGTGGGCATTTTTTACCCAGGCGAAGGCCGCGAGGCCGGCGTAAGCCAGGAACCCCCAGAAAGAGGTTGGCAAGCCGAAGAGCTTCGACCAACGGCTGTTCAGCACGATGTCGCATCCGCTCCCCGCCTGGCAGCCGGCGAGCGCCTGGCCCCGCCAAAACGTAAAAGTGAGGTAGGCCGTGAGCGCCATGCCGATTAGCGCAAGCGCCAGCAGCGCCAGGTTGGGAACTGCGGCGGCTGGGGATGGCGCAAGCGTCGCATTTCTACCGGATCGGTTCTTTCTGGAGGTTTTGCTCATGTTCTGAAAAGACGGCTGCGTGCCGCTCAGCCTTCATCCTATCGTAAGAGGGGGGATCAAAAAAAACAAGTCCCTTCCGGGTGAATTTGCCACGGCCATCAGCATCGGATAATATGCAACTTGATGGAGTCGAGTGAAGCAGCGCCATGCTCTACCTGTTAAGACCTTTTCCGCTGTCCTCGTGGTCGGCGGACAGCTTGCAGAGGCTCGATGCGTTCGTGGCCCGCCTGGCGAAGGTAGAGCCTTACTTCGAAGGCCATATTCAACGCGCCTGTTTTTACGGTCTGAACTTCGGCAAATGGATCAGTCTGTCGGAAGCGGAACTCAGACGGTTGTATCTGGCCACATTCTTCCACGATGCGGGAAAGGTTTCCATTCCTCCTCAAATCTTGCAGAAAGACGGCCCGCTGAACCCGGAAGAATTTAAAATCATGCAGGCCCATCCGACGCTGGGCGAGGAGATATGTCTTAAGCTCGGCCCCCTTGAGGAAGTTTCCCCTATTGTCGCCGCGCACCATGAGAAGTTGGACGGCAGCGGATATCCCCGCGGTCTCCAGGCCAAGGATATTCCCATGCTGGCGCGCATCATGGCGATTATCGAAATCTACGACGCGTTGCGCAGCGAGCGAGTCTATAAAGCGCCTTTCTCCCTCGAAAAGAGCCTGGAGATCCTCCGCTCCGAGGCGCTGGCGGGCCATCTCGACAAGGGGCTGGTCGATGAGTTTGCCAAATTCGGCGAGAGCCAGTATGTCGATCCCGATATTCTGGCCGTCGATTTCTTCAGCCAGGAGAGGAGCCATGCGGTAAGCAGTGTGTTAGCGACGCCCGTGCCGGTGCAAACTTCGCCACAGGCCGCAGCCGCGGTGCCCGAGAAAGCAGGTATCACAATTCTGGTGGCGGAGGACAACCCCGACCAGATGGAGATCATTACGACGATGCTGTCCAAAAGCCGCTACCGGGTCGTCAGCGCGGAGGATGGACAACAGGCGATGGAGCGGCTCGAGCGCGAAGCGGTCGATATCGCCCTGTTGGATATCATGATGCCGAAAATGACCGGCCTCGAAGTCTGCCAGAATATCCGCGCAGATCCGCGGCTTAAAAACATCTACGTCATCTTTCTAACCGCGCTGGCGGGCGGCGAAGAGCGGGTGAAGGGATTGGAGATGGGGGCCAACGACTACGTCACCAAGCCTTTCTATCTGCCCGAATTGCTTGCCCGGCTCAGCGTGGGAGAAAGGGTGACGCGGGAGCGCCAGGAGATGGAGCGGCAGGCTTCGTACGATCCCCTCACGGGCCTCAACAATCGCAGATCGTTCGATGAGCGGCTGCCCGGCGAGTTTGAAAGGGCCAAAAGATACCGTCGTTCGCTAGCGCTCTTAATGCTCGATGTCGATAACTTTAAGCAGGTCAACGACACCTACGGGCACGATTGGGGCGACGCGGTGCTCAAAGAGGTGGGCCGGGTGCTCCGCGAGAGAACCAGAAAGAGCGATATTGCGGCGCGCTACGGCGGCGAAGAGTTTGTCGTGATCCTGCCGGAAATCGATGCGGAAGGGGCGCGCCAGGCAGCGGAGAAAATCCGTCAGGAGATAAAAACCGTGAGCTTCAGCCCGGACTCGCGCCCTTCTTTTTCCGTCACTGTGAGCGTTGGCGTCGCCTGTACTGCGCTGCGCGACTATCCCGATGGTCAGGCGGCGGTCAAAGATGCCGATGTTGCCCTGTACCAGGCGAAACGAAGCGGCAAAGATAGAGTCGAGTGCGCTTCAGGGTCGTCCCAGCCGTAGAACGCTCAAGAGTACTCGATAAGGCCACGGTTGTTCCATTCGATCTTGCCGACCGCCAGTTTCCCAACTTGGGTAACATAGTTTGTCATCTTGAGCCGCCGTTAGCCCAGAATTGTCCATTCCTCCCGAGCAAACATCCCACGATCCGGCAGCCCTAGCGCATCGTCTTTCGTCAAAAGCGGCGACTTTTTTTCATTATGTTTCAATGACATGCGCGTCGCAAACATGTCCGGCCCGTGGGCAACACCCTCCACGGACCGGCGTGGCACAGTCATTGCTTTAACAGCTATTGAACTTTCCGATAAGGGCAAACCCCGGGTGACCGGGGGACGCAAAGCCGACGGATCAGGCAGACATCGCCTGATGGCTGGGTTGCCGAAGAAAGAGAGGGCCATAGCACCTCTCTTCGTACTCGGTGAAGAACCGTTCGAAGGAGGATAGTTATGGTCCACGGTCGAAATAAGGGACGCGGGTTCTTCCGCGCCTTTTCAGCAAATCGCTTTTTCACGGCTCTCTTCCTGCTCCTGCTGATCTTTGCGATCGGTCGCGCTGAAGCGGGCACACCGAAAGGGTCCTTTGCTTTCTATTACACCGGCTCCTTTACCGACGAAGAGCTGGCTTGGTTCCAGCGTTTTGACATTGTAGTGCCAGGGTACATTCTGCCCGATGCACAAATCGATGTTCTTCATCAAGCCGGGAGCCGACTTTTCTCCTACACTTGGTCGACCGGCACATATTTCGACAATCCGGCGCAACTCAACCCGAACTCTTGGGAAGCGCAGGTCTATAAAAATCGCCGCACATGGCTCCTCAACCCGAATCGTCCCGATTCAGGCCCGGATGGTCTCTTTCACGCATATTATTACGATACGTATCCTTCAAGTTTCAAACAGGCCTGGGCCCAATTCCTCGATACAGCCCGATTAAGCGCGAGCTACGAAGGAATTTTCTTCGATCTCGTTGGCAGTTTGTATGTGCCGTCTTATCTTCAGAAGGTCTATTCGTCCCGCCATCCGAAAACGAATTACAACAGCGCCCTCGCGGAGGTCTTCAGATCGCTTAGAAACAAAGGCTCCGCCATTTTTACCAACCAGGGGTATCGAATGGCGTCTTACTATCTTCCGGTTACCGATTACGATCTTACGGAGAGCCTGATGACCTCTTACGCTTGGGGAACGAGCGTGCAGATTTATGCAGAGGGGCAAGGTCTCGTGGAGCGGCAAGAGACGTTCTATCAGCCGTGGCTAAACCTCAAGGCGTATGTGGGCGACATCCAGACAAAAGTCGATCGATACAACCCAGCTGTGCAAATTCTCCACTTAAACTACACCAATCCGGCCTACCAGGCCACGGGAAAGAGCGCCTCGGTCAACGGAGTCGCTTACCCCATCTATCGAGAGGTCATTGACCGGCCAGCGATTTACTACGGCTATGTGGCCGCCAAGTTATGGGGCCATGACAGCTATTCCTATGGCCCGACGGTTCGCTTCAGTCAGGACGAAATTTACTTCACCGATCTCGGCGGCCCACTGGGAAATAGCTACGAGGAAAGAAACGGCGTGGTGCTGCGCTATTACGAAAACGGCGTGGTGGCGCTGAATCCCTCGACGGCGAGCCAGACTGTGGACCTAAGCTCTCCTCTGGTTCCGCCGGGAGTCGCCGGCCTCCAGGATCTTTACGACAATGTGACTGTGTTCGGCCTGACCGTCACGATCGATCCAACGGTCTCGAGCGCGAGCGGACGGGTCTATCCTTCGGGCAGGGTGTATCTCTACCGGAGCTGAGACCGGGGGTTAAATTTGATAAACGCGATGAAGGCCTGGGAAGCCTTTCAGCTCGCAAAGTCCCAAAAAGCGCGATTGCAACCCTTGGATTTTGGTGAGCCCTGAGATCGCTTCCTCGCTGACCAGAGTGTAGTTCTTTTCCGGGAACTCCTCTCGCTTGATGCCGCCCTCCGACTCGATCAGGCTCGCCGCCGGCAGCCCCTGGAGGCGGAAGGTCTTGTGTATCGCGCCGCCGGTGCGGTCGCCGTCACGGTCCGCGATCACCTCGCCGAAGTTGAGCGCTCCGCGCAAAGCAATCTCGGCGCCGTCGGGCAGGTCGGCGTTCATCACAGGAAGGGCCTCAAAGATCTCCCTTAACGCGATTACGGAGTTCGCGAGGGACGGAAAACACAGCAGGAAGCCGTCGCCCGTGCCTTTGGAAAAGCCCGCGCTGTTGCGGAGACTGATCTCGTTGACTTGATGTTCCAGCCGGTGTTTCAGCATCAGCAGGAACGTATTGCCGAATCGCGTGACGATGCTGGTGGAATTTACCAGGTCGATGACCACGATCGCTTCCGAGCTGTAGACCGGATTGCGCGCCGACGGCATCGCTGCAACTCTCGGCGCGGGTTGCGGCGCCGGCTGCGCCGCTGCTGTTGCCGTGGCCTTTAACTTTTTCGCTTGGAAGGCGCGCTGGCGCAACGTATCCTCGACGGCCCAAAGAGTCCGCTCCAACGCGAGATAGATCCCAAAGACGCCCGCAAGGGCGGCGAGTAGGGATAAATCGTAGCCGCGAAAGTTCGTGTCGAGGTAGCGGGCGACGGTGTCGCTGATCGGCTTGGTATAGTGCCAGATATCCAAGACCCACGGATATTTTTTGGGCGGAAGAAACAGGGCCACGAACCCCGCCGACAGAAAGAGCGCGATCCCGTAAAACGCCAGTTTCAATACCGGCTGCAACATTCGCACAATCTGAGCCACTGATGCCCTCCCGAGAGATTAGACTGTAACTTAGCGGAAGAGGCGGGGCGAAGGCAAGCACCGCCGCGCCCCGTGCCCGCCTAGGGCCGAAACTCGTCCCCGTGTTTAACGATGGTCTGCCATCGGTCCGCGGGCATGACACGCACAAACAGGTCGACGATCTCCCGATCCAATTGCGTTCCGGCGAGAGAGCGGAGCCGTTCTACGGCCTGCGGAAAGTCGAGACCCTTGCGATAGGCTCTCGACGTGATGAGCGCGTCGAAAACCTCTCCCAGCCCCAGGATGCGCGCGCCCAGCGGAATCGCCGCGCCCCTCAGCCCGGCGGGATAGCCCTGTCCGTCGTAGCGCTCGTGATGATGAAGAACCAGCGGGGCTATCGCGATCGGCAGGCGTATCGGCGCCGTCAGCGCGGCGCCGATGGTCGGGTGGTGCTTGACCACGTCGTACTCTTTCTCCGTCAGCTTTCCGGCCCGTAGTAAAATCTCATCGCCTAACCCCACCATCCCGACGTCGTGCAGGTCGCCGGCAAGCTTGATGCCTTCGACTTCCGCCGGCTCAAGCCCCATCCCCTTGGCCAACTCTGCCGAAAGGCGCGAGACCCGCGCGGAGTGTCCCTCCTGGAAGTGGCCGCTCGACTCCAGGGTGTGGACCATGGCGAGCAGTGTGTCTTTGTACTCGCTGAAGACCTCCTCGTGGTACTTGCGGTTTTTAAGCGTGAGCCCGAGGCGTCGGGCATTCAACTGGCAGATGCGGAAGTGGCTCTCGCGAAAGGTCCCCTCTCTTTTTAGCAGAAAGATTCGTCCCACCGGCGAGGCGTCGAGAAAAATCGGCGCCTGCACGAGCGCGGCAAAACCCGCCCGGTTGAGAATCGCGTGGAAACGAGAGTCGGGCTGAATCCGATCGACGAGGGTTTTTTCGCTGGCCAACGAGAAAGCCTCTTCCCTGAGAACGGCGCCGAGTTCTCCGAGGACGCTGGCATCGAGACCCTTGGGCGAGATGACTTCGGTCTTTTCCCCGTTGGTGGAATCGCTTTTGATGAAAATCAAACCGCCGTCGCTTTGACTGGAGCGGATGGCAAGATCCAGAAGCGTATTCGCCAGCCGATCGATGCCCAGAGTCGCCCCCACCAGCAGCTGCGAGGATCCCGCCAGGACCGAGGCCTCGCGCGCCTGTTCCTCCAGCCGCTGAATGCGCGCGAGGGCGGCGAGTTGAGCGACGATCGGCGCAAACAACGAGATGAGAAACGGCGTCCGCGAGATGATTTTGTTCGCCGCGTTCAAGCCGGTCAAGGGAAATTGGACCAACGCTTTTCCCTCTCCCTCAACGGCTACCGGCAGCGAGACGACTCTCAGGGCCCCGTGTCTCTCGACGGAGGGAAGCTTGGGTATCGTGTCGAGGAGCTGTTTAAGCTCCCAGTCGGGCAGCGCAGCGACCGGGACCGACGAGCGACTCTGGTTCCCTCGGAGCGGGAAAGGTCCCTCGGCCGTCGGCGCCAGATAAATCCCGGCCACCTTGGCTGAGGTAGTTTTGAAGATAGCTTGGAACAGCAGGGTGGCGACAGCATCCGGAGAGGAAGCCCGAGCCAGTTGCTCGGCGGCCCAACAGAACAATGATGCCTGCCGGCGGTTCTTGAGCCAGCGAACCAGGAGAAACAGCGCGAGTACGGCCAGCGCCGCGAAGAGCAAAATCAATGTTCTATACGAACCCTGATTCCACATCTCCGCCAGCCAAGTCTTCCAGCCATACAGCGACCGATTGGCACCGATAAGAAAATCGTCGATAAGCCGTCTGAGTGATTCCAACATCTTTCCCTCCCCCTAAGGAGTCCGATAGAGATATACCCGGCCTGCGGGATAGGCCAAGCCGCTGGCGGGTGAAACCGTGGACTCCAACGTGACTATAAAACCCTGCTGAACCGTTCCCGCGTAGCAGTCAAATAGCCTGTCGGTGTCACCCGAGATGACTCTGGCCACAGCGAAGAACACAAAGGTCACAGAGGAAACCTCGATCATTGTCATGGTGCCAGCCTCCAGGCTTGGCGGCTATTTTCTGACACCACCAAAACCCCCTAGCCATACGTAGGCCTTACCAATCTGTTTGCAAAACCTTGCGAAAGCCGAGCTCCAAAAGATGTCATCGCTCAACAGAAGTCCTGAATCAGACAAATGAGGCCATACGGTCCTGTATTCGAAATACTGATGGTTGAATGTGTGCAGGCTGTCATGAAGGAAGACATCTATTTTGGGGTGCTCCTGAAATACTCGAGGCAGTATTTCCTTACTGTCTCCGAGGAGCAATTGATGCCTGCCTCGAATGTCATCGGGAATGACCCAGCCGGGTTGACAATGCGGCGGCAGGCGGGACTCTCGCCAAAGATCTGTTGACGATTTGATAGGTTTAAAAGCGGGTAGGTCAATGGAGATTAGTGTGCCGCTACCAATGTCTGTGAGAGCTTGCAAAATAACGGCGCTAAATAGACCATCAAAAACTCCAGTTTCAACAACGAGTTGGGGCTTACAGAGTCTCACAGCCATGTATAAAAAATCCCGCGGCGTCTGCCAGACCGGAAGCCGGTTCCGTGTTCGAAGCATCTTTTCATCTATCTCTTTAAAAAATCGGTGGTTCCGCAAGAGTTCCGTTCGACAAGCTTCGACCAAGTCTCGCGTTACGCTCGGAAACAGAACCCTTATTGCGTCCATGTCAGACAATGCAGGAGGTGCTGTTAATACCCTCAAGACTATAAGCGGACGAGAGGCAAATACCTTCAGAGCGGGGAGGGTACTGGCGCTCAAGCTTCCCAAAAGCCATTGTATATTGTTGATTCTCATCGGTCTGGTCTGTCCGCCAGCGTTTTTGTTCTCAAAGGTCGCGGATGTGCCTCATTCGTTTGTCAAAAGAAGTCCGTTGGTTCGGACTAAGCACCAGTCGATGAGCTGTCGTAACCACGCCATTGGATTTGTCCTTTTTTGCGACTATTCACGATAGAGATATACCCGGCCTGCGGGATAGGCCAAGCCGCTGGCGGGTGAAACCGTGGGCTCTAGCGTGACTGTAAGACCCTGCTGAACCTTCCTCGCATAGCAATCAAATAGCTTATCGACGCCAGGCGGAACCAACCGCGACGCGAGATCCGAGCTTTGTTTTTGTCCGGACGGGTTCAGCGCCACGACGCCTTTCTCGTAGTAACGGATAGCCAGCCCGTCGCGCTCTTCATAGCGGTCGCCGAGTGGTTTGCCCAGTTCGACGAAGTAGATATCGTCCTGCCCGAACCGCATGGCTTGAGGGGCCGGACTGTAGCTCTCGTGTCCCCAAAGCTTGGCGGCGACGTACCCGAAGTAGATGGCGGGGCGATCGGGTCCCATGCGGAAGACCGGGTATTCGTGTCCCTCGATGGTCTCGGTTCGGCCGGTCGGCGCGTACAGCGGGTTTACATAGTTCAGATGGTAAATTTTAAGTTCGGGATTTTCCCGCCGGATGTCGGTCTCGATCGATTCAACGTGGCGCTTTAGCTCGTCCCACGGCCGGTAGAATGATTCCTGCTTTTCCACCAGCCCCTCCCCTTCGACGTAGATCCGAACCCGTTCTCCCCAGGCGTACGAGGTCATCAGGCTCTCTGAGAGATCGTAGTTGGCGCCGGGGAGATAACTTTCCGGAATCCGATATCCCTGGTTGGCGAACAGCGACGCCTCGGGTCTGAGCCGTTTGAGGGAGCGGAGAAAGCCGGCCAAGGCTTGATCGTAAGAGATATCGGGGTGGCGCTCGTCGTAGATTTTGAGCAGGTCTCGGGGCACGGAAGGGCTCCCAACGAGATCGAAAAAAACGCCGTCATAGCCGGAATCTTGCAGCGTTTGCGCGAGCCGCTTGGCCCAGGCGAACCTCAGTTCCGGGTGAGACGGATCGTAATAATAAGCCCGATGTTGACCGTCCGGGCCCGGGTCCGGCCGCGCCGGATTGAGCAGCCATTGCGGCTTTCCCCGATGCACCAGCGATTCCCAGGAATTATTCGCCGGGTTCCCGCCGTTTGCGTCCAGGTAAAATCCGGTGAGCCATTCGTAGAGGAACAGCTTCGTGCCAGCGCGCTTGAGTTCCTGGATCTGAGATGCCGGCAGAACGGCGCCACTGACAAAGACCTTGAAACGCTTAGCCCAATGCAGCTCCTCCGGAGTCAGTTGAGGGGCGTAATAGAAGGCGAAGATTCCCCTGCCCGAGCTGGACTCAAGTTCAGACGGGAATGATTCCGACTCCGCCGCCCGCAAAATGCTAAGCACCATCATTCCAACCACACCGACCGCCTTCCATTTCCGATTTTGCGAGACGCCTCTCACACTCAAGTCTCCTTGCCTCCCCGCGTCCCAACGGCAGCGCTTCCTCCAGCCTCGAGCTGATCAAGAGCCAGCACCCGCACGATTTCGGTGATTTCTTGTTGCACGCGGTCCAGGGTTAAATGGATGCGGAAGATCAGATAGGAAATGATCACGAGGCTCGCATAAAGGAGCAGGTCGGCGCCGCGCCATATTCCGAGCATGGCTGCGAAAAAGTTGGTGGTGTCCGGGAAAACAGCGACAAACGTTGCTCCAAGGCAAATTAGCACCCAAGCAAGGAACTGCATGGTTTGGATCGCCCTCGCTCGGTACTTCTGCACGACTTTTACCAGAGCGAGCAGGGCGAACGCGAGAAGGAAAAACTGGATCGGCTTCATTGTTTCGACCTCCGTATTTTGGCCAGGATGAGCTTTGTGAGTGTGTACAATCCGAGCTTGAAACTCTGCCCTTTGGAAAGGGAATATTCGGTATAGATAGCCTTTATCGGCACCTCCTTCAACCTCAGTTTGTTCCTACCGATCTCCGCGATGATCTCCGACGATGTCTCCATACCGCTGGTCATGATGCGAATTCGCGCGGCGGCACTCCTGGAAAACGCCCGCAGTCCCGACTGGGTATCGCTGACCCATAGGCCGAACAGCAACAGCGTAACGAGATCAGCCACTTGATTGGCCACGCGGCGTGACCAGGGCATCCCCTTCGGATCGGACAGGCGGCTTCCTATGACCACATCCGCCTCTCCCTTTTCAATCGGTTCGATAATGTGCGCGATCTCATCGGGGTCGTGTTGGCCGTCCGCGTCAAACGTGAGGATAATTTCCGGAGTGAAAAGGAGAGCAGCCTTGAGGCCGGTGCCGAGAGCGCCTCCAAGACCTCGGTTAACCACGTGGCGAATGACCAGGGCGCCTGCCTCTCGCGCGAGCTCGCTCGTCCGGTCCTTGCTGCCGTCGTCGACCACGAGGATGCGGCTGTATCCTATCGCCTTCAGGCCGCGGATGACGCCAGCAATCGTTCGCTCTTCGTTGTAGGCCGGAATGACCACCGCGATATGACTGCCGGGGCGTTCGGCTTGAGCGCTCATGGAATTTCTCCGATTTCATTCGCATAGATCGTGGGCTGACGGCCCGGCGGACGCAACACGGGCGCCCTGCTTTCGGCCAGCCGCAAGATGAGGGCCGCTGAGGTTCCCGGTCCGTCACACTTCGCGTAGTCTGCCGCGATGCGCTCGGCGTTCTCTCGCAAAGAGCGGTCCTCGAGCAGACGCTGGATGGCGTCGCGCAGATCCACCGTGGTTGCCTTGCGCAAAGTCAGGCGCAAGCCGGCTCCTGTCTCAACTAATCGTTGCGCGGCCTCAAAGTGGTCCGCTCCTGCCGGAAGTACGGCCGCCGGGAGTCCAGCCGCGAGCGTCTCATTGACCGTGTTGGCGCCCCCATGTGAGATTACGGCCTGCGCGCGGCGGAGAAGGGCCGGCTGTGGTACATAGTTGCGTAACAGCACGTTCCCGGGCACGTCTTTCCATCGCTCTAGCTTCAGATAGCGACCGACGCTGATGACCGTCTGCCAGGGTTGTCCATCGCTCGCCTCGATAACTCTGTCGAAGAACCTTACCGCGCCTGTGTTGATCGTTCCGAGCGACGTGTATACCAGCGGTCTGCCGTTGAGCCATTCCCAAGGGAACGGGACATCGGTGTCGCCGCGTTGTTCGCTGACGGAGGGGCCGACGTAAAAGACCTGTCTGGGCAGGTCGGGCCGGGCATACTCGAAGGCCTCGGTGATAAATGCGAGGAAAAGGTAGGGCGACGGATAAAAGAAAGTTCTCCGCACGTACGGCAGCCCGTAGCGTTTCCGAACGCGGTTGACCGCTCTGTC
>JBGPGE010000064.1:0-27229 GCA_041483675.1 Binatia bacterium
CCCGAAGGAAATGGGCGGTTCGGGCGTCAGCATGGCGGAATAACACTTGGGCTCTTCAAGCTCCACTATCCCAGGCGCCCAACAAGGCGCACCAGCCGACCGGTCACTCGCTACGCTCGCGGCCGTCGGCGGAGCTTGGCGTTACCCTGCATCGACAAAGGCGCTTTTTTTGATTAGGATTGAGAAAAGCGAGGTGAGAAAGATGGCAACCCCAGAATTCGTTTATCAGGACCCCTTTCCGCTGGAAAAGGATACAACCAAGTATCGTCTGCTCACCAAAGAGCATGTGTCGCTGACAAAGTTCGAGGGCAAGGATATCTTAAAGGTCGAACCCGAGGCATTAACCCTCCTTGCCAACGTAGCGATCCGCGACGTCTCGTTCCTGCTGCGCACCGCCCATCTGGAGAAGGTTGCGGCGATTCTCAAGGACCCGCAGGCCTCGGCCAACGACCGCTACGTCGCCTTGGCCATGTTGCGCAATGCCGATACCTCGTGTAAAGGCATTCTGCCGTTCTGCCAGGACACCGGGACCGCGACGGTGGTCGCCAAAAAAGGCCAGCAGGTCTGGACCGGCGTCAAAGACGAAGAATACGTGGCGAAGGGTATTTATAAGACCTACACGGAAGAAAACCTACGCTATTCACAGACGGCGCCACTGACCATGTACGATGAGGTTGACACCGGAACCAATCTGCCGGCGCAGATCGATATCGCGGCGACGGATGGAATGGAATATCGGTTTCTCTTCGTCACGAAAGGGGGCGGTTCGGCGAACAAGTCGACGCTCTATCAAGAAACCAAGGCGCTGCTCAATCCCGCGAGCTTGGAGAAATTCCTGACCGAAAAGATGATGTCTCTGGGTACCGCCGGTTGCCCGCCCTATCATCTGGCCTTTGTTATCGGCGGCACTTCCGCCGAAGCCTGTTTGAAAACGGTTAAGCTCGCCACCACCGGTTACCTCGATAACCTACCGACCACCGGCAACGTCCAGGGCCGCGCGTTCCGCGACACGGCATTGGAGGAGAGAATGCTTCAGGCGGCTTACAAGTCCGGCTACGGCGCGCAGTTCGGCGGCAAGTATTTCGCGCTCGACGTGCGCATCATCCGCCTGCCGCGCCACGGCGCGTCCTGCCCGGTGGGCATGGGCGTGTCCTGCTCGGCTGACCGCAACGTCAAGGCGAAGATCAACCAAGACGGCATCTGGCTCGAAGAGCTGGAACGCGAACCGGGCAGGCTGATTCCCGAAGAATATCGCGGCAAAGTGGCGAGTAACGTCGTTAAGGTCGATCTCAATCGGCCGATGAAAGAGATTCTCGCGCAGTTAACGAAGCATCCTGTGACGACACAGCTTTCACTTACCGGCACCATGATCGTGGCGCGGGACATCGCCCACGCCAAGCTCAAGGAGCGGGTGGATCGGGGCGAGGGGCTGCCGCAGTATTTAAAGGATCATCCGGTCTATTACGCCGGGCCGGCGAAGACGCCGGCAGGAATGCCGTCGGGATCGTTCGGACCGACGACGGCGGGGCGGATGGATTCCTACGTCGATTTGTTCCAGTCGATGGGTGGCTCGATGATCACGCTGGCGAAGGGCAACCGCAGCCAGCAGGTCACCGACGCCTGCAAGAAGTACGGCGGCTTTTACCTCGGTTCCATCGGCGGACCGGCGGCGATTCTGGCGAAGGAGAATATCAGAAAGGTAGAGGTGCTCGAGTACCCGGAGCTGGGGATGGAAGCGATCTGGAAGATCGAAGTCGAAGATTTTCCGGCTTTTATTTTAGTCGACGATAAGGGCAACGATTTCTTCAAACAGATTCTTCGTTGAAGCGGGAGCCCCGCGCAAGGCGTTCAGCCCGCGCGGGGAGGGGAAGGGTAAGCGGGCTTTATTGAAAAATTTCCAGGTCGAAGCGGTCCTGGCTGGAAAAGCGGCCTTCGATCCGAACGAAATCTCCATCGCGCAAGCGAATAAAGCGGTCCGCCACCGAGGGCGGCGCGTTGAAGGCCACGGAGACGACGATCAGTCTGCCTCGGTCGCGGACTTCGAACGTGCCGCGGCGCGCGTCAAAGTGTTCCTTTGTTGGACAAATTCCGGTAAAAGTGGAATAATTAAAATGCTCCGCGCGGCGCAAAACTACAATGCCTCAGCTCAGAAAAGATCCAGTGGTTGGCCGATGGGTGATCATCTCGACCGAGAGAGGAAAAAGGCCCCGTCACAACCAGCAACCCAAACCTCCCGCGCCCGCCGGACAGTGCCCGTTTTGCGAGGGCAACGAAACGATGACCCCGCCGGAGATCGCCGCCTATCGGCCGGGGATATCGCATCGGGATAGTCCGGGCTGGACGCTCCGGGTCGTGCCCAACAAATTTCCCGCCTTGATGATCGAGGGCGATCTCGACCGCCGCGGCGACGGCGTTTACGATTTCATGAACGGCGTCGGCGCCCACGAGGTCATCATCGAAACCCCGGCCCACGAATTGAACATGGGCGCCCTGAGCGAAAGTCAGTTCGAAGAGGTCCTGTGGGTCTACCGGGACCGGATACTCGACCTCAAAGAGGACAAGCGGTTCCGCTACGTCTTGATCTTCAAGAACCAGGGCGCGGAGGCGGGCGCGACCATGGAGCATACCCATTCGCAGCTGATCGCGCTCCCGATCGTGCCGCGGAGCGTCACCGCCGAGCTGTTGGGCGCTCATGAATATTATAAGTACAAGGAGCGGTGCATCTACTGCGACATCGTCCGCCAGGAGACCGAGGAGAAGGCGCGGGTGGTGAGCGAGAACGACAGCTTTGCGGTGATCTGTCCTTTTGCGCCGCGATTTCCCTTCGAGACCTGGATCTTGCCCAAGAAACACTCCTCCTATTTTGAGCATGCCTCCAAGCAGGAGTATATGGATCTCGCCCGCACCCTGCGTGAAACGTTGAACCGGCTGAACGCCACGCTCGGCGATCCCCCGTTCAACTACATTATTCACTCGATGCCGTTTCATGAAGTCGAGAACGGCCACTATCATTGGCACGTCGAGGTGATGCCGAAGCTGACTCAAGTGGCCGGGTTCGAATGGGGCACCGGCTTTTACATCAACCCGGTCACACCCGAAGAGGCGGCGCAGGTCTTGCGGGAAATCGCACTTTAGTGTCCCCTTCGGGGATGGTGGAAACCCCTCGCCTTGAGGCGAAGCGAAAGATCGTCATGCCCGCGAAAGCGGGCATCCAGGGCGGCAGCGGAGGGGGCATGAGGCAAAGACTAGATTCCCGCTTGCGCGGGAATGACGGAACGGGGAGGTAGACGACTTCCGGTCGACAGTTTTGGAACCCCTCGGCTTGGAGCCGAGGGGAGTTCAGTTCCTTTCTTCCTTCCACCGCTCGAAGACACGTCATCTCCTCATGAAGCTCCTCATGGTCGCTCCCGAGATTGCCCCGCTGGCCAAGACCGGCGGGCTGGGCGACGTGGCCGGCGCTCTTTCCATCGCTCTGGCGCGCCTGGGCGTTGACGTTGCGATGGTTATGCCGGCCTATCAGACTATCCTGGAGAGCGGCGTCGCTCTGGAGCGGACCGGCCTGCAGGTTGAGGTGAAGGTCGGCGAGCGGCGCGTCACAGGGCAAGTCCTGAAAACGCAGGTGGGAGGAAGTCCGGTCTTCCTGATTCGCCAGGACCGCTACTTCCTGCGTCCCCAGCTCTACGGAACGCCGCAAGGCGACTACGTCGATAACGCGGAACGCTTTGCCTTTTTCTCCAAGGCCGCGCTCGACCTGGCGCAAAAGACCGCGCCCTGGGACGTGATCCATTGCCACGACTGGCAAACGGCGC
The DNA here is from genome assembly GCA_041483675.1 of Binatia bacterium. Lineage (GTDB taxonomy): Bacteria > Desulfobacterota > Binatia > UBA9968 > UBA9968 > 2-12-FULL-60-19. The sequence goes on from JBGPGE010000064.1 coordinate 3,810, forward strand.
TCATCGCCGTGTTGCAAAAGCTCCGCGGCGATCTGTGGCCCGCTCTTCAAACTTCCAGGACTCTGCTCACGATCCACAACCTCGCCTATCAGGGGGCGTTTTCACTCTCCTCATGGCCGTTGCTGGATATCGACATGCGCTATTTCACTCCGCGCCACCTGGAGTTCTACGGCGACGTCAACTGGCTCAAAGGCGGCATCGTGTTCGCCGACGCGTTGACCACGGTCAGCAGAAAATACGCCATGGAGATCATGGAGCCGGAGTTCGGCTGCGGGCTGGAAGGGTTGCTTCGCGATTGCCGCGAGCGGCTCCACGGGATTCTCAATGGCGTGGATTACGCCGAGTGGAATCCGAAAAACGACCCTCACATCAGGCAGAATTTTACGGCCGGCGATCTGAGCGGCAAGGAGAGCTGCAAGAAGGATTTACAGAAAATCTACAAGCTTCCTATGAAGACGTCGGTGCCGGTGATCGGCATCGTCTCCCGCCTCGCCTATCAGAAGGGGCTGGATATCCTGGCCGATTGCATCGAAGAGCTGATGGGTTTGGAGCTGCAACTGGTCGTGCTAGGCACCGGCGAACAAAAGTACCACGATCTCTTAACCTCGCTCGCCGCGCGTTATCCGAAAAAGATCGCCGTCAGGATCGGATTCGACAACAGCCTCGCGCACAAGATCGAGGCGGGCGCCGACATGTTTCTCATGCCATCCAAATACGAGCCTTGCGGCCTCAGTCAGATCTACAGTCTCGCCTACGGGACCGTCCCCATCGTGCGCGCCACCGGCGGCCTGGACGATACGATCGAGGACTACAATCCCAGGACGGGCGCGGGGAACGGCTTTAAGTTCTCCGACTATTCCGGCGCCGCGCTGGCCGCGGCGGTCAAGCGGGCGCTCGCCGCGTACGCGCAAAAGCAGGCTTGGCGAAAAATCATCGCCAATGCGATGGCCTGCGATTTTTCGTGGGACAGGTCGGCGAAGGAATATCTCGCGCTTTACCGCAAGCTCGGGCAACCCCCACCGAAGTCTTGAAGAACCGGAGGCCCCGCCGGTTCAAGTTGTTCAAGTCGTTCAAGATGGTTTTTCCGGATTCGCTTTACCACAGAGGCGCAGAGTTCACAGAGTTCGGAGTATTTTTTAACCTCTTCGGGGTCAATTCCCCGTAGCTTGCTGCGTAGTGGTGGTTGGTAGCACTGCCAGAGTCCGTCATTCCCGCATGCTTTTAGCGGGAATCCAGTCGAATTTCGGACTGGACCCCCGACCCATTCGACGTAGCTCAGGGTCGTGGTGAGCACAGTCGAACCACGATTAAAGCATTCGGGGGTGACAACTCGGGGAAAAGTCATCCGAGGGCCTCTTGATACCCCGCAGCTTGCTGCGGGGGTGATTCATTCAGAAACTCTTTACTCCGCGTCCTCCGTGCCTCGGCGGTGAAAAATCCGGGCTAGAACGCGGAGTGTTTGGGCTCCTCGCGGGCGACGACCACGATTCCGCCGTCGCTTACGAAATAGCGCCGCCGGTCTTCCTCCACAGAATAGCCGATTTCAGTCCCGGGAGGAATCGAGACGTTCTTGTCGATGATCGCCCGCCGGATGCGGCAGCCTCTGCCGATCTCCACCTGGTTCATGATGATCGATTCCTCGATCAGGCAGAAGCTGTGGATTCGCACGTTGGGGCTTATCACCGAATCGCGGACCAGGCTGCCGCTGATGATGGTCCCCTCCGAGACGGCGGAGTTTAGGGCGAAGCCCCGGCGTCCCTCCTCATCGAAGACGAACTTTGCCGGAGGGTCGCCGTAGGTGACCGTCCGAATCGGCCAGCTCCGGTTGTAAAGATTCAGCGAAGGATCGACGGCTTTGATATCCATATTCGCTTCGTAATAGGCCTCGATGGTTCCCACGTCGCGCCAGTAGCTCGGCTCTTCCCCTTTCACGGCGCTCGGGATGCCGTTTCTCCGGAAGTCGTAGGCGTAGACCAGTCTGCCTTCGCGCACCAGGCGAGGGAGGATGTCGCTGCCGAAATCATGGCTGCTCCCGGACCTGGAGGCGTCGTCCGCCAGCGTCTCGAGCAGGAGCTTCGTGTCGAAGATGTAGTTTCCCATGGAGACGAGGCTCCATTCCGGCTCTCCCGGAATGGCCTTCGGCTGCGGCGGCTTCTCCTCAAAGCCGAGAATGCGCAGGTCATCGTCCACTTGCAGCACGCCGAACTGTCCGGCGCTGTCGATGCTGACGGGGATCGCCGCCACAGTTACCGACGCCTTATTCTCTTTGTGGTAGTCGAGCATCTGCCGGATGTTCATTTTGTAGATGTGGTCGGCGCCGAAGATGGCGATGAACTTGGGCTTCGCCCGCCGGATGAGATGGAGGTTTTGATGGACCGCATCGGCCGTACCGCGGTACCATTCCTGGCCGGTGCGCATCTGCGCCGGGACCGGAGTCACAAAGTGCTCCCCGAGGACGCCGGTGAGCTGCCAGCCTTCCTGGAGATGATCGACCAGAGATTGGGACATGAACTGCGTCAGGACGTAGATCGAGTAGATGCCGGAGTTGACGAGGCTGGAGAGGACGAAGTCGATGATCCGATACTTGCCGGCGAACGGGACCGCCGGCTTTGCCCGGTCCCGAGTCAGAGGATAGAGCCGCTCCCCCCGCCCTCCCGCCATCACGATGCCCAGAACATCCATGGTCTTCGCCCTCTATTGAACGGAGATTCCTTCCCGCAAGTCAAGAGACGGATTTAAGTTTGTCCGACGGCGATCTCAGCGGCTACTCTCCCGGACCGCTCCGTGATCTCCGCGAGGCGCGCGGCCAGCGAAGGCGTGATCTGCCCTGGAGTCAGCCGCCACCGCCAATTTCCTCTCGTCGTCCCGGGGCGATTCATTCTCGCCTCCCTGCCCAGACCCAGGACATCCTGCATCGGAACGATCGCCGTATCGGCCGGCGACGCAAAAGCCAGTTGAATCAGCTCCCAGGAGACCTCGTGCTCCGCGACCGACCGGCCGATGTAGGCTGAGAGCCGCTCGCGTTCCTCCGCCGACGCTTCACTTTCGAACCAGCCTCTCGCCGTGTTGGTGTCGTGCGTCCCCGTGTAGACGACGCAGTTTCGCTCGTGATTGTGCGGCGCGTAAGGATGCGTCGCGGGATCGCCGGCAAACGCGAACAGCAGAACCTTCATCCCGGCGAAGCCGAAGCGCGCCATCGCCTCGCGCACGTCGGGCGTAATCACTCCCAGATCCTCGGCGAAGATCGACCCGGCGGAAAATCGCTTGACCACGGCCGCGAAGAAATCGTCGGGCGCCGCCTTGACCCACTGTCCTTTGACGGCGTTTCGCTCGCCGTGCGGCACCTCCCAGCAGGCGACGAATCCCCGGAAGTGGTCCAGGCGAATTTTGTCGAAGCAGCTTAGATTATGGCTCAGGCGCTTGAGCCACCAGGCGTAGCCGGTCGCCTTCAGCGCGTCCCAGCGGTAAACCGGGTTGCCCCAGAGCTGGCCCGTGGCGCTGAAGTAGTCGGGCGGAACGCCGGCGACGACGCTGGGTCGCTTATCGCCGTCGAGCTTGAAGAGCTGCGGGTTCGCCCAGCCATCGGCACTGTCGTGACTCACGTAGATCGGCGCGTCGCCGATCAGGCGGAGGTTCTTCTCGTTGCAGTATCGCTTCAGCGCGGCCCACTGTTTGAAGAAGAGATGCTGGAGAAATTGCTCCTGCCGAATCCGCGCTTCGCACTTCCGTCTCCACAGCTCCAGCGACTTCTCGTCCCGCTCTTTCAGCTCCATCGGCCAATCCGTCCAGGGCGCGCCGTGAAAATGCTCTTTCAAGGCGACGAATAGCGCGTAGTCGTCGAGCCAATTCGCCTGTTCGTGACGGAACTCTTCGAAGTCGCGGTCGGCGGCGAGACGCGGCTGATAGCGGCGAAAGGCCTGGTCGAGCAGTCGGGCCTTCGACCGAGCCGCGTGCCGATAATCCACACGCGAGCCGGACAAAAGCGGAATGTGTTCAAGCTCATCGCGCGCTAGCAGATCGTCGCGCAGCAACAGCTCGGGGCTGATCAACAATAGATTTCCGGCGAACGCGGAAGAGCTATCGTACGGCGAGTTGCCGCGCGCCGGCCCGGTCGGGTTGAGCGGGAGTATCTGCCAATAGCTCTGGCGCGCTTCTGCGAGAAAATCGGCGAAGCGATAAGCCGCCGGGCCGAGATCGCCGATGCCGAAAGGCGAGGGCAGGGAGGTGATGTGAAGCAGAACGCCGCTGGCTCGTCTCATGGTTGCTCACTCAAATAGATCGGAGACTGCCGACGGCCGACCGCGGACCGGTCAGCGGTCAGCGGTTTTCGGTCAGTCCCCCATGCGGGTTCGGCCTAGCGCGCCTCGACTCGCTGTGCCGCGCGGCCGGGCTTAACCAACAGCTCGTAAACCCGCGCACCGTCGCCGTGCGCGTTGCTCGGCGCCGACTCCAACAACCTCACGTACTCCGGCTCCAGCTCGATGCCGCGCAACTCTTGCGCCAGCTCCATCGCCCGCGCGGCATAGCGCATCACCTGAACCGTCTCGATGCCGGAAATGTCGTCGAAGAACCAGCCGCAGCTGGTATAGCCGAGCATGCCGTTTTTCTCCATCTCCATCAGCTTAAAAACCTTTTGTCTCTCCTCTCTGGTGAGCTTTCTCAGCGCATGGCGCTTGAGCAGCCGTTTCGCGGTGTCGGCGGAGCGGTCAAGCATCAGCTCGATGTAATCGTCTCTCGCCTCCCACGGATCCCTGAAATAGGGCCTTGCTTCCTCTTCGTAGATCGCGGCAAGCCGCGCTTGCAGCCAGTCCATCGCCTCGCGCAACGGCTTTCTCCAGGCCTGCGTCCAACCCGGATGCATCCCGGAGCCGCAGCCGCAGTCGGCGCGCCAGCGCTCGACTCCGTGCGCGCAACTCCACGACGATCGCTCGACGATCTCGACCTCGCGCGCGGGCGGATGGTTTGCGAGATACTCGCCGTAGTTCGTCAGCCGGCCCTGGCCGTCGCGCTCGATGGTGTGGAAGCAGTAGGCGAGCGCCATGTCGCCGTGGGCGCGGTAGTGGCCGTAGGTTTCGCCGTCGGTGGCGATGTGAACGATTTGCGGCCGGGCTTTCTCGTCGCGAAAAGCGCGCTGGAGCCGCCCGGCAAAAATTTCGCCGTTGTTTAAGAGATCGCGGAAAGCGACTTCAAGAGCGATCTGCCCGTCGTAGAAGAAGAGATCTATGCTTTTTCCCGACGGCAGCGAGCAAAGATAGGCCTCGGTCGGATCTATTCTGTTTTTGCCGCTGACATCGCGCCATTCACCGCCGCCTATCTCCCTGACTCGCTGCGCCTGGCGTGGAGCGAGAATGGTGAACTTGATGCCGGCTTCCGCCAACACCTCCAGGGTTTCGAGATCGACGGCGGTCTCAGGGAGCCACATGCCTTCGGGCGGCCGCCCGAATCGCTTCTCAAAATCCTTCACGCCCCAGACCGTCTGCGTTGTTTTGTCGCGCCGGCCGGCCAGCGGCATGATCATGTGATTATAGACCTGCGCGATGGCCGAACCGTGTCCGGAGTAGCGCTCGCGGCTCAAGCGGTCGCCTTCCAGGATCGCGCGATAGACCGCCGGCCGGCGCCGCTCCAGCCAGGAGAGCAGCGTCGGTCCGAAGTTGAAGCTCATCGCCGCGTAGTTGTTGACGGTCTTGATGACCTGATGGTCTCCGCCGAGAATCGGCGAGGCGGCGTTGGGCGCGTAGCACTCGGCCGAGATGCGCTCGTTCCAATCGTGATAGGGCGCCGCGGAGATCTGCTGCTCGACCCGCCCGGTCCACGGATCCTCGCGCGGCGGCTGGTAAAAATGGCCGTGAATGCAGATCCAGCGCTCAGCCACTACGACCCCTCGTGCTTGAAAAACAAGATCGCCAGCGGCGGCAGGGTGAGGTCGAGGGACTGGGGTTGGCCGTGCAGCGGGGGATCGCCGGCCTTAACGCCGCCCAGGTTGCCGACTCCGCTGCCGCCGTACTCCGCGGCGTCGCTGTTCAAGATCTCGCTCCACAAGCCGCCGCGCGGCGCGCCGACCCGATAATGATGGCGCACGACCGGCGTCATGTTACAGACGACGAGCACGGCGCCCTCGCTCGTCTTTCCTTTACGGATGAAGCTCAAGACACTCGACGCGGCGTCGCTGCAGTCGATCCATTCAAAACCTTCGGGCCGGCAGTCGAGCTCGTAAAGCGCCGGCTCGCTTCGGTAGGAGCGGTTCAAGTCAGCCACCCAGCGCTGGATGCCGCGATGCGTGGGATATTCGAGCAGATGCCACTCCAGGCTCCCGTCGTGCGCCCACTCTCCGGTCTGGCCGAACTCGCAGCCCATGAAGAGAAGCTTTTTCCCCGGTTGGGCCGTCATGCTCCCGAGCAGCAGCCGCAGGTTGGCGAGCCTCTGCCAATCGTCGCCGGCCATTTTGCCAAGCAGCGATCCTTTGCCGTGGACCACTTCGTCGTGCGACAGCGGCAGGACAAAATTTTCATGCGACGCGTAGAGCATGCGGAACGTGAGCTTGTCGTAATGGTACTTGCGGAAAATCGGATCGAGCTTCATGTATTCCAGCGTGTCGTGCATCCAGCCCATGTCCCATTTCAGGCCGAAGCCCAGGCCGCCGACATAGGTGGGGTGGGAGACCATCGGCCAGGCGGTCGATTCTTCCGCAATCGTCTGGACGTCGGGATGGCTCCGGTAAACCTCTTCGTTGAGCCGCCGGAGCAAGGCGATCGCGTCGAGATTCTCCTTCCCGCCGAACTCGTTGGGAATCCAGTCGTTCCCCTCGTGCGCGTAGTCCAGGTAAAGCATCGACGCCACCGCGTCCACGCGGAGCCCGTCGGCATGATATTTGTCGAGCCAGAAAAGCGCGCTGCTGATGAGAAAGCTTTTTACCTCGTGCCGCCCGTAATTGAAGATGAAACTGTCCCACTCGCGATGGATCCCCTGCGAAGGATGGGCGTGCTCGTAGAGATGGTCGCCGTCGAATAGGCCCAGACCGTGGCCGTCGGTGGCGAAGTGAGAGGGGACCCAATCCAGAATAACGCCGATGCCGTGGCGGTGCAGCGTGTCGATCAGAAACATGAAATCCTGAGGCGTGCCGTAGCGGCTGGTCGGCGCAAAATAGCCGGTGAGCTGATAGCCCCACGAGCCGAAGAAGGGATGCTCCATCACCGGCAGCAGCTCGACGTGGGTGAAGCCCATCCGCTCGACGTACTCGGCGAGCCGGGGCGCCATCTCGCGGTAGCTGAGAGAGCGATAGCCCTCTTCCGGCACGCGCCGCCACGAGCCCAAGTGAACTTCGTAAATCGAGATCGGCGCGTCAAGCGCGTTGCGCTTGCGCCGCTCGGCCATCCATTCACGATCCTGCCATTGATAACTCAAATCCCAGACGATGGAAGCGGTCTTGGGCGATACTTCATTGTAAAGCGCGAACGGGTCGCTCTTCTCCGCGTGAATGCCGCCGTGGCGCGAAACGACGTGGTACTTGTAGAGCGTGCCCGGCCCGATTCCAGGGACGAATCCCTCCCAGATTCCCGACCGGCCTTTCGGCCGCAAAGGATGGCTCGCTCTGCTCCAGCCGTTGAAGTCGCCGATGACCGAAACTTCCTCCGCGTCCGGCGCCCAGACGGCGAAATAGGTTCCCGGACCGGCCGGAGTAGTTAGCGGATGCGCCCCGAGCTTTTCGTAGAGGCGGAAATGGCTGCCCTCGTTGAAGAGATAGAGATCGTGATCGGTCAGCAGCGTCGTCGGCGTCGCGACGGGCTTGTCCTGTTGCTTCTTAACAAGCGATTTAAGCCTGCGCGTTTCCATACAAAGAGAATACGCTTTTTTGTGTTTAGTCTCCACCGCAAGCAGGAAACCTGAAACCTCTCTGAGCCCAGTCAGCCCTCCACGCGGATTCTCGCGTCGGCGATGAGGCAGCCCTGGCCGGGGGGTTGGGCGAAGATCGGGTTTAAATCGAGCTCGCCGATTTCGGGGACCTCTTCGACCAGGCGCGAGATGCGCAGAAGAATTTCCTCGATCGCCTCCACGTCGGCCGGCGGGTGGCCGCGGTATCCCTGGAGCAGGCGGTAGCCGCGGATCTCGCGCGCCATCTCGGCGGCGTCGCGGTCGGTGAGCGGCGTGACGCGAAAGCGCACGTCGCCCAAAATCTCGACGTAGATACCGCCCAGGCCGAAAGCGATCAGCGGGCCGAAGAGCGGGTCGGCGCTGACGCCGACCATCACCTCGACGCCCGCGCGAATCATCGGCTGCACCAGCACGCCGTCCAGCTCGGCGAGCCGCCCGTCGCGCTCCAGGCGCGAGCGAATCTCCGCAAAAGCCCGGCGCACCGCCGCCTCATCCGCGAGATCCAGCACGACGCCGCCGACGTCGCTCTTGTGTACGATTGTGCGCGATGCGAGCTTGACGGCGACCGGAAAGCCGAAAGAGCGGGCGAGTCCGGCGGCCTCGTCCGCGCTCGCGGCGAATCCGCCTCGCGCCAGAGGAAGCCGCATGGCCGCGAGGACGGCGCGCGTCTCTTCGACCGAAAGCCAGCCGGCGCCGCGCGATTGCAACGCCTTGCGGCAAACCTCGCGCGCGCCCGGCGCGTCCGTGTCGTCGAATTCCGGGATCGTTCCCGGCGGCCGGCTGCGCCACCCGGCGTAAGCGGCGATCTTGCAGAGAGCGCGGGCGGCGGTTTCGGGGAACAAGTAGGTCGGAATCTTCTCGTCGCCAAACGCGAGCTGGTGACTGGTGGGCGCTGCGGCCATCGTGCAGGCGAGCACCGGCTTGGCGTTTTTCTCCGCCGCCCGCGCGGCCGCCACGCCTTGACCCACGGCGCGCGCCACCTCCTCGACTTTTGCCGGGCCGACGACGACGAGTATAACGATCAGCGCGTCGACTTCTCCCGACGCCAGGACGGTCTCCACCGCGCGGCGAAAATGGTCGGGCGACGCCGACGCGATCATGTCCACCGGATTCGTCACGCTCGCGGCCGGCGGCAGGAACGACGCAAGGCGCAATCGCGTGGCGTCCGAGAACTGCGGGATCGACAGGCCGCCCGCCTCGCACGCGTCGGCGCAGAGGATCGCTGGCCCACCGGCGTTGGTCACGATCGCCACGCGGCGGCCGCGCGGGAGGGGCTGGCCTTCGAGCGCGGCGGCGATGTCGAACATTTCATCCAGCGTGTCGGCCCGGATCACGCCCGTCTGGCGGAACAGGGCGTCCACCGCCACGTCGCTGGCGGCGAGCGCCGCGGTGTGCGATCCCGCCGCGCGCGTGCCGGCGCCGGTGCGCCCGGCCTTGAGAGCGACGATGGGCTTGTTCCGGCTGACGCGGCGGGCGATGCGCGCGAAGCGGCGCGGGTTGCCGAAAGATTCGACATAAAGCAGGATGAGCCGGGTGCGCGGGTCGTCTTCCCAAAATTGCAAGAGGTCGTTGCTCGAAACGTCCGCCTTGTTGCCGACGCTGACGAAGGTCGAAAGCCCGAGCCCGCGCTGCCCCGCGAGCGCGAGAATGGCGAGGCCGAGCGCGCCGCTTTGCGAGGACATCGCGACGCAGCCCGGGGGAGGGAAGAGCGGCGAAAACGAGGCGTTCAGCCGCACCTGCGGGTCGGTGTTGATCAGCCCCAGGCAGTTCGGCCCCACCATCCGCATGCCGTAGCCGCGCACTTTCTCGACGAGTCTTTGCTGCAGCGCCTTTCCTTCCGCTCCCGTCTCGGCAAAGCCCGCCGTGATGACGACCAGGGCCTTGACGCCGCGCGCCGCGCAATCGTCCACCACGGCCGCCGTCGCTTCGCGCGGCACGGCGACGATCGCCAGATCGACCGCCTCGGGCAGCTCCCGCGCCGAGGGATAGGCAGGGATCGAGCGCACCGCCGAAGCGCGGGGGTTCACGGGATAGATCGGTCCCTGAAAGCGGTTCTCGACGAGAGCGTCGAGGATGCGATAGCCGATGCTCGAAGGGTCGCGGGAGGCGCCGACGACGGCGACGGCGCCGGGGAAAAAAAATGGGCGGAGCGAGGCCGCGGTGAACAGCCGGTCGCGCAGCTCGGTCCGCGCGACGCTCGCTTCGGTCGGCGCGGCTGACAGATCGATCTCGACGTAGCCGTCCTCCTCCTTCTCTCGAAGGCCGAAGCCGGAGTTGCGGAAAATTTCCATCATCCGCCGGTTCTCGACGCCGGTGACGGCCCACAATCGGGTGAAGCCGTGGCGCACGGCGAGGATGGCCAATCGCTCAAGCAGCAGCGTGCCCAGCCCTTTCCCTTGAAACTCATCGGCGACGGCGAACGCGACCTCCGCGATCTTGTCGTCGCGCGCGTCATAGGTGGCGGCGGCGATAATGCGCTCTCCGGCCGGCCGGGCGCGTGTGACGACGAGGCTGAGACGGGCGCGGGGATCGGAGAGTTGGCAGAAGGATTCGACCAGTTTGTCCGGCGGGACTCCGGCCGAGAAAAAGCGCAGCCTCCTCGAGTCCGGCGACAGTCCGGCGAAGAACTCCCTCAGCGCCGCCTGATCCGAAGGGCGGGCCGGGCGGATCGCGGCGGTGGCGCCGTCGCGCAGGATCAGGCGGCCCGATTCCGCCGAGTCCTGGTAGGGCGGCGGCAGATAATGGGGACGGAACTTCGCCACGGGCGACTCCTCATCGTTCATCAGCTCTATTCGATGTCGGCGACTTTCCGCACGCCGTCGCCCCAGTCCTCGGTCTTGAAGTCGGCAAAGGAAAGAACGATCCGCTCTTTCTCTTCGATCCAGATCATTTTTTTACGGTACTCCAGGAGAAACGAAATCTTGAGGATGAGATTCTCGCCTTCCATGCCCAGGAGCGAGACCTTGGCGTCGAAGAAAGAGTATTCCTTGTTGCCGAGGATCTCTTTGACCCGCGCCCGATCCAGCACCTCTTTTTCACCCAGAAAGCCGGCCATAGCGCCTCCTCGTCTCACACTTCCTGCGAAATCATCCGAGAAACTCCAACGGATGACCACGACGGCGATAGTACTTCTTGATCTCCTCGAATGCCAACAGCAGCGCGGTGCCGTGAAAAGCAAAAAGGTAAACGTGCCATGGAACCGGCGCAAAAAAATAAATATTCGAGAGCGGCGTGTAAAAAAACAGGTAGCAGAGAAACAGCTCGAACAGGATGCCGAGATCGATCAGCGGATTGGAGACAAGATTCAACACGATGTAATGGCGGTCCAGAAATCGAGCGAGCCACGAAGCCGCCCGGCCGGGCGTTGCAATTTCCGGCGCAATAGGAGAGCGCGGGCGCCAGGCCGCGAGCCGCTCCAGCAGCTCGCGGCGGTAGAGCGGGTGGAGAAAATTTCTGCCAAACAGCGAAGCCTGCCGCGAGCGCTTGCAGAGGACGTTGGCGATCTGCGTCGTCACCGTGGGAAAAAAATAGGCGGTGAGGCTCTGGAGGTAGGCCGGGGACGCCCGGCCCAGCTTCAGCCCCGGCGGCGACGCGGGCATGGCGGCAAGACCCAACCCCGGCCGCCAGGCGCCGGAGATCCAACCCTGGTAGAGATAGGTTGCGTAGCAGCTGAAGGCCAAGAGGCTTCCCTGGATAAAATAGGAGCGCAGAATAAATTTAAGCGACAGCAGTTTTTCGTCCCGGCGGCGCGGCGGGCGCTCCATGATCCCGCGCTCCGGCGGCTCGATCCCCAGACCCATCGCCGGAATGAGATCCGTGCCGACATCCACGGCGAGCACGCCCATGATGGTCATCGCCAGCGGCACGTCGGGAAACAGCACCCAGAGGACGTACGGATACATCTCCTGGGGATTGCTGTTGAGGACATAGGCGGCGAAGCGCTTGATGTTGTCGAAAACGGCTCGTCCCTCTTCGATCGCGGCGACGATCGAGCTGAAATCGTCGTCGGCCAGGATCATGTTCGCCGCCTCTTTGGCGACGTCGTTGCCGCGCACTCCCATCGCAATGCCGATATCGGCTTTTTTGAGCGCCGGGGCGTCGTTGACGCCGTCGCCGGTGACGGCCACGACCTCTCCCATCTCTTTTAACAGTGAGACGACGCGGAGCTTGTGCTCGGGCGCGACGCGGGCGAAGATGATCTCGCCGCGGGCGAGGAGCGCGCGCAACGACGCGTCGCTCATCTCGGAGATTTCCGCGCCGGTGCGGGTCGGAAGCGGCGCGCCGTCTCCCAGGCCGATCTGCCCGCCGATGCTCGCCGCCGTCAGGGCGTAGTCTCCGGTGATCATCATCACGCGGATGCCGGCGGCATGGCAGGCGCGGATCGCCGGCGGCACCTCGGCGCGGACGGGGTCCGACATCGCCGTGAGACCGAGAAAAACCAGCCGACGCTCCGCAGTCTCGCTCGGATAATCGGCCGCCCGCTGCAGCTCCGCGTCGTCGCGGTAGGCGAGCGCCAAAACCCTGAGGCCGCGGCTCGCCATCGCATCGTTCTCCGCGACGATCCGGCTGCGCTCGCTCTCTTCCAGTCGCCGCGGCTCGCCGTCGCTCAGGAAAAAATCGCATTCCCGCAGCGTTTCCAACGGCGCGCCCTTGACGTAGAGGAGTTTTTCGCCGCGCCCTTCCAGCCTGACCACCACGCTCATCCGCTTGCGCGCGGATTCGAACGGATTCAAATGAAGGCGCTGGTGGATTCCGCGGATGCCCGCCTTTTCGGCCAGGGTAATGAGCGCGCCTTCCGTCGGATCGCCCAGGGCGCGATAGTCCGAGCCGGTTTTTTCCAGCCGGGCGTTGTTACAGATAAAGGCGCATTCGAGCAGGCGGCGGAGCGCGGGCCACTCGGAGATCCGTTCGAGAGAGAGGGGCTTTCCCTCGAGCGAGAACGCGCCTTGCGGCCGGTAGCCGACGCCGGAGACCGCCAGCCGCTTTCCGTCGACGTAAAGCTCCGTCACCATCATGAGATTCTGCGTCAGCGTGCCGGTCTTGTCGCAGCAGATCACCGTCGTGCACCCCAGCGTCTCGACCGAGGGGAGACTTTTCACGAGTGAGTTTCGCTTCGCCATGCGGCTTACTCCCATCGCCAGCGAGAGCGTCACCGTCGGAAGCAGCCCTTCGGGCACATTGGCGACGAACAGCCCGATGAAAAAGACGAATGCTTCAAAGAAAGAGAGTCCGGCGACGAGCCATCCGAGCAGCAAAAAAACCAGGCCCAGCCCCCCGGCCAGCGCGGAGATCGCCATGACGGTGCCGCGCAGTTGCTTCTGCAGCGGGCTTTGTTCGACGCGTATCGCCTGGGTCAGGCCGGCGATCTTGCCGATCTCGGAGTGCATGCCGGCGCCGATGACCACGCCGCGCGCGCGGCCCCTGACGAGCGTCGTGCCGGCAAAAACGATATTGGGCAGCTCGATCCAGAGAAACTTTCCGGCAATCAGGATCGGTTTGTCCGACTTGTAGCGCTGTGCCGGATGGGATTCTCCCGTGAGAGACGAGTTGTCAACCTCGACCTCGACCGCCTCGATCAGCCGGGCATCGGCGGGCACCAGGTCGCCTTCCTCGAGGAGGATCACGTCTCCCGGAACCAGGGTCGCGGCGTCGACCTCGGCGACCGAGCCGTCGCGCAGCACGCTGGAGCGTTGGGAGATCAATTTTTGCAGCGCCTCGAGGGCGCGGTCGGATTTCTGCTCTTGCAGGAAGGCGAAGAGGCCGTTCAGCAGGATCACGGCGAAGATCGCGATGCCCAACTGCGGCAGATTTACGGCGGGAACAAAGCACAGCATCGTCGCGATCCAAAGCAGGATGGCAAAAAAACTGAAGAAGTTTTTGGCGAGCTTGAGATACCACGGGACCTTGCGCGTTCCTTTCAGCAAATTGGGCCCGTAATGAAGGAGCCGGCGTCCGGCTTCCACGGCGCTCAGGCCGCGCGCTAGATCGGTATGGAGCTCGAAGGCGACCTGCTCCTGAGTCAGGTTGAAGTAGGTGGCCATCCCCGCTTCCCGCTCTCCCTTGATCAGGACCCTCAGCACGCCGTTCGCGTCCCGTTGGGCGAGCAGCTCGTCTTTCACCATGGGGAGAAGGGCGCTCAGCCGCTGGAGAAGCTGAAGATGCTCTTCGGTCTGTTCGGTGGGAGTGGCTAAGAAAAGAATAATCCTGACGGAGTTGCCGCCAAGCCGCACGCCGCCACGGGCTATGCCGACGATGATTTCCGGGCCGGGGAGGCCGTCGATGCGGGCGTGGGGCACGGCGATCTCGTTGCCGAGATAGCTGTAAGGATTCAAACCGCCTTGGGCGAAGGCGGCGCGGAACTCCGCCATGCGATCGGGAAATGCGGAACGGCGGAACAGCGCTTCGAGGATCTGGGGAAATTCGCCTGCGAGGCCGGTTGCGATCTTCTCGGGTCGCAGCAGTTCGACGATCATCCGGCTCCGCGAGCCGGTTGCGCGCCGTCCGTGCTGCGCAGCCGAAGCGCGCGGCCTCCCAGGTGGAGCAGCGAGGCGGCGAGCGCCAGGCCGAAAATCCAGATCTGGCCGATCTCGGCGCGGCCTGAAACCCGTTCCAGAATCAGCAGGCAAGTCAGCAGAGCCAAATGTTTGGCGAGCTTCTGGAAGAATGGAGAGATGACGCGCGTGAAGGTCACGGCAGCGGACGCCTCCGGGATTACAGCTCCGCGACGCAGCGCAGGAGATCGCTCTCGGTGAGCAGGCCGACGAGGGCGCCCTGTTCGACGACCGGAAGGCAGCCGATCTTTTTCTCCAGCATGACGTCGCTGGCGAGGTCCAGGATATCGTCGCACTTGAGGGTAACCGGCCCTTTCATCATCAGCTCCCGCACGGTGGTTTCTTTGCTCAGCGCCATCGTTCACTCCAGCGGTTACGATTCCTCGACCAATAGATCGAGAAGGCAGCGCAGCGCGTCGATGTAGGTGACGATGCCGACCAGGCGTTCCTCCTCATCGACCACCGGGATGCCTCCCATCTTTCCCTCGATCAGCAGTTCAACGGCGTCAGACAGATCGTCCTCCGGCGTCACTGATGCCGGTTTGGTGGTCATCACCGCCGCCGCCTTTGTGCTCATCGCGGTCTCGCGCTCCTCGGCCGCGTCGAGGCCTCGCCCGCCGAGAAAGGAGCGGATGTCGCGATCCGTGATGATGCCGACCAGCTCTCGCGCTCTCACAACGGGAAGCTGGCGGATGTTCTGCTCGTTCATGATCTCCTCGGCCTCGGCGATGGTGTCGTTGGGGTCGACCGTGAGGGGAGACGAGGTCATCACGTCGGCTACCTTGAATGCTTGGCGGCTTTTTGTTGGACGAGCCATCGTTTCTCCTTTGGCCGGCGGCGTGCCGTTACTTGGTCGGGGCAGCAAAAAACATGCCTCAAGCCGGCTCTAGAAAAGGGAGCGAAAGACTTGAGATGGTTGGGAAATCTTCGCAGCGTTGCGATTTCAATCAGCCGTTCTTCGCATGTCTGGGAATCGACTTTGCAAACCGACCCGTAATGGCTTAAAAAACCCGACTGTGCCGTGGTGGCATAGGGTTTGCGCCCTTCCTCGGTGGAGAAACCGAACAAGCAAGGAACTGTTTAACGGGCTGGCGCCGCCGTTAGTCGGGGTAGCCAAAGGGTTGGGTCCGCCGGCGCGACGCGCGGCGGAGCGCAACATAGACGAGGAGAAGGCATGGAACACGCGCGTGGGGAAAAGATGAAAGCCCAACGGAAGATCAGCGAGCAAGACCTCGAACGCTATCGCAAAAACTACCTCGGCGAGCAGGATGGCATCGCCTTGTACCGCGCGCTGGCGGCTGCGGAGAAGGACACAAGACGTGCCGAGATTTTCGAGAAGCTGGCAAAGGCGGAGGAGCGCCATGCACGGCGGTGGGAAAAGCTGCTTCAGAATGCCGGTGAAGCGATTCCCCATTACCGTCCGACGCTGCGGGTCCGCCTCTTGGGAGGGCTGGCCCGCATTGCCGGGACGCAAAAGGTCTTGCCGATTGTGAGCGGTTTGGAGGCCAGGGATCAGACTGCTTACCTGGATCAACCCGAGGCGACCGGTCTTCCGGCAGAGGAGAGGGCTCACAATCGAACCCTACGAGCCATGCAGCAAGGAGTTACGGGGCAAGAAGCCATCATGGGGCGCGAACGCTGGCATCGCAGATCCGGCGGTGGTCTGCGAGCGGCGGTCTTTGGAGTTAACGACGGTTTGGTCTCGAACTTCAGTTTGGTGATGGGATTTGCCGGGGCGGCATCGTCACCGGAGTACATTCTCCTCGCGGGAACAGCGGGTCTCCTGGCGGGCGCCTTCTCTATGGGAGCGGGGGAGTATGTATCGGTTCGGGCGCAGAGGGAGTTATTCGAACAGCAGATTGCATTGGAGAAACAGGAATTGGAGATGTCGCCCGAAGAGGAGGAGGAAGAGCTTTCTTTGATTTATCAAGCCAAAGGAGTGCCGCGCAAAGAGGCCTCGTTGCTGGCCCAACGGATTATCCAGAATCCGAAGACTGCGATCGATACGTTGGCGCGTGAGGAGCTGGGGTTGGACCCGTCGGAGCTGGGGTCTCCGTGGGTTGCCGCCGTAAGTTCATTTCTTGCCTTCGTTACCGGAGCTATCATTCCCGTGGCCCCCTATCTGGTGAGATCTGGAGCCGCGGCTTTCATGAGCAGCGCTTTGTTGAGCTGCTTCGCCCTTTTCGGAATCGGTGCTTTGCTATCTGTCTTTACCGCGCGCGGCCCACTGAGCAGCGGGATGCGGATGCTTTCGATCGGACTCGCCGCCTCGGCCATTACGTTTGCGGTCGGCCGATTGTTGGGAGTTTCGGTGTCGTGATGAGCGGCCAAGGGATTACCGGCTTGAGTTCAGGTTGCGTTATCACTTTGGTTTGTAGCAAAGTATCATTGGCCGGCGCGGAATTCCGCTCCTCGCCCCCAAAGACGGCTTTCCCGCTTGGCCGCAAATCCCGTGGAGGGGCGGGGGCGTAAGAAAGAAGCGCGTGAATCACGGTAGCCTTGTCGCTTATTTTTCCATGGAGATCGCAGTAGAGCCGGAGATGCCGACCTACAGCGGCGGACTGGGCGTGCTCGCGGGGGACATGATTCGCGCGGCGGCGGATCTCAAGGTCCCGATGGTCGCCGTAACGTTGCTTCATCGGAAAGGCTATTTCCATCAAAAGCTCGACCCCGCCGGCTGGCAGACGGAGGAGGCGGTGGAATGGCCGGTGGAGGAACGTTTGGAGGAGATGCCGGGCAGGGCGGAAGTTGTCTTAGAAGGGCGCAGGATTCTTGTCAGGTGTTGGAGGCATGACGTTCACGGCGCCGGAGGATTTCGCGTGCCGATCTATTTTCTCGACGTCGATCTTCCGGAAAACAGCGAATGGGATCGAACGTTGACCCACTATCTCTACGGAGGAGACCCGCACTACCGGCTTTGCCAGGAGGTGGTGCTTGGCATCGGCGGCGTGCGCATGCTGCGCGCCCTGGGGCACGGAGCTATCGAGCGCTTCCACATGAACGAGGGGCACGCGAGCCTGCTCGCATTGGAGCTGTTGGACGAAGAGGCGCGCCGGGCGGGCAGAACGGCGATCACGCACGAGGATGTCGAGGCGGTCAGGAGGAAATGTGTGTTTACCACGCACACCCCTCTGCCGGCCGGGCGCGACCAGTTCCCGCTGGATATGGCCAAACGGGCTTTGGGCGAGCACCCCGCGGGCGCCGACATCAGGGATTTGATCTATTGCGGCAACGTGCTCGACCTGACCTTTCTCGGATTCAACCTGAGCCACTACATCAACGGCGTCGCAAAAAAACACGGCGAGATTTCCCGGCTGATGTTTTCCAGTTATAACATCGACGCCATCACCAACGGCGTCCATGCCGTCACCTGGACGGCGCCGGCTTTTCAAGAGCTGTACGATCGTTACATTCCCGGCTGGAGGCAGGACAACTTCAGCCTGCGCTATGCGCTGAGCGTTCCGCGACAGGAGGTGTGGCAGGCCCATGTTCACGCGAAACGGCGGTTGATCCAGCAGGTGAACCAGGCAACCGGCTGCGGGATGAAGGAAGAGGTATTGACGATCGGGTTCGGGCGGCGCGCGGCGACGTATAAAAGAGCGGATCTGCTGTTTCAGGACATCGAGCGGCTGAAGAGAATCGCCGCCGCCGGTCCGCTGCAGATCGTCTATGCGGGCAAGGCCCATCCGCAGGATCAGGGAGGGAAGGAGCTGATCCAAAAAATCTTCCAGGTCAGGGAGGCGGTCGGCCGGGATATTCCGATCGCCTATCTCGCGGACTACGACATGGGAGTCGGGCAATTGATGACCGCGGGGGCCGACGTTTGGCTCAACACGCCGCAGCCTCCTATGGAGGCCTCCGGCACCAGCGGCATGAAGGCGGCGCTGAACGGCGTTCCGAGCCTGAGCATCCTGGACGGTTGGTGGATCGAGGGATGCATCGAGGGGCTGACCGGCTGGGCGATCGGAGTGGACGGCGCGAGCGCGTCGGACGAAGCCGACCGCTCGCGCGATGCGGCGTTGCTCTACGACAAGCTGGAGCAGGTCGTCGTTCCGTTATTTTATCGCGAGCGGGAGCGGTTCATCGACGTCATGCTGCACTCGATCGCCCTCAACGGCTCGTTCTTCAACACGCACCGGATGTTGCAGCAATACGTTCTGAAGGCCTACTTTTAGCCGGTTTGAAGGGGGATCGTATGGCGATCAATCTGCGGCCGATCGGGATCGTCAAAACCGCCGCCGGTAACGACGAGGTCAAAGAGAAGGGAAACGTGGAGGGCGAGCTGGAGATCTATCCGGAGTTTGCCGAGGCGCTCGACGGAATCGACGGCTATTCGCACCTGTTCGTCATCGTCTACTTCGATCGGCTGAGGCCGGAACAGATCGGACCTTTGCGGGTGAAACCCAGAGGGCTTCTGAGAAGAGGATATAAGCCGGAAGAGCTGCCGCTGCTCGGCGTCTTCGCGCTCGATTCGCCGACCCGTCCCAATCCCATCGGACTCAGCCTCGTGCGCCTGACCAGGCGGGAAGGCTGCGCGCTGTCCGTGACGGGACTCGATTTTTTCAACGGGACGCCGATCCTCGACATCAAAGGCTATCGCCCGCAATATCGCGCCGACGAGTACTCGCTGCCGGCGTGGTATCGAAAATTCGCCGACGAAAAGGGGCATATCTAGCGCTGCGGAGCGACACAGGAGGCATTCCCATGGAAAGCAAAAGGATCGAAACTTTTGACGACGTTAGTTTCGGTGGTTTGACTGTTGGGGGCCTGCGAGGTGACCAATGGCTACGGTGAGGACAAAGAGGATCGGAAGCAAAAAACCACAACGAGCCCGGAAGCCCTCGCAACAAAATATCCTTCAAAACCGGAGAGCGGCTCAAATGGAGGACTATCTTCTCCGGAGGCAAAGAAAGACGTTTCTCGAAACATGCCGCAGAATCGCGGTTGTCGGAATGAGTCCTCATCCCGACAGCGCAAGTTACGTCGCCACAGAAAAGCTTCTCGGTTTGGGCGTGGAGATTTTGCCGGTGATTCCAGGCCGACGAGAATTTCTCGCCATGCCCTGTTATGCGCGGTTGGGAGACATCACCGGTGAGATCGACATCGTTCAGGTATATCCGGGCAAAAAAATCCACATGACTGATCTAGCCCGAGAAACTGTCGAGAAAAGCGCCAGCGCCTTTTGGATAGAAGAGGGCCATGCCGATCCAGGGGTCAGGGAAATTCTCGCCGGTGGAGGGGTGCAGGTTGTGGAGCACGAGCGCCTCGCGACGGAATATATTAAGCACGTTCCATCTCCCGCTTCCACGAGCGGCGCATCCACAACAGGAACGAGATCCGTAACGGTCGGAGACCGAATGACCAAAAATCCCGTCACCGTCAAACCTGGCGACGCTCTCAATGAGGCGCTGGACAAAATGAAGAAAGGCGGCTTTCGCCACTTGCCCGTGGTTGATGAAGAGGGAAAACTCATCGGCATGATTTCCGACCGGGATATTCGCCTGATCCGTCCATCGCTCGCCTTTGTTTCGTCCGAAGACGCGGCGGCCCAACTTTGGTCAATTGCGGTGCGCCAGGCGGCGGTATTTAATCCTGTTACGATTCCTCCCGACGCGCCGCTCGAACAAGCCGCCGAGCTCATGTTGCGCTGGGAGGTTGGAGGCTTGCCGGTAGTGGATAAAGACGGAAAGCCAATCGGGATCGTTACGTATACGGACTTGCTGCGAGAGTTTGTGGCAGGAGACAAGGAACATTAGCAAGGCCGTGTGAGGGAGCACGAGTTCTTTGCGCGAGGCGACGGTCAAGTGAGGCGGCGAACGAAAAGTGAAATGGCTGCGTGGGTGCTTCGAAGGCGACGGGGATGGTTGATTCTCTCCGCCCTACTCATGCTTGCGGGTAGCGCTATGTGGGCGCAGACACCGATGGTCCCGCCCCTTCAGGAATTGCCATCCGCCAGCCCTTCTCCGTGGTGGCAGGGGTTTCTCACCTACCGGGAGGCCCTGCGCTGGTTCGGCGGCGTGGTTCAGGCGCTGATAGTGGCGCTGGTCTTTGCCCATCTCGCGATTTACGGCTACCACCACGTGCGGGCGACTGGACAGATGGTCAGGCGCTACTCTTGGACAGAGGTGCTCCTCCACGCTCTTTTGGCTCTCAGCTTCATCGGCGCATGGGCCAGCTCGACGTATCTCATCCTCGCCAAACACGTCCTGGGGTATGCGGATCAAAGCCTCGCGGTGCCCTTTGGCCGGATCTCCAACGCCGTGCATATCACTGCCGGGCTCCTCTTCTGCGGGGCGCTACTCGCGCTCGCAGGGATATGGCGGCGTTCGATGGAATTCGCCCCTTACGACCGCGACTGGCTGAAGGGACTTGGAGGCTACTTTTCGCGAAGATACCGGATTTTGCCGGCTGGGCGGTTCAACGCCGGACAGAAAATATGGTTTCGCGTCTCCGTCATGCTCGGCCTCCTGGTCTCCGTCTCCGGGGCTTTAATCTATTACCCGGATTTGTTGGGCCGTCGCTGGGACATCACACTGTATATAGTCCATACTGCTTTCGCCGTGGCGTTGAGTGCCATGGTCATCGTCCATGTGTACTTGGCCGTCGTGGCACATCCTCGCTCGGTCCGGGCGATGGTCACGGGGCATATCGATGAGGCGTGCGTTCGTGAGGACCATCCCCTCGAACCACTCCCAGACACTTCCGGGCCAGCGAGCTAGTAGGCTCCTTCCTTTATTGAGAGCGGCTGGGTTGGTAGACCGTTAGGCTAACTCCAAGACGAGTTGCGAGCATGGCGACGACCTTTACTTGGATTTTGGCCGGCGGTCTGCTGACGAGCGCTATTGCGCTTGTCGGAAGCGTCACGCTCGTCCTCCGTGGGGAGCTTTAGGTTGGACACGATAACGGCCGGTTTTTTGGCAAGCTTGGCCGCAGGCCTCGCTACAGGGCTGGGAGGCCTGCCGTGTCTCTTCGTAAAAATTCCTTCCGACCGGATGTTGGATACGATGCTGGGATTTGCGGCCGGGGTGATGGTGGCGGCCTCTACTTTCGACCTGATCGCGCCCGCGCTGCAGATCGGCGGGCTTTGGACGGTGGCGCTCAGCCTGATCCTGGGTGTCGCGTTTCTTGATTTGCTGGACCGGGCGATCCCCCATGCCCACTTTGTCTTCGGTTTGGAGGGCCCCTCTTCTCGCATTCGACGGGTTTGGCTTTTGATGTTGGCGTTTACTATTCATAACATCCCCGAGGGGCTTTCCGTGGGAGTCAGCTTTGGCCTTGAGAGTTTCGCGACTGGCACCGCGCTGGCCATCGCCATCGGTCTCCAGAATATACCTGAGGGCTTAGCTGTGGCCCTTCCCTTGATGAGAGAAGGATACGGCAAACGGCGGGCTTTGACCTACGCAACTTTGACGGGACTCGTGGAGCCGGTGGCCGGTCTCATAGGCGCGTCAGTCGTCACTTTTGCAAATGTTTTTTTACCCCATGCGCTGGCCTTTGCCGGCGGCGCCATGCTCTACGTCGTGTTCGATGAACTGATCCCTGAGAGCCACAGCCGGGGCTACCACAAGGAAGCAACGGTCGGGGCGATTTCCGGCTTCGTAGTTATGATGATTCTGGACAACTTTTTTTCCCATGGATGAGAGGCCGGAATGAGCCCTGTTGCAGCCTGGGATTTGTCGAAATCGTACAAGACCGAAGAAGTTGAAGTGAAGGCGTTGCAGGGAGTGAGGAGGTTACGATCAAGAAAGTTGAGAGCGTATCACGAATGTTGAACCCAGCGGAGGGCCACAGCCCAAAAGAAGGGGAGCGAAGAGTTGAAGGTTATGTTTGTGTGCGCCGGCAATTCCTGCAGGAGCCAGATGGCGGAAGGATTTACGCGAGCGGCCGGGGTCGAGGCTTACAGCGCGGGCACCGAACCGGCCGGCTACGTGCACCCGGTTGCGGTGCAGGTGATGGCGGAGAAGGGAATCGACATCTCCGGACAGACTTCCAAAGAGTTGGACCTGAACCTCGCCCAGACCATGGACGCGGTGATTACCGTGTGCGGCGAGGCGGATGAAACGTGTACGGAAAAATACGAGGGCCAGCAAAAAGGAGCAGGTCGATGGCTGAAGAACGCATCAGTAAAAAACTTTCGTTTCTGGATCGCTATCTGACATTATGGATTTTTCTTGGAATGTTTGTGGGCGTGGGATGGGGGTATCTCTTTCCAGGTGTAGTCGGCTTCTGGAATCAGTTTCAATCTGGGACGACCAACATCCCCATTGCCGTCGGGCTGATCCTCATGATGTATCCACCCTTGGCCAAGGTGAAATATGAAGAACTCGGCGAGGTATTCCGAAACTACAAAGTGCTCGCGCTCTCCTTGGTTCAGAACTGGATCATAGGCCCCATTCTCATGTTCATTTTAGCCGCCGTTTTTCTGCGAGGATATCCCGAATACATGGTGGGGCTGATCATGATTGGGTTGGCTCGCTGTATCGCCATGGTCATTGTATGGAATGACTTAGCCAGGGGAGATACCGAATACTGCGCAGGCTTGGTGGCTTTCAACTCGATCTTTCAAGTGCTTTTCTTTTCTCTCTACGCGTTCGTTTTCATCAGTGTCCTACCTCCGCTTCTTGGGCTCACGGGGGTGGTGGTGAACATCACGATTGGCCAAATTGCCGAGAGTGTCTTTATCTATTTGGGTATTCCATTCATCGCTGGAGTCATCACCCGATTTACTCTGATCAAATTGAAAGACAAGCAGTGGTACCATGAAAAATTCATTCCCAAGATCAGTCCCATTACCGTGATCGCCCTGCTATTCACCATCGTGGTTATGTTTTCCCTCAAAGGTGAATTCATCGTGAAGATACCATTGGATGTTGTACGAATCTCCATTCCCTTGCTCATTTACTTCGTGATCATGTTTCTGCTGTCGTTTTATATGAGTAAGAAAGTGGGGGCCAATTATGCTCAGAGCGCCACCCTTTCTTTCACCGCTGCCTCCAATAA
>JBGPGE010000065.1:0-26323 GCA_041483675.1 Binatia bacterium
ATCCGGCGGGCAATGGCTCCTGACTACCCAAGAGAAAAAGCGGATTCTGCTCAACAACATCTATGGCGTGGACATCGACAGCCAGGCGGTCGAAGTGACGAAGCTGAGCCTCTTGCTCAAAGTTCTCGAAGACGAATCGGAAGAAACCATCGGCAAGAACCTCAAGCTGTTCCGCGAGCGCGCCCTCCCCGACCTCGGCAACAACATCAAATGCGGCAACTCCCTCATCGGCCCCGACTTCTACCAGAACCGGCAACTGACTCTTCTCGGCGACGAAGATCGCTACCGCATTAACGTCTTCGACTGGGACTCCGAGTTTCCAGACATATTTCCCTCGCCCTCTGGGAGAGGGACCAAGGGTGGGGGTGAAGGCGGCTTCGACGCCGTGATCGGGAATCCGCCGTACGTGCGAATCCAGGCCTTGCAGGAATGGGCGCCGATCGAGGTTGAACACTACAAGACCGCCTTTAAGTCAGCGAGCAAAGGAAACTACGACATCTACGTTGTCTTCGTCGAAAAAGGCCTGAGTCTGCTCAACAAGAATGGACGACTTGGCTTCATCCTGCCCCACAAGTTTTTCAACGCCCAATACGGCGAGCCGCTGCGCGCGCTGATAGCCAAAGGCACGCATCTAGCCGAAGTGATCCACTTCGGCGACCAGCAAGTCTTTGCCGGCGCGACCACTTATACCTGCTTACTGTTCCTGGATAAGGCAGGGAGTAACCAATGCCGCTGCGTTAAGGTGGCGGACTTAACCGCTTGGCGTGGTAATGGCGGAACGTCCGAGGGCTTTGTTCCCGCTGCGCGCATAACGGCTGCGGAATGGAACTTCACCGTCGGCAAGGGCGCTGAGCTCTTCGAGAAGCTGAGCAAGATGCCAGTGAAGCTGGAAGACGTCACAGATCGTATCTTTCAGGGTATCAAGACTAGCGCCGATAAGATTTACATTGTTGAGGAAATCGAACGGAGGGCGAAGCGAGTTAAAGTCCACTCCCCTGAAAAGGAGACTGAATATTGGGTCGAGCCTGACTTATTACATCCCTTAATCAAGGGCGGTGACAGCAAGCGTTACTGCCTGTCACGTACGAACCGGTTGATCCTGTTCCCATATGCGCAAGGGGCAAACGGTTTAACGGATCTCATCCCTGAATCAACGTTCAAGAAAAATTACCCGCTGACATGGATCTACCTCATGGACAACAAACATTACCTTGAAAACCGCGAGAACGGGAAGATGCGAGGAGATAGATGGTATGGGTACATATATCCAAAGGCATTGGACGTTATGCCACTCCGAAAGATTTTCACGCCGGATATTGCCGCACGAGCGTCATTTTCCTTAGATGAAACTGGCGAAGTATTTTTTACCGGTGGGGTGGCTGGCGGCTACGGCATTCTTGTCAAGCCGGGATACCGACAAGAGTACATCTTGGGTCTGCTGAACAGCAAAGTTCTGGATTGGATGATTCGTCAGACTGCGGCACAAATGAGAGGCGGTTACTACAGCTATGAATCTCGGTTTATTCGGAATCTTCCGATCCAGACCGCAAACCTCTCGGCACCAGCCGAGAAAGCACGCCACGATAAGATGGTCGGACTGGTCGAGCGGATATTGACCCTCCACAAGCAATTGGCTGCTGCAAAGAACCCGAACGATAAAACCAACCTTCAGCGCGAGATCGAGACGACCGACCGCCAGATCGACCAGCTTGTCTATGAACTTTATGGGCTGACGGAGGGTGAGATTGAGATCGTGGAAAGTCATTAACCTCAAGGAATTCCCGAATGGAAAACCGCCAAGCCAACAAGCAGCAGAGCGGCCCCAGCGACCAAAATGAAATATCCCGCCGAACGCGATTGCGGGAACGCCTTAGGAATATGACATTGTCCGAGGCGCTCATGATTATTTTTACTGCCGTTATCGCCTGTTCCACCATCGTCTATACGCTCTACGCGAAGCGACAATGGCAGGTAATGGGAGAGCAACTAAAAGCAGCTAACAAGTCCGCCGAAATTGCTAGCGAAACGCTCGTAGCTTCCGAGCGGGCTTGGGTACTGTTCGATTCGGTCGATTTGAAAAAGACCCTTCGCTCGCCGGACGGCAAGCGTGCTGCCTATCAGGTAATCTTCCGCAACTTTGGTAAAGGCCCAGCGACTGACGTTAGTATCTGCGCGGAGGCGACCGATACGGTACCAAATTGGGTATCTTACAACTGCGAGATCCACACGGAAATTGTTGCGGTACCTAGTGGCGAAGTCCCAATAGTCGTTACCGGCCCCGCATTCCCTGACGTCGTTAAGCAGATGTATATTTGGGGAGCGGTGAAATATTTGGATCAATTTCAAATAGCCCGATACACCGAATTCTGTTCTACGCCCCATATGACGCTTAATAACACGGTCGCTGTTGGTCCATGTGACCATACAAGGGCAAAATAGGAACCGCGCCTTCAGCGCGAGATCGAAGCCACCGACCGCCAGATCGACCAACTCGTCTACGAACTCTATGGATTGTCGGCAGAAGACGTTAAGATTGCGGAGGCGGTGAGTCCTGGCCTCTGTTATGGGTTAAGTGTCCACAGGTACGAACGACCGAGATAAATCCAAGTGTCAGCCAGCAAGAAAGAGCGAAAGTTCATGGAAACGGCCATAGAGCAAATGCGCCTGTCGCGCTCGGAGCACACACATAAGCACGATCCGCTGGTTGGAGCACTTCTCGTGAGCAAAGATGGGCGCGAGTTGGGCAAAACCTACCGGGGCAGTTTGCGTGTGGGCAACCATGCCGAATACATTTTGATTGAAAGACTGCTGAAGGACAAGAATTTGGAGGGAGCGGCGTTGTATGTCACACTGGAGCCCTGCACTGTCCGTGAGCCGCCCAAACAACCATGCGCCAAGTATGCCCATTCTGCCCGTATTAGAAAAGTATGGATTGGGATGCTCGATCCGAATCCGGATATCCAAGGAGACGGAATCAAATACCTGCAAAGCCAGGGCATCGAAGTCGATTTCTTTGACAACGATTTGATCCAGCAAATCCGCCAAGAGAACAAAAACTTTATTGAACAGTACGAGCAATCGGAAGAGATTTCAACGGACGTTGTGGAGATGCGCGAAAGTTCGTCAGAAATCGAAAAACAGCCAGTTTTGTCGGCTCGACTGCAAGATTTTTCGCCGGAAATCATAGGCCAGTATCTCGCCGCACGTAGGCAAACATTCAAGGTCCCCTCCAACGAGTTGTGGGACTTCTTCCACAGAAACGGCTTTGTCGTTCCTGGCGAAAAAGGCGCTCGTGTTCCCACCGTCGCCGGAATCCTCCTCTTTGGCCAGACTCCAGAGGACTTTCTGCCACAGAGCAAGGTCAAGATTGAAGCCCATCGTGTTAGTGCTCGATCTGCAAGCATGGATACGAATGTGGACGTGCGGGATCTTGGTGGGGCGCTTCCTTTGCTGCCTTTCAAGATTCAAGAGTTCCTGAGTGCCCACATGAGAACCTACGTTGAAATCCGAGGATTCGAGAGAGTTGAAGTTCCCGAGTACCCATGGGAAGCACTGCGTGAAGCAATCGTGAATAGCATCGCCCACAGGGATTACCGTGAGGGAGCGCATGTCATAGTTCAAAGTTTCAGCGACTGCATTGTTATCAAAAGTCCGGGCTCTCCACTCCGCCCGGTCTCCTTGGCCAAGATTCGAGCCTACAATGCTCCGCCTTACAGCCGTAATCCGCGAATCGCCGACACCTTCTGGCACATGAAACTGATGGAGGAAAGAGGCTGGGGTTTGCCCCGGATGCGAGATATCCTCGCGGCCCACGGTTATCCAGCCCCGCAGTTCCACTACGAAGGGGGATATTTCCTAGTCACAATCCGCGGCAAGGAGGTCGGACCCACAGGCATCCAGATCGCCCCCGATTTGTTGGGGCGGTTGGAAGATCGGCAGAAGAGGATGATCGATTTCGTCCGTGAACACGGGAAGATCACGCGCACTGAGTGCGTTAAGCGGTTCAAAGTAAGCCCCAAGACAGCAACGCGTGATCTGAATAAGTTGGTTGAAGTTGGAGTCCTGGAGAAGCGCGAAAAAGGTCCAGCAACACACTATGTTATCGTAGGTACATAGCGGCTTCAGATCGGGCCAAAATCGACCCATGATTCGCCCGGAATCGGGTCATGATCGAGTCAGAATCGGGTCACAATCTGGCCGTAGACGAAGGGTCGCGGGGAGCGAGGGTCTGATCTTTACCTGCGCAAGACTCGCTTTCACCGCGACATCTAAACCACCGACCGCCAGATCGCCCAGCTCGTCTACGAACTTTATGAACTGACTAAGCAAGAGATCAATATTCTGCAGGCGCAAGGCGGAACTAGTTCATAGGCAAGAAGATGGCGATCTTTTCACGAAGAACACTCCAACATTTGATTGACGAAACGTCAGTTTTCTTTCAAAAAAACAAACAAGAAAGCATGTTGACGGTTTGAATAGTATGAGCAAAGCCCCCGATATGTAGTGATGAAAGCGATCACGACATCGCTTCCGGGACGATCCGAGCGCGACACCACCAATACCGGCCGTACCTTCTGGCCGGACAGGTCCGTAAACGGAAAAGGGGTCAACACGAGCGTACCGCGTTTCACCGGTAACGCACTTTCAAATCATGAACCGTGTAAAAATCTTCTTCATCGGCAAGCCAGCCAAACGCACCGCCGTGTTCCGCAAGCCGCATGATACCCAGAGTCGGCACGTCATCTTCGTGTAACTGCAACTCAATGCCTTCACTCGCGCGAGCCAGTTCCACAAGCCGCTCAAACTCAGTCCGGGGGATAACCGCTTTGTCACCGACAAACTGGGCGTGGACTGTTGTCATGTGTCTTCACCTCCCTAACCTACTGATAGAGGGGAACCGTAAGAGTTACAAGGCAAATCCCCCGCCGCGTGTAATTCCCCCTTTAACCCTGAATTTTTCACAGCTTCAAGATAAAGGAGGGGGGGCCGACTCTGCTACGTGCCCTCACGTCTGTGGGGTCTGGCCTGAGTATTGACTTTCTACTTGCTTTGCTGGAGAAAACCACGGAATTTCCAGGGACAGTATAGTTCATTTCCGGTTCTTACCGTTTGGCCAACCGCGCTTTCTTAGGACAGAAAACAATTGGACAGGCAGGGTTTCCCTAAATTATGGCCAAACGCGCAGCTCAGCCGGCGAGCCAACCTGAGGCCGACAATGAGAGAGGAGGATCAGATATTTACCGGTACAGTTTTACAAAGACACGGCAGGAACCGTTACAATCCGCTCGGGCTTGCGATGAAGGTCGAAGATGTCATGGTAGATCGTGTCCATCTGCTTGAGAACGTCGGGCTTGAAGTATTTCTCCCCGCATTGGCGGCAAACCCCCGCCGAAACGTTGTTGACCACGATTAAGTGTTTGTCGCGCCGATAATCGTACTCGATCTTTTTCTCGATTACCTCTCCGCCACAATAAGTACAATCTGCATAATGGTTCATGGTCTCGTTCCTCTTAAAATGCGCCGCAGGCTCTTATCTTTTTATGCCACAAGGACGCGCAAGGAAAAATCTTTGTGGCGGCGAATGAGCCGAAAGTCGTCCTGATTGTAGGTTAAAAGAGTTGCCCCGATTCTGCGCGCGCACAGGGCGATGAGAATATCGTTCAGCAGAGCGGGCAGCTTGGATCGCCAACCACGATCTTTTTCCTCGATGGCGTCCACGACCGCCGAGGCCTCCACCCAGTCTTCAAAAGTCGGCGTTACAACCCGTCCGGTGCGTTCCATGGGACGGATAAACTCCCCGACCAAGCTCCGGGTGGGCCTATTTTGCGCGTTTACGTAAAGCTCGTAGGCGACGACGGAACAGAGAAAGGTTGCGGGCAGGAGAGGAAAAAAAGTCCGCCGAAATTGGGTCTTCTTTTCCTCGGATCGAACGGCCTCCAGATAGACGTTGGTATCCAGGAGGTACTTCACCGATATATCGTCCGGAAGCTGCCTCCTCGGAGCAGCCTGTCCAAAGACTCCTCGATTTCCCGGTCCTCGACGGTTTTTTGCATCGCTTTCTGGATAGCCTCGGTATCCGTCTTCACGTTAAACAGCCGACGGACTTTGTGAATCATCTCTTCATCGAGGTTATATGTTTTCTTTTTGACCGTCGCTTTCATATCGTCCCACCTCCGTACCGTACAGACAAAGTACCAGCCTCATCCATACCTGTCAATCACCGGCTCTGTCTCAACCGGATAGGCAGCGATCGGCCTCGGTACGATTTGCCCCGATCCTAACGCGTCATCTCCGCGACGGTCTCGACGTGGAAGGTGTGGGGGAAGAGATCGACGGGGCGGATGCGTTTCGGCTTGTAGCCCCTGGCGGCTAGCGCGGCGAGGTCGCGGGCGAGGGTGGCGGGGTTACAGGATACGTAGAGAATTTTCTCCGCGCCGAATGACGCGAGGTCTTCTTCGAGGCCTTTCGCGCCGGAGCGCGGCGGGTTCAGGAGGATTTTGGTGAACCGCTCGCCCCTGGCGCGCAACTGCTTGAGTGCGTTGGGCACATGGGCCGAGATCCAGCGGATATTTTCGATCCCGTTCGCCTTGCCGTTGTTCCTGCCGTTCTCCACGGCGCGCGAGTCGCCCTCGACCGCCACGACTGCTCCCGCGCGCCGCGCCAGCGGCAGGGTAAAATTGCCCGCGCCGCTGTAAAGCTCGAGCACCCGGTCGCGGTCATGGAACTCTCCCCACTGGAAGAGTTCCGTGGCGAGCCGGCGGTTGGCGTCGCGGTTTACCTGCATGAAGACCTCTGCATCGAGTTCCATTTTCAGGCCGTCTTCGCATTCCAGCGACACTTTTCCCCGGCCCCACGCCCTGCGGAAGCCGCGGCCGAAAAGCACCAGCCCTTGAATCGCCGCGTTGGATTCCACAAAGTGCTTGCAGGTTGCGTCGTCTTCGGGCGCAAGGGCGCCGTCGAGTTTTCCCACCAGTACGGCCTGTTCGCCGTCGTCGCCCGCCACAATCTCAATATGCCGGACGGTAGACCGCAATCGGCCTGCCCAGTCCCGTGCGGGCTGGATGGAACGGTCCGCCGCCGGCGCGGCGATGATGCACGAGTCGATCTCGATCAGTTCGTGCGTCGAGGCGCGGTGAAAGCCGAGCTTTTTCGCCGCGCCGGCTTGCAGGCGGATGCGCCGGCGGTAGCCATATTCCTCAGGCGAGGAGAGAATCGGCAGCAGCTCGTATCCCCCGAGCTTGCCGATGCGCCTGAGCGAGTCCTCGACGCTTTTAGCCTTGGCGTGGAGCTGCGCTTCGTAGCCGACCGCTTGCCACGGGCAGCCGCCACATTCGCCGACGTACGGGCACGGCGGCTCGACTCTTTGGCTTGAGGGGTGGACGAGCCGGATCAGTCGCCCAACCGCGTAGTTATTTTTCTCCTCGACGACGGCGATTTCCGCTTCGTCGCCCGGAACCGTGAGCGGCACCATGACGACCCGCCCCGCGTGGCGTGCGATCCCGTAAGGGCCGTAGGCGAGAGAGTCTATGTTTACTTGTAGCGTGTCGGTGGAATTCATCTTGCCCAGCATGTTATAAGCAAATGATTCGGACGAACGCCAGGGCATTATAAGGAATTACGGAGGACATGGAAGGATCGGGCGACCCACGCCTCGCCAAGGGCGTTGCGGAGTTCAACCAGGGGCTCTACTTCGAGTGCCACGAGACGCTGGAAGAGGTCTGGCTCGAAGAGCACGGGGACGACCGCTTATTTTATCAAGGGCTGATCCAGGTCGCCGCCGGATTTTTCAAGTGGGAGCAGGGGGTGCCGGCGGGCGCAATCAAGCTGTGGCGCGCGGGGCTGGAAAAACTCGACGGCTACCCGGAAATTTATCACAGCGTCGATCTGGCGGCCTTCGTTCGCACAGTGAAGCGGAACCTGACGGAAGTCGAGGCCGCCCGCCGGGACGGACAAGCCGCGCCGGCGCTGAGCGCTCCCGCCCTGCGACTGGCGCTCGTTGACGATCGAATCCGCAAGGAAGGGACGAACGGGTAAACCATGATTCAGCTGATCAACGTTCATAAGGTCTACCGGCAGGGCGCCACCGAGATCACCGCGCTGGCCGGCGTCTCGCTGGAGGTAAGCAAGGGCGAATTCGCCGTGATTATGGGGCCGAGCGGTTCGGGAAAGAGCACGCTGCTGCACCTGATCGGCGGCCTGGATCAACCCAACCGGGGCGACGTGTTGGTGGACGGCAGGCTCATTTCCCAATTGAGCGACGATCAACTGACGCTGTTCCGGCGCGCGAGCGTCGGTTTTGTCTTTCAATTTTTCAACCTCCTGCCGACGCTGAGCGCGGTGGAAAACGTGATGCTGCCGCTCATCCTGGACGCCCAGGCCAGGTCGCAAGCAAGCTCGCGGGCGGAGCGCATCTTGGAGCGCGTCGGCCTCGCGGAGCGCAAGAACCACCTGCCCGAGGAGCTTTCCGGCGGCGAGATCCAGCGCCTCGCCGTCGCGCGGGCGTTGGCGTTCAATCCGTCGATCCTCCTGGCGGACGAGCCGACGGGAAACCTCGATTCGAAAACGGGCGCCCAGGTCCTGGAGCTGATTCGCGAGGTCAACCGGCAACAGGGCTGCACGGTGGTGATGGTCACCCACGACAAGGAAGCGGCCGGGTTCGGCGATCGGGTGATCCAGCTCAAGGACGGGATGACCAAGAAGAGGAGACGCTGATGCGGCGGCTCTTTCGCTTCCTCATGTGGCGCCATCTGCGCCACCATCTTTTGCGCACGCTGCTCACCGTCGTCGGCATCGCGCTCGGCGTCTCGGTGATCGTCGCCATTGCGATGGTCAACCGCACGCTGGTGGAGTCCTTCCAGCGGACCGTCGAGCTGATCGCGGGCAAGGCGGTGCTGCAAGTGGAGAATGGAGAGAGCGGGCTGAGCGAGTCGCTGTTTCCGACGATCCGCAACACGCCCGGCATCCGCGACGCCGCGCCGGCGGTCGAGGGTTTTCTGCCTGTGGCGGGGAGCAAGGGCGAAAAACTCTACGTTTACGGAGTCGATCTGCTAAGCGATTCTTCGATTCGCGACCACCAGTTCGCCGGCGGCGCATTCGATCTGGAGAACGCACTCGATTTTATCGCCCAGCCGGACTCTCTGGCGATCACCGAGAAGTTCTCTCGTCGCCTCGGACTGCCCGTCGGGACGACCGTTCGCCTGGCGACGAGCAAAGGAGTGCGCAGCTACACCGTGCGGGCCTTGTTGCGCGAGCAGGGGGCGGCCAAAGTGTTCGGCGGCAGTTTCGCGTTGATGGACCTGCCGGTCGCGCAGACCGCGCTCGGGAAACAGGGCAAGCTCGACATCGTGGATATCGCTCTCGAAGAGGGCGAAAACATCGAGACCGTCAGACAGCGGATCGCGGCGCGCGTGGAAAGGGCGGCGCAGGTCAAGCGCCCGCGGGATCGGGGAGAACAGGTGGAGTCGTTGCTCAGCTCGTTCCGCGTCGGACTTTTTTTTGTCAGCCTGGTCGCGCTCTTTGTCGGTTTTTTTCTTATCTACAACACGGTTTCCGTTTCCGTCATCCAGCGCCGCCGCGAGATCGGCACGCTACGCTGCATCGGGCTCCTGCGCCGCCACATTATGTGGCTGTTTGTGCTTGAGACGATCAGTGTCGCTACCGGGGCCGTTCTGCTGGGGCTGGCGGCGGGGGTGTTTCTGGCGGACGCCGCCCTCGGCATCGCCGGGGAGACCGTCAGCAGCCTCTTTATCCAGATTGAAGTGGCGGATAGTCATCTGACGCTGACGGAAATCTGGGTTGCGCTGGCGAGCGGTCTCGGAGTTTCAGTCGCCGCGGCCATCTATCCCGTGTGGCAGGCGACGCGGGTCAGCGCCATCGAGTGCGCGCGCCAGGCGGCCTGGAGCGCCCGGCCGCATGGGGTGGCGCGCGTCGCGCGGGTCGGCTTGATGCTGATCGGAGTGTCGCCGATCCTGGCGGTTCTTGCTTTCATGGCCTTCACCGGGGTGGAGGGATTTGGCGTCGGAGTCGCCGCGATGATGCTGTTTTTGCTGGGGTTGTCCTTCCTCACTCCCGCCCTCGTGCTCGGGTGGTCGAGACTCTTTTGGGGCCTGGTTGCCCGGCTGCCCGGCTCATCGCGCTTTTCGTGGAGCGCGAGCACCATCGCCTGCGACAGCCTGCGCCGCGCGCCGGGCCGATCCGGGATGACGATCGCGACGCTGACGATCAGCCTGGCCGCGGTGTTCACCATCGCGACCTTCGTTCACAGCGTGCGCGGCTCATTGCTGCTGTGGGTCGATAAGATGGTGACGGCGGATTTGATCGTGCATTCGGGCGCGCGCACCGCCGGCGCGTTGAATGTTCCGATCCGGGAGGAACTGGGGGCGGAGCTGCGCTCGCTGCCGGGAGTAGAAGTCGTGGACTACTATCGTCTCATCCGCACGACCTACGAGGGAAAGCCGATCGTGATCGAGTCGTTCGCCGCTCGAGCCTCGGCGCACGTGCGCACGCTGCCGATGGTCGACGGCGACGCTCAAGGCGCGTTGAAAGGCATGGGCGACGGAGAGGGAGTGATCGTGAGCGAGAGCTTCCACGGCAAGTTCGGCAAGGGCGTGGGCGACGTCATTGAACTCGCCACGCCGTCGGGGCCTGTCCCGTTCAAGATCCTCGCGATCTACGTCGATTATTCCTCCGATTCCGGCAGCGTGCTGATCGACCGCGCGCTCTACAAGCAGCACTGGCGGGACGAGCTGGTCGATGCCTTCGATCTCTGGCTCGCGCCCGACGCAGAACCGCAGGCCGTCATTCGCAGGATCAACGAAGGCTTCGGCGATCAGTACCAGCTATTCGTCAGCACGCACGGCGAGCTGAGAGAAAACATCGTGGAGCTGATGGAGCAGTCGTTCCGGGTCAACTACGCGGTCGAACTCGTGGCGGTCGTGGTGGCGATGTTCGGCGTCATCAATACACTGCTCGCCTCGGTGCTGGACCGCACCCGCGAGCTCGGAGTCCTGCGGGCGGTCGGCGCGACGCGAAAACAGATTCGCAGAATCATCATGGCGGAGGCGGGCTGGATGGGGCTGTTCGGCGGCGTCCTAGGGCTGTTCGCGGGGACGATCATGTCGTACCACCACGTGGTCTACAATACCCGGGTGCTCACCGGCTGGACGTTCCAATACGCCTATCCTGTCCAGGTTGCGGCGGGCGCGCTGATCGTGCCGGTTCTGCTCTGTCTCATCGCCGGCTACTTCCCGGCCCGGCGCGCCGCTAGAGCGCCGATTGTTTCGGCCATCGGATACGAGTGAACGTTCCTGGAAGGGGTTGTTTACTTTCGTTTCTTGGCGACGGCTCTCCAGAAGTCGGCGTGCTTCAACCCGCGGCGCTTTTTCAGCCGAGCCATGGCTTGGTCGAGGAGCGCCATGAATTTTGGGGTGTGCGAGAGAACCAAGCGTTCCAACTCTTCCTCGTCCGAAACCGACACCAGCACAGCGGTAGGTCGGCCATTCTTTGTTACAATGACAGGCCCATGAGCACACTGCTCCAGGTAACTGCTGAAGCGCGCTTTGATATCGGCCACCGGCGCAATCTTCATAACTCAAACTCCTTACACCTATCGCGTTCTGGTTTCAATTCGTCAGTCTCTGTCTCACTCCCCGCCGCGCCCAGGCGAGCAGCAGAGCGGACAACCCCAGCATGTAACTCAAGTCCCACAGCAGGAGCGGCGAGGCCTCGCCGCGAAAGGCGGCTCGCGCCAGTCGCACCGGATGAAGCAGCGGCAGCGCTTCGCCGAGCCACAGCCACGTTTCGGGGAGCCGGTCCTTGAGCGGAAAGAAGACGTCCGAGAAAAGGAAGAGCGGAGTCAGGAACAAAGTGAAGTAAAAACTGAAAAGATCGATCTCCGGGATCTTCAGCGAAAAGATTATGCCGACCGAAGCGAAGAGGAGGCCCGTCAACGGAATCACCGGCAGGGTCCACAAGGCGGCGGGGAGCGGCGCCAGTCCCGCCAGCGCGACGACGACGAAAAAGCAGCCGCCGTAAATCCCGCCCCGCGTGATCGCCCAAAGGATTTCGCCCGCCAGCACGTCGTCGGGCTCGATCGGCGTCGTGAGCATGGCGTCGTAGGCCTTCTCGAAGTGCAGCCGGACGTAGATGTTGTAGGTGACTTCGAAGCTCGCTCCGTTCATCGCCGCGACGGCGACCAGACCCGGTGCGAGAAACTCCAGGTAAGAGGTTCCGCCCATCGTCGTGATGTAAGCGCCGACTCCGAGACCGATCGAGGCGAGGTAAAAGACCGGCTCGAAAAAATTCGGCAAAATGTTGCGCTTCCAGGTCCGCCTGTACATTGACGCGTTGCGCCGCCAGACGGCGAGCGCGTGCGGCGCCGAGACGCTCATGGTTCGATCTTCCTCACCATGACCCTGAGCTTAGTCGAATGGGTCATGTTCCCGCCTCCAGCATGGTCCCCGTGAGTTTCAGAAATACGTCTTCGAGGTTGGCCGGCCGGACGACGAGCGAATGGAGTCGTTCCGGTTCCCGGCGGCGGATCTGATCGATCAGCGGCGCCGCATCGTCGAGATAAACCATCATTCTCCCGCCGACGCGCATGCGGTGGCGCGGCGCGCCGAGTCCGTCGAGCAGAGCGGTTTCTTCTTCAGGCGAGCAGTCCATCTCGACCACCTCCGGCGCGAGATGCCGGGCGATCAGCTCGGTTGGCGGGCCCTGGTCGACGACCCGGCCGGCGGAGATGATCGCGACCCGGTCGCACAGCCGCTCAGCTTCGTCCATATAATGGGTGGACAGCATCACCGTCATCCCGGCGGCGCGCAGCTCGCGTACGCGCCCCCAGAGCGCAAGGCGCACGGCTGGATCGAGGCCGGTCGTCGGCTCGTCGAGAATCAACAGCTCGGGCCGGTTCATCAGCGAGAGAGCGATCGCCAGGCGGCGCTGGAAGCCGCCGGAGAGCTGCTTCACGGGAACTCTGGCGTGGGAGGCGAGTTCGAGCAGGACGATGAGTTCCGCGACGCGCTGAGATAGTTGAGGCTCGCGGAGGAGATGGTAGCGGCCGAAGACCCGGAGATTCTCCTCGGGCGTGAGCGCTTCGATCAAGACGTTTTGCTGGAGCGTGACTCCCAGGCGGGCGCGCACGGCGCGTGTATTCTTCGCGATGTCGAGGCCAAAGACGCGGATAGCGCCGCTGGTCGGACGCGTGGCCCCGTAGACCATCCGCATCGTCGTCGTTTTGCCCGCGCCGTTGGGGCCGAGCAGGCCGAAGCAGATTCCCTTGGGGACATCGAGGCTCAGCCGGTCCACCGCCGGGCGGCTCCCGAAACTTTTGGAAACTGCATCGAGTTGAACGATCATCGGAGTGTGCCCGGGGCCTTCGGCCCGGCGGAGGACGGTGGTTTCACCACCATCGCATAGAGGACGCTCGTAACCACCAGCAGTCCGGCCAAGGCCCAGAGCATGTGGCTATAACTGTGGGTCCCGTCGTAGACGGCGCCGGCCACGACCGGGCCGATCACCGCGCCCCATGTTTGGACGAAGCTCATCGTGCCGCGAATCTTGGCGAAATGTTTGCGGCCGAAGAAGTCTCCGACGGCGGACCAATTTACCGGAAAGGTCGACTCGACGACGGTGAACAGCGGAAGAAACAGCCAGATATGCCACTCCCGGTCGGCGTAAGCCAGAACGCACAGCCCAACGACGGCGATGAGCATGCATACCGCCATGAGCCGGGACTTGTCCACGCGGTCGGCCAGCCAGCCGACCAGGATGTGCGACGGCAGGCTGAGAAACGCCTGGGCGCCCAGGAGAAAAGCGGCGCGCGGCTCGCTTACCCCTTTCCAGACCATGATGGGGACATAGTGAACGTTGATTGCGCTCAACGCCACGATCCGTAGTCCGGTGGCGATCGTCAGCAGCCAGAACGGCGCGGTGCGCATCGCATCGCTTAGCGTAAAGTCCGCTTCTTCCGGTTTGCTCTTCGATCCCGTATTGCCCGCGCCTGCCGGTGAGCGAGCGGGTGGATCGCCGTCAGGCAATAGACCCATGCTCTCGGGCGACCGGCGCACCAACATCGCCAGCGGCAGGCCGACCAGCAGGAACGCAAGGCCGGCGGCGAAGGCGGCGCGCCTCCATCCCCAGCTATGAATCGCGATAGCCAGGAGCGGCGTCACCAGAAAACCGCCGAGACCGATGGAGGCGCTGATGACGGCCATCGCCATCGTTCGGCCGCGGATGAACCAGGTATTGGCGAGGACCATCGGGGCGTCCATAAAACCCGCGTGAAACGAGAGGGAGACGACGCCCATATAAACGACGAGCAGAGCGACGTAGCTGTACACGCCGGAGAGCAGCATATGGCCGATGCCCGTCATTATCAGCGCCGTCACGATCAGAGGCCGCGGACCGAAGCGGTCCAGGAAATAACCGGCCACGGGCGCCTCGAAGGCGCCCTGGGCGCGCGCCAGAGAAAAAACCAGCGAGGTCGCGGTTCGGGTTAAGCCTAAATCGCTGCTCAGCGGCAGGAAGAAGACGGAAAATCCGTAGTAGTAGAGACCTCCGCCCAGAATTCGCAGGGCGGAACCGACGGCGATCATACGCCATCCGTAGAAGAGGCGAGAAAATCTCATT
The DNA here is from genome assembly GCA_041483675.1 of Binatia bacterium. Classification (GTDB taxonomy): domain Bacteria; phylum Desulfobacterota; class Binatia; order UBA9968; family UBA9968; genus 2-12-FULL-60-19. Next base: position 14,629 of record JBGPGE010000065.1, read on the forward strand.
AGCATATCGAATGTCGGGGGAGTTCACACGAGAGTAGCGGACGGTGGCTGATTCTGCAAACGGAGCCGATATGGTAAGGTACGGTTGCGGCGAATCCGAAAGTGCGAATCGAATCTAAGCCGCTGTCGGTAACATTTAATCGAAAGGAGGCATGTTATGCCGCTGGTACGAATCTCGTTGATGAAGGGGAAATCGGCAGGCTTCGGCAAGAAAGTCGGCGAGGTGGTGTATCGGACGAGGGTCGATACGATCAATGTCCCTGCAAAGGATAACTTCCAGGTCATCACGGAGCACGACAAGAACAGTCTGATCTACGATCCGAGCTATCTCGACATCCGGCGCATGGCTGGCGTGATCTTCGTTCAAATCACGCTCAACGAGGGGCGCACGGTGGAGATGAAGAAGGCCTTTTACAAAACGGTGGCGGAACGCCTGAACAAAGAGCTTGGCGTTCGGATGGAAGATGTCTGGATCAACCTCGTGGAAGTCAAGAAAGAGAACTGGTCGTTCGGCAACGGCATCGCGCAGTACGCGTCGTAGCGTTCCGCAGCGCCCCAGTCAGACTAGCCGCCGCACACGATCCACTCGCGCCGGAACTTGTTCAGGCTCTCGCAGCCGTTTTTCTTTACGACCAGCGTCTCGCCGAACTGAAGGCCCATCTTTTCGTCTTTGGTGATGACGTTGGGCTGGATGACGATCACCATGTTCTCGCGGAAGAGAATCTCGCCTTCCTCGTGCCGCGCAGTGGCGCGGGTCTGAATGATCGGCGGATACTGGTTCGCGCCGTGGATCAGGTCGTCGTAGATCGAGTAGCCGCGCCGGTGAATGACCTCGGCGGCCTCTTCGGCCTCGCGGATCGAAGTCCCGTCTTTGATCGTCGCGGCGAGGATTTCGAAAGCCTCGACCGCGGCGTCGTGGAGCTTCTTCCACTCCGGCGTCGGCCCTTCGCCGAGCGAATAGGTCCGGTGAATTTGTCCGCTGTAGCCCCAGTAAGAGCCGCTGATCTCGGTAATCAGGCAATCGCCGCGCTGTAAGCGGCGATTCGACTGATACTGCGACGGCACGGGGAAATGCGGCTCGCGCATCGGCATGCTGGTCATAAAGTGAATGCCCGCGTAGCCGCCGGCTTTTAGATAGACCGGCTCGATCAGCGCCGGAATCTCGTCCTCGCGCATCCCCGGCTTCAGGCCGTCGGCCACAGCCTGCATCGACTGATCAGTCAGTTGCGAGGCGAAGCGAATGCGCTCGATCTCAGCGGGGCTTTTGATCGTGCGCAGCATCCGAAACTTTCCGCCCAACTCGACAAACTGCGCTTTGGGAAAGCGGTCGCGAATTTTCTGATATTGCGTGTGCGGGATGCCGCCGACCAAGCCGATCCGTTTTTCCGCCAGGCCGCGCTCTTGCAGCAGCCCGACCGCGCCGTTGCCCGTGTTGGCGCCGGCCCAGCGGACGTCTTTAACCACCGACAACACCCGCGCCATCGGCACGTGGTTGTAGAGCTGCATGAGCAGCACGGGATCGCTGCCTTTCTGAAAAAGCACGTAAGCCTCGCGCCCTCCGGGCCAATCGGTCAGCCAGTAAACTTCCGAAGCGTATCGGCCCGCGCCGTAGACGAGAACGGCATCCAGGTTGGACTGATCCATCAGCGCCGCCACGCTCTTGTGGCGGACGGCAATTTCGTCATCTGAAAATCTTGGAAACTGTGAAGCTTCGCGCATCTTTAATCCCCTTCAGGACTGGAGTTCGCTGCGTAATGGCGGTGGGGTCTTGTCAGAGTCCGTCATTCCCGCATGCTTTTAGCGGGAATCCAGGCGAAATTCAGACTGGACCCCCGATAAAAACATTCGGGGGTGACGGCTTAGGGGAACGTTAGCATGACACTTTCTGGATACGCCGCATGCTGCGCTGAAGTTCATTCCGCAACCCATCACTCAGCACTCAGCACTATATCTTCAAAAGTCTTTTCGCGTTGCCTTCGAGAATGGCGAGCTTCTCCGACTCGGGGCAATCCAGCGCTTCTACTTTTTCCACGCACAGCCAATCGCCCAGCGTGTAAGGATAGTCGGTCCCGACCATGAGACGGTCGGCGCCGGCGATATGCTTCAGATAGTCGAGCGTATCCACGCGGTAGACCATCGCGTCGAAATAGAGATTTTTCTTCATATACACGCTCGGCGGAGAAGAGGCGGAAGTCGCGCGCGGGCCGCGCCGCACGGCGAAGCCCTGGTCCAGACGGCCGAGCTGGTACGGAAAGAATCCGCCGCCGTGAAGCACGCAGAGTTTTAGATTCGGGAAGCGGTCGAAGACGCCGCTGTAGCTCATAAAGGCGAGCGAAAGGGTGCTGTCGGCGGGATTGCCGCAGATGAGCCTGAGGCCGTAGGGCGCCATCTTGTCCGAGCCGGCCACGTCTTCAGGGTGCATCACGAGCAGGGCATCCACCTCCTCGGCCTTGCGCCAGAACGGATCGAAGAAGTCGCTGTTGTAATATTGACCGTTCACGTTGGAGCCGATATAGCCGCCCCGGAGTTTAAGATCGCGGATCGCGTGTTCCAGAACCGACGCAGCGCGCGCCGGGTCCTGCAACGGGACGGCCGCCAGGCCGACAAACCGGTCGGGGTATTTCAGCGTGAGATCGCGGATGCCCTCGTTGTAGCGACGGCACCAGGCCTCGCCCGGTTTTCCTTCGAGAGGGTAGCCCAGGCTCGCCGTATGGGGGATAAGCGCGCCGATGGCGATCTTTCCCCGCTCCATCGCCTCGAATCTTGCCTTCAAGCCCGCCAGCTCGCCCGGAACGTTGAACGATTCCCCGCCGGCGAAAGAAATGGCGGTTTGGCCGTCCTTGGTCTCTTTCGCCTCGACGCCGGCGGCTTTCCCCTGCTTGGCCTCGTCCAGCAATGCCTGCGGGATGTAGTGGTGGTGGATGTCGATGGCGCAAACGCGCATTCTTATTGCTCCGTTACCAATCCAAATCGCCCTCGGGGGCCGCTCGCTTCTTCTTTTTTCTCTTCTCCTGGATCGTGGGATATACGACGACGGCCACGGTGAGGATAATCAGGATAACGACGCTTGGCTTGAGCAGCCATTTCACGCCGTAGGCGGCGGTGGAGATCCAGAGATAGTTTTCCGCGATCTTACCGAGAATGAGGCCCAGAATCAGCGGCGGCCTGGGCCAGCCCCACTGAATCATAAAGTAACCGATGAGGCCGAAGATCAACGTGACGACGAGATCGTAGAGGCTGTTGTTCGCGGTGAACGAGCCGATGAAGACGAAGATCAACAGAAACGGGATCAACAGCGAGCCGCGCACGAAGGTGAGCGCGGCCAGATGATTCAGAATCATGAAGCAGACACCCGCGACAATGATATTGGCCAGGATCAGAATCCAGACCATCGAGAAGGTGACATCGAGGTGGCTCTTGAGCATCTCGGGCCCTGGATTCAAGCCGACGATCAGCAGCGCGCCGAGCAAGAGCGCCATGCTGGAACTTCCGGGAATTCCGAAGGCCACGGTGGGGATGAGATCGCCGCCGCGGGTCGAGTTGTTGGCGGCGCCTGGTCCCAGCACTCCCTCGACCGCGCCTTTCCCGGCGCGGCTCTTGTCCTTTAAGCCTCGGACCGCGTGGGCGTAGGCGATCCATTGCGCGACGTTCGCCCCCAGCACCGGCAGGACGCCGAAATAAATGCCGATCAGGCTGCATCTGAGGACCAGCCAGAAATGGCGGAAGGTGTCCTTGACCCCTTCCATCACGCCGCTGAGTTTCCCGCGCGGCGCCTCGGAGATGCTCGTGCCCCTGACGGCCAGGTCGACGATCTCGGGAATGGCGAACATCCCGACGACCACCGGCACGATGTCGAGGCCGTCCCAAAGATAGAGCGAGCCGAAGGTGTAGCGCAGCGAGCCGGTCTGCGGGTCCACTCCGATTGCGGCGAGCATCAGGCCGATGCCGCCGGCGAGCAGCCCCTTGATAAGCGCCGGGCCGCTCAACGTGCCGATAAAAGTGATGCCCATCACGATAATGATGAACAGCTCCGGCGAGCCGAACAGAAGCACGAGCGGGCGCATGATCGGGATCGAGACCGCCAACGACAACGCGCCTAAGGTCGCTCCGACGACGGAGCTCATGATCGCCGCGCCCAGCGCGCGCCCCGCTTCGCCTTTTTTCGACATGGGATAGCCGTCAAGGATCAAAGCGGCGGAGGAACTTTCCCCCGGAATCCCAAAAAGGATCGAAGTCAGATCTCCGGTCGTGCCGGTGACCGCCAGCATGCCGAGCAGAAAGCAAAACGCGGCGACCGGCTCTTTGATCGTGTAAGAGAAGGGGAGCATCAGCGCGAGCGTGGCCAGCCCGCCGATCCCGGGGAGCAGCCCGACGAAAAAACCCACCGTGATGCCGATGAGGAGATAGCCGAAGGCGGGCCACGCGAGGACCTGCCAGAGACCGCTTATCATCGCGTCGATCATAGACATAGAATCAACCTGGGGGGAGACAGAGTTCTTGTCTCCCGGCCTTTCCGGGATAAATGTCGCGGAACATTCCTTCTACCACATCGAATGCCATAGCTCGTTACGCCTCTTCGCCCCGGCCCCGTCGCCTTATTCCCCGAGCAGCTTTTTCATTCGTTCGACTACGTCAGGCGGGGTGCCGATCACCTCTTTTGCCAGAGACTCCAGTTCGCGGCTGTCGGTCGAATCGATTTCCAACTGCCTCTTCTCGGCATCCGCGAGAAGCGCGGGATCTTTGATCGCTTTGTCGAATGCCTCGCGCAGAATTTTCACCCGCTCCACAGGAACGCCCGGTGGCGCCACGATCGGACGGCCGAAATCGCCGGCGGCCAGGATCACTTTGGCCAGCCGTCTCGCGTTGTCCGAGGTTTTGTATCGGTCCATCAGCTCGTAGATGGTCGGCACGTCCTTGAGCCTCGCATCGCGTTTAATGCCCGTCTGGAACAGGACTCGAACGAATCCGTCTTTCCGCCAGGTGATGAACGGCTCGCGGGCGAAGTAGGCGGTGATCGTGAAAGCGCGGCATTGCACCTCGCCTCTCTCCACGGCCAGATCGACGTCCTGCCCCGCCTGGTAGCCCGTCACGATATCGAATTTCGTGCCCAACGCTTCTTCCATCAGCTTGGGCAGATAGTAGCCGGTCGAGGTTGTTCCCGTAGCGCCGCATTTCGGAGGCGTCGAGGCCTTGCGCACATCGTCCATCGACTTGTAGGGAGTGTCCGCCCGCATGTACATGAGGTGGTTCGACCTGACCGTGCTGCCGAGCCAGTTGAACTTCGTCCAGTCGAACCTCACCTCGCCCTTCTTCTGGAGCTGGTCGAAGTACAGCGCGGGATAAATCGCTCCGATGGTCAAGCCGTCGGGTTTTGCAGCGTTGTAAACTTGATTGGCCGCGATCAAAGACGCCGCGCCGGGAACGTTTTGCGCGATGATAAAGGGGTTGCCCGGAATATGCTTGCTCATGTGCTCGGTAATCAGGCGCGCATAGAGATCGTAAACATCGCCGGCTTTCGTCCCCACGATGATGGTCATGGTCTTGCCCTTGTAGAAGGGCTCCTGGGCGGAAGCGCTAACGGTCAGTAGGACGGATAAGAGCAACCACGCAAGGCGCAGAGCGCAAGGCCGAGAGCGCTGAAACTTTGCAACCGTGAAACTCAAGAACTTGGTAGCCATAACAGCCTCCGAACGCTTATTGCACGAACAGCTTTTTGACCTGCTCGACGACGTCCGCCGGTTGCTCCATCACTTCTTTCGCCATTTGCTGAAGCTGCTCTCCCTTGGACAGCGTGACTTCCGTTCTGAGCTTTTTCGCCTCGCCCAGCAGCTCCGGATCGGCCGAGGCCTTTTCATAGGCGTCGCGCAGGAGCTTGACCCGATCGGCCGGGGTGCCCGGCGGCGCGAGCATCGGCCGGGCCCACTCGCCGCCGAGGAGCATGGCTTGCGCGACGCGACGGATGGACTGCGGGGTCTTGTACTCGTCCATGATCTCGAAGATGGTCGGGGTCGCGGACAGACGCTTCTCGCGCTTGAGTCCGCTCTGCGCCAGAGCCCGGACGAAGTTGTTCGTAACCCAGGTGAGGAAAGGCTCGCGCGAAAAAAACGTCGAGATGGTGAGGCCCTGGCACTGCACCTCTCCTCGCTCGACGGCGAGCGCGATCTCACTGCTGCCGGGGTATCCTAAAACATTGTTGATCTTTGCGCCGACGGTCAGCTCCAGCAGCCGCGACATGACGTAGTCCGAGGCGCCGACGCCGGTGGTGCCGCACTTGGGCGCCTCTTTGGCCTTGATGACGTCGGCGACGGATTTGTAAGGGGCATCGGTGCGTATGAAGATCATCATGTCGTCCTTTTCCAGCGCGCCGATCCAGGAGAACTTGCGCAGATCGAATTTCACCTCTTGATCCTGCGCGAGCTGGCTCAAATAAACGTTGTTATGCGGCATGAGCAGCGTCAGGCCGTCCGGTTTGGCCACTCCGGAGACATAGTTCGTGGCAATCACGGAGCCGGCGCCGAACATGTTCTGGACAATCAACTCCGGATTTCCGGGGATGTACTTTCCCATGTAACGCGACAGCAGGCGCGCGGCCCGGTCGTAGCCGCCGCCCGCGCTCAGGCCGACGACGATCTTGATGGTCTTGCCCTTGTAGAAGGGTTCCTGCGCAAAAGCGGGCTTAATGGTTAAAGGGTAAAGGGTCAGAATGGTTAAAAGGACAACAGCACGAAGGCGTAGGACCCCGAACCCTCGACCTCTCGAACCCTTGAACCTGAAATCCATAGCGCCCTCCGTCATTGCTGAACCTATTGAAGGCCTAACCAAACAAGAAGCTGTCCGTCGGGGAAAGGAAGGTGAAGCAGGCGAACGAACAGCCCCCAGAAGATGAGCCATGCTGAGGCGGTGAGCACAAGCGAGAGAAGCCAGCCTTCCTTAGAACGTACCTTGAGGTAGAGAAAACAAAGGACGGGGATCGACACGTCAAAACCGAGGAGCCAGATAAGGCCGAGAAAGCCAAACAGCCAGGCGAAGATATTCACAGTGCGCCGTTGTATCACCGCGTCGTCCACCGTGTAGGTCGGCTGGTACTGCATAGGGGGGCTATCGGAGCCGTCGTTTTTGTCCAGCCCCTTCAGCTCCAGAAAAATGTGGACCAGGGCGAGGATCAGCATGGGGATTCCGATCGCCCAGGGAAACAGACGCGCCTGCAAGCGCCATCCCCTCGTCTCGTAGAGAAAAACGGCGAAAAAAATGACGACCAGGAGACTAAAGACGGTTTGCGGTTTAAATTTCATAGCGAAGCGGCGCTCTCCTCAAGGCAATGTCGGGTCGGACGCTACTCCGACATGCGATAGGGCCGTAACTGATGAACTCGCTTACCACAGAGAGGTGGGTGGGTCAATGATCGTTGGCGGGGCTTTTCACCCGGCATAGGGACGTGATAGGAGCAGGGGAGCGGAGGAGCAAGGGAGCAGGGGAGCAGGAAAATTATAGGTCAGCCATGGATTTCCGCTTAAGTCCCGAAGAAGAGACGCTGCGCCGCCAAGTCGAGCGATTCGTGCGCGAGGAGCTTATCCCGCTGGAGCCGGTTTTCGACGGCGCGCCCGACATCTTCGAGGGGAGCCGCTGGAAGAGCCGGGCGAAGCTCAGCCGCGACCCGGAAGTAAAGCGCTACATCGAAATCATGGAGGGGCTAAAGCGAAAGGCGGAGGCCGGAGATCTTTGGCATCTGGACGTGCCGAAGGCGTACGGCGGGCGGGAAGTCAGCAACGTGGCGATGATCGCCGTGACGGAGGAGTTGGAAAAGGCAGCGGTGCCCTTCGAGCTCGGCAACCATGTCTCCAACATTCTCTACGCCTGCAAGGGGGATCAGATAGAAAAACTTCTCCTTCCGTGTATTCGCGGCGAAAAGACCTCGTGCTTCGCTCTGACGGAGCCGGGGGCCGGCTCCGATCCGTCGATGATGGCTGCTACGGCGACTCCGGATGGCGACTCCTTTGTGATCGACGGAACCAAGATGTTTCCCACATTTGGCGACGTCGCCGACTTTGTGCAGGTGTTCGCCAGGTTGCCCGGAACCAAGGGCCGCGAAGGGATTACATGTTTCCTCGTTGACACGGGCCATCCCGGCTATCGGGTCGTGCGCAGTATCGAGACGATCGCGGGAAGCGAGCCATGCGAGCTGGTGTTTGACAACTGCCGGGTTCCGAAAAGCCAGGTCCTGGGCGAAGTGGGCAAAGGTTGGGAGTTGAATCAGGCATGGCTCGGCGCCCGTCGTTTCCAAGTCGGAATCCGCTGTCACGGCGCCGCCCAGAGAGTTTTGCGCCGCGTCGGTGATCTGCTGCGGCAAGACCCGGTAGAGCGCGAAAAGTTTACCGCCTCTCTCGGCCACTTCTGGGGCGAGATGGAGGCGCTTCGCAGCATCACCTATCGTGGCTCTTGGAAGGCTGACCAGGGTCTGGATGTCCGCTTCGAAGCGGCCTGCGTCAAGTTGTTCGGCACGGAGCTGCTCCACAGCGTGGTCGATTTTGCTTTAGAGGTAGCCGGCCCGGCAGCCTTGAGAAACGATCACGCGCTCGCCCGCGCCTTCAGATATGCCCGGCCCCGGCGGATCGTCGAAGGGGCCTCTGAAATCCAGCGTCACATGATCCAGCGGGCGCTGTTTAGGGAAGGGATAGGGTGCATGGAGTTGTAGAAGGCAGAAGGCAGAAGGCAGAAGGCAGAAGGCAGAAGGCAGAAGGATCGTCGTTAGTCATGGATCTGAGATTGAGCGAAGAAGAGAGGCTCATTCGACACACCGCGGCCCAGTTCGTCGCGAAAGAGCTGATGTCGCGCGAGGGAGCGTTTCTCAAACAGAAGGAAGCCTTCGTGCCTCCCGGCGATCCGCCGAGAAGAGAACTCGATCCGGAGATCAGGAACTCGCTTGTTCAGAAGGCCAAGCGCATAGGGCTCTGGACTCTGGAACTGCCCGAGACTGCCGGAGGATCGTGTGTCGGGCAAGTCGCGCGAGTTCTGATCTACCGGGAGTTCGGCAGGACCGCAATGCCGTTCGAGCCTCCTTCGATTCCAGCCGTGCTCGCGCGGAGCCCTTACGCGCGCAAGCTGGCGAACGGCGAGCTGTCCCTTGCGCTGGCGTTCGACGAAGTTCATAAGACTGGCGATCTGAGCGCGATCCGCGCCGGTTACCGGCGGGGGGCAGGTGATTACGAGCTTTACAGTGACGGCATGGACGTGATCCATCCCGACGCCGACCTCTATCTGCTGCCGGCGGTGGAGCATGAGGGCGGCGACGTCGGCCTTTTTCTCCTGGAGAAAAACGCGCCTGGAGTCCGGATCGAAGGCGCCGCCGACCTGACCAACGATCAGACTGTGGCGCGCCTTACGCTCCGCGCCTGCGGTTTGGCGAGCGATCGCCATGTCGGCGTCGGCGAGGATGTCGAAGGCATCATCGCCTCGGAACAGCTTCGCATCGCCGCGCGGGCCCTTGGAATAGCGATGCGCTGTCTGGATGCGTCGCTCGAGCATGCGCGCAACCGCGTCACCTTCGGCCGGCCGCTATCTTCCCGGCAGGCGATCCAGTGGATGCTGGCCGATGTCGCAGTGAGCCTCCGCACCTGCACGTGGCTTACGCTGGAAGCGGCGTGGAAGGCGGACCAGGGCATGCCTTACTTTCATGATGCCGCGCTTGCTAAGAAGCGGGCCGCGCGGATGGCCTTCGAAGCGGCGGATACGGCGATCCAGATTCACGGCGGCTACGGCGTCTCCAAAGAATTTCCCTTCGAGAGCTTTTACCGCGAAGCGCGGCTGATGCGCCTGCTCTACGGGCGCGAAGCGGAGATCGATCGGAAGATAGGGGAAGAAGCGTTGGGGGTTAGGCGTGAGGCGTAAGGTGTTTGTAGGGGCACGGCATGCCGTGCCCCTACGGAAAGGAGAAGAACATTGCGACGAAAGAAAGTTTGTTTTGTCGGCTACGGTTCGACGGAGTATTCGCGCAAGTCGGAAGACTCGCAGCTCAGCCATTATGCGACGGCGATCCGCGCGGCGCTGAATCAGACCGGCCTCAAGAAGAAAGACATTCATGGGCTGTCGATCACGACCCAGGCGAGTCCGGACACTGCGCCGCACGTGGCGGAACAACTTGGGTTTGAACTGGACTGGGTATTGAACGCCGACTACGGCGGCGCTGGCGGGGTCGGCGCGGTGCGGCGCGCCGCGGATGCCATCGAATGCGGTCATCTCGACGTCGCGCTGCTGGTCGGCGGGAACTCCTTCGACAAGAGCGTGCCGCATCAGCGGCCGCTCGAATATCAGCGCGGCAATTTTGTCGATGTTTACGGCTACGGCGGTCCCAATTCCTTGATGGCGCTGATTCAGCGGCTGCACATGGAAAACTTCGGCACCACGCTGGAGCAGATCGGTAAGATCGCCGTCGCTCAACGCTTCAACGCGATGAACAACCCGCAAGCGCTGCTGCGCGAGCCGATGACGATGCAAGATTATTTGAACTCGCGCATGATCTCCGATCCGATCCGGCTCTTCGATTGTGTCATGCCGTGCTCGGGCGCGGAATGTCTGGTTCTCGCCTCGGAAGAGAAAGCGAAGCAGATCACCGACAAACTCGTTTATTTAGTTACGGACGCCGAGAAAGTGCATTATCAAGTCGCCAACATGTTACCGGAGAAGACTACATTCGGGATGAAATTGGTGGGCGAGAAAATCTTTTCCGAGGTGGAGCGCGAGGATATCGATCTGTTCGAAATTTACGACGACTATCCGATCGCGGTGATGATCCAGATCGAGGATCTCGGCTACTGCAAGAAGGGCGACGGCGGCAAGTTCGTCGACGCGCACGATCTGACTTACAACGGCGACTTCCCGGTAAACACGGGCGGCGGCGAATTGTCGGTCGGTCAGGCGGGTCTCGCCGGTGGTTTTCTCCACGTCGTCGAAGCGCTCAGGCAATTGCGCGGCGAGGCCGGCGGTCATCAAGTCAAGAAAGCGGAGCGCGCGCTGGTCACGGGCATCGGCTGGCTCAACTACGGGCGCAATCTCGGCACCACCGCCGCGCTCGTGATGGAAAGGAGAAAGTAATGGCTGAAGCGAGAGCGCCGCAAAAAAGTTTGCCGAAGATCAATCCCATCGACCGGCCATTCTGGGAAGGGGCGGCGAAAAATAGGTTTCTGCTCCAGAAATGTAGAAGCTGCGGCAAGGTTCAATTCTTTCCGCGCGTCGCTTGTGTCGACTGCTTCGGCGAATTGGACTGGATCGAAGCCAAGGGCACCGGCAAGATTCACACCTTCACGCTGGTGCGCGTGCCGCGCAATCCGGCGTTTAAAGAAGAAGCGCCGATCTACTATATCAATGTAATTTTAGACGAAGGCGTGATCGTCGAGAGCCGCTTGCTCGGCGAAAACAAAGAGAAGGTCAAGCTCGGCGACCGCGTCAAAGTGCGCTACGAACAAACACACAATCCGGAGATCAAGCTGCCGTGCTTTGAGCTGGCGTAATTAATTTTGGATTTGCGATTTTGGATTTTCGATTGAGGAGAAAAACAAATGCATGAGAGAACCTGGATGCGGTCTTCGAATTCTCGCTCCGACAATCTAAAATCTAAAACCTGTACTGAGCTAAGTCGAAGTATCCAAAATCTAAAATGGGCGGGGCTTTTTGCAATCGTCGTCGCGCTCACGGTGTGTGGG